>WQTE01000006.1 GCA_009786445.1 Oscillospiraceae bacterium | reverse complement strand
AAAAATAATGGATATGATAAATTTAACAATAAATGGCGTATCAGTAAAAGCTCCGAAAGGCTCAACGGTTTTGGAGGCGGCAAAATACGCAAACATCGAAATCCCCACACTATGCTACCTAAAAGACCTCAATGAAATAGGCGCATGCAGAATTTGCTTAGCTGAGGTCAAAGGCGCGCGTTCACTGGTAGCGGCGTGCGTTCACCCCGCAGAAGACGGAATGGAAGTTCAAACAAACACGCCTGAAATCAGAGAATCACGCCGTCACACACTGGAACTCACAGTTTCAAACCACAAAAGAGAATGTCTGAGTTGTCAAAAAAGTGAAACATGTCAACTTCTCAAGCTATGCAAAGACTACGGCATTGACGAGAAAAGATATGGGGGTATCACATGCGACTACGATATAGACAACAAATCCTCATCACTCAGCCGTGATAATACTAAATGCGTACTGTGCAGACGTTGCGTGGCAGCGTGTAAAGACCAGCAGTCAATAGCTGTCATAGATGCTATCGAAAGAGGATTCAAGACCCATATAGGCTGCGCCTTTGAAAAGAGCTTAGAAGATGCACCATGCGTTTATTGCGGTCAATGCATTGTTGTCTGCCCGACCGGTGCGCTCAGAGAAAAGGATGACACGCAGAAAGTTCTTGATGCAATTGCTGACCCGGAGAAGACTGTTTACGTATTCACAGCCCCCGCAATCAGAGCAACACTTGGCGAGGCATTTGGTATGCCGCTCGGCACAAATGTAGAAGGAAAACTTGCTGCAGTGCTCAAGAGGATGGGCTTTGATGGCGTGTACGACATGGCACTCTCGGCAGACCTCACCATCATGGAAGAAGCTCACGAGTTTCTCGACCGCGTTAAAAATGGAGGAAAGCTCCCTATTATCACTTCATGTTCACCGGGGTGGGTTAAGTTCTGTGAGCACTATTACCCTGATCTTACCGAAAATCTCTCCAGTTGCAAATCTCCGCAGCAGATGTTCGGTGCAACGCTTAAAACCTACTTTGCAAAAAAGAACAACCTTGACCCGAAAAATGTAGTCGTAGTATCGGTTGTTCCATGCACGTCAAAGAAATTTGAAGCAGGCAGAGATGACGAGTCCGCAGCAGGTGTGCCCGATGTTGATGTGGCAATTACAACCAGAGAGCTTGCCCGAATGATTAAGGCAGATGGTGTCGATTTTGCAGCACTGGAAGATGCGCAGTTTGACAGCCCGTTTGGAACTGCATCAGGCGCAGGTGTCATTTTCGGAGTAACCGGCGGGGTGCTTGAAGCTGCACTGAGAACGGCAAGCTACTGGCTCGACAAGAATTTTGAAGTTGTAAACTTTAGCGAGGTGAGAGGTCCCGATGGCGTAAGGCGAGCGACTTACAAAATTGCAGGGATGGAAGTAAAGGTCGCTGCGGCATCAGGTTTGGCAAACGCCAGAACGCTGCTTGATGCTGTGAAGAGCGGCAAGGAAGATTTCCACATGATTGAAATAATGGCATGTCCCGGCGGGTGCATAAACGGCGGAGGACAACCCGACCTGAGCGATAGCATCAGAAACAATCATGATGTCATAGCCGCCCGCACTAAGGTATTGTACGAACTGGACGAAAAACGACCACTTCGCAAGTCCTACGAAAACCTTGATGTACAGAAAATTTACGACGAATATCTGGAAAAACCGGGCAGCCACAAAGCACACGATATGTTACACACAAAATTTGTAAAGCGCACAGCATTTTGATAGTAAACCATAAGCGATAACAGGAGAGGAGAACATGTTCTCCTCTCCCGTGCAAAGGAAAAACGAAAATTGAGTGGGAATAAAGGAATAAAATATGGATAAATGGTGGAAAGAACAGGTAGTATACCAGATATATCCTCGTAGCTTTCAAGATTCAAATAACGATGGTATCGGAGACATACCGGGGATAGTCTCAAGGCTTGATTCGCTTAAAGAACTGGGTGTTGGAATTATATGGCTCTCGCCGGTCTACAAATCCCCTGAATACGACAACGGCTATGATATCAGCGATTATCGAGATATAAATCCCAGGTTTGGCACTATGGCAGACATGGAGCATCTATTCTCTGAAGCAGCAAAACGCGGCATAAAAATTATAATGGATCTGGTCATAAACCACACATCGGATGAGCATGACTGGTTCATTAAAAGCCGAGACAAAACCAGCCCATACCGTGACTATTATATCTGGAAACCCCCAAGCGAAGACGGAGGACCGCCAAATAACTGGACGACTTTCTTCGGCGATGATGCATGGGAATATGATCCGGAAAGTGAAGAATACTACCTGCACCTGTTCCATGAAACACAACCCGACCTGAACTATCGCAACCCCAAAGTAATTGAAGAAATTAAAGAAATCATGCACTTTTGGTTAAAAAAGGGAGCTGCCGGATTTCGGTGCGATGTGATAAATCTCATCTATAAAACATCGTTTGAAGATGGTATACATAGGGTAGCAGTGCGGGGAAGGGAACATTTTCTGACTCAAGAAGGCACACACGAAATAATTAAAGAGCTTCGCAGAGATGTTCTGAGTCATTACGACTGCTTTACCGTTGGAGAAGCACCAATGATAAGTCTGAGAGATGCAAAGCTTTTAACAGACTCAGAGCGCGAAGAACTTGATATGCTGTTCTATTTCGACCACCTCCAGGTAGACAGGCTCATGGAGAAATACATTCCGAAAAAGTTTAGTGCAGCCAAGCTGTTAAAAGTCCTGACAAAATGGCAACAGGGCTTAGAATGGAATGCAGTTTATCTCGAAAATCACGACCAGCCACGCATTATATCACACTATGGAAACGACGGCGAATACCGGGAACGCAGCGCAAAGCTGTTTGCAACCATGTTGCTCACACTTAGAGGTACTGTGTTTATTTATCAAGGTCAGGAAATCGGAATGACGAATTTCGACTATACAAGAATCAAGCAGCTAAATGACGTAGAATCTTTGGGTGTAGATAGGCTTTTGCGCTCATACTGGATACCGTCGGGACTGCGCTGGAAGTGGATAGCATCGAGTTCTCGGGACAATGCCCGCACACCTTATCAGTGGAGCGCAGAGGAGGGAGCAGGGTTTACAAAAGGTACGCCGTGGCTGGGGATAAATAAAAACCACACAAAAATAAACTATGAGGAACAAAAACAGCGCAGTGACTCGGTTCTCACATTTTATAGGAACATGATAGCACTGCGTAATTCAAATAATACGCTAAAGCATGGCGAATTTGCTCCCGCATACTCAGATAGGCAAGTGATCTCGTACACGCGCACAATAGCAAGAGATGAGCAATTCACAATAATACTAAATCTCTCCGGCAAGCCTGCAAAATCGCCTTTTGAGGGAAACTTCATGGGCAAAGTAATAGTCACAAACGTAGGGCGCACCAACTACGACGGAAACCTAGCACCGTGGGAAGCTGTTGTACTGAAAGTCTGGTAGGAGAAGTAAAAACTACGGTGTCTGCATTCACAGATACCGTAGTTTTCTGATGTTTTAAGTTTACTTTGCGTACTCGACTGCTTTGGTTTCCCTCATTAGATTTACTTTGATTTGACCGGGGTACTCAAGCTCCGCTTCAATCTTTTTGGCTATATCGCGAGCCAGTAGAACCATTTGGTCTTCATCTACCTGCTCGGGATTAACCATTATGCGGATTTCTCGGCCCGCCTGAATGGCGTAAGAACTATCAACACCCTTAAATGAGTTGGTGAGTTCTTCAAGCCTTTCAAGGCGCTTGATGTAACTCTCAATGTTTTCACGGCGAGCACCGGGACGAGAAGCGGAGATAGCATCTGAAGCCTGCACGATACAAGCGACGATGGTTCTCGGCTCGACATCACCGTGATGAGCGTGGATGGCGTGAAGCACCTCATCGCTCTCTTTGTACTTTTTGGCTACGTCAACGCCGATGGTTACATGGCTGCCTTCTGTCTCGTGGTCAATAGCCTTGCCTAGGTCATGAAGCAGACCCGCACGTTTAGCGGTCATGACGTCTGCTCCAAGCTCAGCAGCTAAAAGCCCTGCGATGTGAGAAACCTCTATAGAGTGGTTGAGGACATTTTGACCATAGCTTGTACGATAACGCATCCTGCCGAGAAGTTTAATAATCTCGGGATGCAGACCATGCACGCCCGTTTCAAATGTGGCTCTGTCGCCCTCTGCTTTTACGGTGGCTTCTACTTCTCGTCTGGCTTTCTCTACCATCTCTTCGATTCTGGCGGGATGAATTCGGCCGTCCAAAATCAGCTTTTCAAGCGAAAGGCGAGCAATTTCACGGCGAACCGGGTCAAAACCGGAAAGAGTTATCGCTTCGGGTGTGTCATCGATTATGAGGTCAACACCTGTAAGCGTTTCAATGGTTCTGATATTGCGTCCCTCTCGTCCGATGATACGCCCTTTCATTTCGTCATTAGGCAGGGGAACCACTGAAACAGTAGCCTCGGCAACATGGTCGGCAGCGCAACGCTGTATAGCGAGTGAAATATACTCTCTTGCTTTTTGATCTGCCTCCTCCTTGAGACGGTCTTCAATCTCTCTGATTTTCATTGCCGCCTCGTGTGTAACCTCAGATTCAAGGTTTGCGATGAGGTACGCCTTGGCTTCAGCAATGGTGTACCCGGAAATCTTCTCCAGCATTTCAAACTGGCTACGTTTGATTTGAGCTACCTCTTCGCTGGCAGATTCAAGGTCCAACCTTTTCTTTTCGACAGCCTCGGTTTTCTTTTCGAGAATGTCTGTCTTTTTGTCCAGCATCTCTTCTTTTTGCTGGAGTCTGCGCTCCTGTTTTTGGATTTCAGAGCGACGTTCTCTGACTTCACGCTCGTATTCACTTCTGTTTTTGTGAATTTCTTCTTTTGCTTCCAGCAGAGCTTCACGTTTCTTTTGCTCTGCGCCCTTGATTGAGTCGTTGATAATTCTTTTGGCTCTCTCTTCTGCACTTTGGATCTCACGTTCCGAAACTTTTTTGCGATAAACGATCCCAAGGAAGAAGAAAACGACAGCGGCTACGACTACAACGGCCGCGAAAATACCTAAAGTTAATAAATCGGGCATTGCGTATATATACACCTCCGTTCGGAAACATCACCTAATTGTATATCTATGATAGCATTGTGTCAAGGAAAAAAGCAGATTATACCACATTATATTTACGTAGGTATAAACACAGTGGCATTGACCACCGTAGAAATATATGATAAACTTGGGTTGGCTAGTTATTTACCGAAACGGTCAATGTATATATCGGTTGAAAGAAATAATAGTCATTATACTTCTCTTCTTATAATATCAAACTTCTCCACAGGCTTTGCTGTCCTGAACTTTAGCTTCTGCTGAGGATGCGGAGCAGCCATAACAGGATTGCCGTCAAAATCAAAGAGTGCATCAATGACTTGAGAGAAGTTTTCGCCTTTAGTTTTCAAAATCTCAATACGCTCACCGACCTCAAATTTATTGCGCTGCTCAATAAGGCAGAAACCCGAAACAGGGTCATAGTCATCGACTATTGCATAAAAATCCTGAGTTTTAGTGTGAGAGCCGTCAGTATAACAGTGATCCTCTTCACTTATCGGGCTGAAGTAAAAGCCTGTGGTATACTCTCTGTGGCAAATCTTGCTGAGCTGATCTTCATAGTAAGGGATACGCGAGGCATAGAGCTCAGGGTCAGAGATAAAATCATCAATAGCCTCACGATAAGTTTTCGTCACAGCAGCTACATAATAGACAGTTTTCATGCGGCCCTCGATTTTAAAGCTCATAATCCCCGCATTTATAAGGGCAGGGATATGCGCTATCATACACAAATCCTTTGAACTGAAAATATGAGTGCCCTCGCTATCCTCAAAAACAGGAATTAAAGCGCCCGACTTTTCTTCGACAAGAGCATAATCCCAGCGACAAGGGTGACTGCAACCACCTCTGTTTGCATCACGTCCGTTCATGTAATTGCTGATTAAACACCTGCCTGAATAAGCCATACACATAGCCCCATGCACAAAAGACTCAAGCTCAACATCAGGCGAAAGTTTTCGGATATCACTAATTTCCCTGAGCGACAGCTCCCGTGCCAGAATAATACGGGAGGCACCCAGTTTTTTTAAGAAATTGGCTGAGGCAAAATTCGTGGTATTAGCCTGAGTAGAAATATGGATTTCCATATTTGGCAGAGATTTTCGTGCCATGTCAAAAATCCCAAGGTCGGAAATAATCAGTGCATCAGGAGCAATTTTCTCAAGCTCTGTGAAATAATCTTCAAGACCGACAAAATCCTCATTACGAGCAATAATATTTACTGTAACATAAACCTTCTTCCCAAGCGAGTGAGCATACCTAATGCCCTCATGCATCTCATCAATCTCGAAATTTCTGGCTTTAGCCCGCATACCAAGAGATTTCCCCGCAATATAAACAGCATCCGCCCCATAAGCAAACGCCACCTTCAGCCGCTCCAAATCCCCCGCAGGGGAAAGTAATTCAGGAATAGTCATGTAATAATACCTCCGAGTTAAGAATAATTATAGCAGATGATGGGCGGTTTGCGGAGTCTTTTTTTCGAGAACAATGGCGACAAGACCGTTGGCTCGAAAAAAAGCGGAGCAAATTGCCCATCATCTGCGGGTGCAGAACACCAAGAGATTATAGCATAAAAAAGAGTGGAGCAAAAAACCATGAACGAAAAAAATATACTAAAGAGACAACACGGATTATTCGTATCAGTCTGCTTTGTGGTTGGCTTTTTGGTCGGCACGGGAGTGTTTTTCCTGCCCGGACGGGTGCTTTATGAAGTAGGAGGAAACGTACCGCTGGGAGCGGCAGCATGGATAATTGGCGGATTGATGATAGCCCCGTGCGTGTATATGTTCAGCGTGTTCGCCGGAAAATACGAGAAGATTCACGGCTTTGTGGACTACTCGGAAGTTATAGTCGGCAAAAAATACGGCTATCTCGCAGGTTGGTTCTTCGCAGTAATGTACCAACCCGCAGGATACGCCATTATAGCATGGATAACATCAGGTTTCACGGCGACGGTAGCAGGAATGTCAAACACAGCCGAAAACTATTTGCCGTTTCGCTTTTTTATAACCGCTTTTTTTATGGTAGCGACATTTTTCCTAAACTACTTTGCACCAAAAACCCCTGTAAAGCTCAATGTAGCAACGACATTGGCACGCATGATACCGCTTGTACTTATGGGAACAGTAGGTGTAATAAGCGGTCTAATAACCGTAGAGGTTAATGGAACGATCGACGTAGGGGCGACAGTCCCCGGTCGCCCGTTGTCCGACCCCATGAATCTCAACCAAAGCGCATCACTATTTGCAGCCATATCCGCAACAGCATTTGCGTTTAATGGCTGGCAAGCAGCACTTGCGTTTAACTCGGAAGTTAAAGACAGCAAACGAAAGTTTCCCATAGCTCTGATGTTTGGATTTGGCTTAATCGTCATAATATATGTGCTATATTTTATCGGAGTAACGACAGCCTCAAAAGAAGGCGCTTTGCAGATGATGCAGGGTGGCGGAGCCAACTTCGCAGGAGGAACACACACGGCTTTCCAAAGCGTATTTGGCCAAGCGGGCGGCGTGCTCGTAGGATTTATGATAATCTCGGGACTCGGCATACTCAACGCCTGTTGCCTGGGAATGAGCAGAGCCATGTACTCTCTCGGGCGCAGAGGGCTTGGACCGATTCCTGATAGAATGACAGAGCTTGACGAAACCACAAATGTGCCAAACAACAGCATGGTAATGGCAGTTGGCATAAGTTTTCTCTGGCTATTCGTAATCTTCGCAAACACAAACGGTTGGTTTGGAGTCTTTAGTTTCAGTCTGCCTGATTTTTACAATTACAGCTTCTTTGCGTTGCTAATCCCGATATTTATCTGTTTTGCAATTAGAGAAAAAAACATACACCCCGTCAAGCGATTTCTGATACCAATAATCGCAGCGGTCTGCGCGGGGTTCATGTTCACAACATACTGGCTCGGCTCCCCCATTCATGCGGGGGTATACACCATAACATTTATAGTGCTGGCACTGATTGGATTTGTGTTTTACAGGTTACGTTCTTCGGACGACTAATTTGTGCAACCAATGGCTACAGTTTTTCATTTTGGTTTCACCTCTTTGTTATTCTCAGATATTCGCGCATACCATCTTCTTCGTCGTTGTGATATGAAAATCCAAAATGCTCAGCCACAGATAAAGCCAATGATGGAAACATTTCGCACATCGCATCAATAGCTTTCCAAATGTTTTCATAGTTGCCATCAGAGTACGATGAGGCATACTGTGCATACAATTCCGGCGTGAGAAATTTCTTGAAAAATTTCCCGTCTTTTCCTGTGGAAATATTAAATTCATGCTGTATTCCAATGTGCCAGTTAATCATTTCATGCAGATTTGAGCGGACGGTATCGTGTATCATGTTCATAACATAGGGCAGTTCGTCCCGCATAATCCCTTTTGCCACATTATTCAAGCACCACCAAAAATCACTGCAATTAGAGCGGTAATCAAGTGCTGTCGGCGGTTTGATATTCCAATATTTTTCGTCAATCGTTATCGGCGGGAAAAATCCGTTGCCATTGTCCTTATCAAGCAAAACAATCACAGGTTCACCATCGTCAGTATACGCTTCATCGAATATAAAACTCAAATCAATGCGAACGCCGTCAGGAAAAATCATAAGGTAGCAAAAGTTTCCGTCATCTTCTGCACCCCGCAAAATCTCGGGCATTTGCATTATTAGCGGTTTGCCGAATTTTTCTTCCACCCATGCGGGATTGTTGTAAAACGGCTTCATATCCGTAACGGCAAAGCTAATATCATAATCTTGGTAGCAATCCTTTGGCACAGAGGAATCAGCGCGCGAACCTGCCAACATTACCCCTCTGATGCGCTCATCAGAATTAGCTACACCTAAAATTAACTCCATCATTTCCAGCTCTGTTCTCACTTCGTCGCCCTCCATAAACATCTTGCCTCACATATCTTAGTGTAACATATTTCAAACAACTAGCCTTTTCTTGCGGCATCTTTTTACGCCTGACGTTGTCGAAAAACCTTGAAATATCTGGATATTCCCGCGGCTTTTCTCCTAGCCAGCCGCAAAAATCTACCACAATTAAAGTCCAGTTATTTAAAATACGTTACACTAGTATCTACGTATTATACCATAAGATAAACGGAGTTATCGCCATGGATGAAAAAAATATACTAAAGTGAAAACAAAAACACAACCTGCCCCTCCGGCTAATCAGTCATACAACCCGTCAAGCAGGTCGTCAAGCCAACCCTCGGGCAGCATATATACAGAATCTACCCAGTATTCCCTGAACATTCTTGCGACTTCATTTGGTAAAATATATTCCATGGCGATGAGATTGCCGTTAGCACTTAACCTGATAACAGGCATAACCGCGTTGCCACCGACCATAGAAAACATATATCTCTCCTCATCGCCGTCGTTGCGGAAAAGAACAGTGCACGCATAAATTGTCCTATCCTCTCTCTCCCAAACGTGCATCTCGGTGCGCCACCTGCCGAAAGAATCGTAAAAATTTTCGCGTAGTGGGAGAACATGAACACTTTCCGGGATAAGTGTCGCTTCATCTAAGTTCATTCTGTAAAAGCTAAATTCTCCCAATGTACCCATATCTTGAGAAAATGAAATGACTGCTCCACCATCGCCAAAATCAAGTGCTATGGTATCCGATTGCAGATGACCGTTGTTGAATAAAACATCTACATGTACCTGTAAATTTTCAAGACAATGATCGGAATTCCCACCAAAAGATAACCTATGATTAAAAGGAACTGCGAGCGAGAACGAATAATTCTCCGCTTGCATATCCTCTAAAGTGAGCCGATTGCCTAATGACTCAAATTCTGTGCCGAAAATGAGTGGTGCGGACTCATTGCCGTATTCATCAAGCGTAATAATAAGAACATTTTCAGAGTCAACTCGCTGTCTTGCGAAAAAGCCGCTTGTTACACTGAACTCTGCACTTTTTATGTTCTCTCCAGTGACATCTAAAGCGATGCTTAGATACATATGCTCACCATCATAAAACCCAGCCCACATTCCGAATTCACGCGTTGCTGAAAAATTAAACTCAATCTGTCTACCATCCGTATGTAACGCCATGGTATCACTATGCAAGACAATGTCATGGTATAGCACTGCACGAGCCTGTGCGGTAAATGAATTATTTATAGGAGCAGGGAGCAGCGGATAGGCTATCATAATGGCAATCACAGCCGCCACAGCCGCTATGATAGCGACTTTTTTGTTTACGGTTTTTGTGTGTGCTGTGTCTCTTTGCGGCTTAAGACCTCTGAGGACAATATCTACTTTATCGATGGTAGAATCTGGTATTTCAATTTTCTTTGCATTTCGTAATGTCGTATCTATATCGCTTCGCATTTTTCAACCCTCTCTTTCAACTTTGGTGGCGGAGCCTCGGATAATTTTTCTTTGAGCTTAGACTTGGCTTTTGACAACCGCCATTTAACTGTGCCTTGTGGGATTTTCAGAACACTTGCAATCTCTTTTATGCGCATATCCTGAAAATAGTAGAGTGTAATCACAGTTTTATACTCAACGCTGAGGTCGGAAACAGCAGCACTTAGTTCATCATCGCCCAAATCATACGCATCTTCATACCTCGGCTCGCCTGCAAGTTCGTGAAGATATATGATTTTGTTTCTCTTTTTGTATGCATCGTTTGCTTGATTTATAAGTGTTCTAATAATCCATGTTTTGAAAAACTTACAGTCATTTAGTTTATGAATGTTTTCATAAGCTTTCACCACAGCTTCACAAACAGCATCATCAGCATCGTCCTTGTTGTTTAGAATAGACATAGCTATCCTGAACATATCAGCGGTACATAAACGGATGATTTCATCAAATGCAGGCTTATCGCCTTTTTTGGCAAGCTTTACGAGTTCTGTCAACTGCTTTCTCACCTCCCTCTATATTATTAGACTGTTTTGGGCTTGAAAAAGTTGGAAAAAAGTAAAATTTTTAAGAAAAAGGGAAACGAGGGCAGTGCTTCACGTATAAAGCACTACCCCCGTTTAGAGGCTCCCCTAACAACCAATCAGCTCTTTTGCATACGGCAGCGATTTAATCCATTCGGCAAATTCACGCCACTCTTCCAGCTTATGGTCTTTTCGGTTAAAGTACATATTTGTGAGCACTTCGTAGTTGACCGTACAGGTTCGCATTTGATTGTATGACGATGGCAGAAGCTGTATTATGCTGTACCATATTTCTTTGTTTTTGGTTTCAACAAACTCTTTTCTGAGCTGCTCAATATAAGAAATCATCGAATCCATGTGTGTCCTTGCAGCATCAATCATATGATCCATGCTAAAATCATCGGCAGTGATGGGTCTTGCGTGAATTTTGTGCATGGTGCTTGTGGAATTAGCGACAGTTCCGACTTTGTAAGTGTCAAACTCTTTCCACCAGTAAAGAGGGGCAGTGATGTCCGCTGATACAAAAATTTGGCGAATAAACTTTCTGTGGTCACTACCTGCACGGCACAGCTTGGTTGCGAGAGCCAAATCGTTCGGACCGAAAACGAATTTACCGCTTGAGTCAACGTGGCTGTCGCTCATAGCGTGGCTTTCCATGGGATTTCTTGCCCCACGGATAGCATTATCCATATTTAGTACACAAAAATTTTCAATTTTAATCATTGCTTTCTCCTTTGATATCTGTTTCAATCAGTATATAATACAGAAGTGCTCCAAGCAAGGAAAAACTAAAGTTTTGCTTAAAATATCCGATAATAGTGATCAGGGGAGATTTTCTCCATAAGTAAAAAAAGCAAAACAAATCAAGGAGGGTTTGTAACATGAGTAACGTATCAGGATTAGCCGGAGTAACCGCAAATGCAAATGCTTTTAAAGCAACACACACAAATAAGACATCACAAACTCAAAACAATGAAAGAAGAACAGCAGACGATGTACTGGCATCTCTTAGAGAGATGATGCCGGGCTGGAATATTTCAACCTCAACAGCCGATTGGGGCGAAGGGTTTAGGAACATTCAGATTGACAGAGATATTCTTGAGCGCATGGCAAATGACCCCGCGGAAATGGAAAGAGTCACGTCAATGCTTCGAGAGTTCGAGAGTGCTGTTCCCGAGCTTGAAAGATGGCAGGAAGAAAATCCGGGTCAATCCCTCATCATAAACATGATGCTTGATGAAAACGGAAACACCTCCATGTCCGCATCAATCAGAACACTGCTCGGAGTGGAAACCAGCACACCCTTTGATATGTCGCAGCCATCATGGCTGGAAGATTTAATGCAGCAACTTGGAAGTATGTCGCAAGGACACGGTGCCACAGGCGACGACCAATCAAGAAGCTGGACAGTGTAAAGTAAATAAAATGAAGAGCTACTGCAAAACGAAAATTTGCAGTGGCTCTTTTTATTTATTGAATAGTACGGTCGCTTCCCGCAGATGATGGGCAATTTGCTCCGCTTTTTTGCGAGCCAGAGAGCATTGCGCCACTGTTCTCGCAAAAAAGACTCCGCAAACAGCCCATCATCTGCTGTACTGTGCTTCCCGCACTCTTATTGTAGATTCAGGCGCTTACTTAGCATGCAGCGTGTGATTGCGTAGAATGCTGCACAAAGCAGTAGAACGACCCCGATTGCTATCCACATAAAAATCTGCATAGAGACAAACTCTGAGAAGCCCTCTGCATAGTTCATGAAGCTCTCAAAACCACCGGTGGCAATGCCCACAGTAATCGTAATTGCAGTAATTATTTGCAAAGCAGTCGTAATTACAATGTAGGCTCCGAATGAAACCAGCGGTCGGTATTTGTTTACGAGCATACCCAAGGACATACAGGCGTAGAGCAGCAGGATGCCTGAGAACAAGCAGAGTATCAAAAAGATAACAAGCTGCACTATTATGAACACTGCTTCGTGTGTTACAAAATATGACCCGTCAAAGCCTTGCATAACAACCGAAAGCGGCGGAAGTCCGTGGCCAACCATGATTAAGACTGCGCCAACCACAACAATTATGCTGACTATGTTCCACACAGAAGCTACAAGTAGCTTGCTGATAATCAGGCGGTCTGTGCTGACCGGAAGGGTCATCGTCAGGTACCCTTCGCTTGCAAGCAGGTTATTCCAAAAACGCTGAATGGTGAGGATAAACACTACTACAAAGATTCCAACTATCAGCATAATTGAAACAGCAATGCTTATACCTGTGGGTACGGTAAGGTCTAATAGTCCGAAAATTCCGGTAATTGCTGAAACGATGAGCAGTGCGCCAAAGAGCGGCAGAAAGATTCGCCCCATCGCCATGAATTCATACTTCATAAGTTTACTTAACATCTGAATACCTCCCTGAAATACGCATCGACCGACATTCCGTGGTTCTCGCGCAGGTCATCCACCGGAGTGTTTAAGGCTATTTCACCGTTTTTGATGAAAACAACATCGTCGAGCACCTGCTCAATGTCATAAATCAAATGCGTTGAAATTATGACTGAAGCCTCCGGATTATAGTTTTTGATTATCGTGTTTAGAATATAGTCCCTCGCAGCAGGGTCAACGCCGCCAATAGGCTCGTCAAGCAAATATAGCTTGGCTTCGCGCGCCATAACCAGTATGAGCTGAACTTTTTCTTTTGTGCCTTTGGAGAGAGACTTTAGCGACTGATTTTCATCTATCCCTAAGTTTTTGAGCATTTCCTGAGCCTTTGCGAGGTTAAAATCGCTGTAAAAATCCTCGAAAAACGCCAGCATATGCGAGACCTTCATCCAATTATTGAGATACGAGTTCTCAGGTAGATAGGATACCACGGCTTTTGTCTCAATGCCCGGGCTCATGCCGCCGATATAAGCTTCGCCTGATGATGGCGTAAGCAGCCCTGCACATATTTTTATCAGCGTGGTTTTTCCGCTGGCATTTGGTCCGAGCAATCCGACTATTCTTCCGGGCTCGATTGAGAGGTCAATGCCGTTTAGTGCAGCTTTGTTTCCATAGTATTTACTGAGTTTTGAGCAATTAAGTATTGCCATTGCTGCTCACCTCCGCTTCTCCTGCAATTATATCAGCGGTTTCTTTAACGCTGTAGCCGATAGCCTCCATTTTTTTGAGGAACGCCTCAACGATTTCTGAGGCGAGTTCACTTTTTGTCTTTTCAATCACTGTTTTGTCCTCCGTCACATATCTTCCGCTGGTTCTCTGGCTGTGAAGCAGCCCTTCGCGCTCCAGCTCCGTGAGTGCCCTTTGTACTGTGTTTGGGTTGACCGCCGCGTTTTCTGCGAGGTCACGCACGGCCGGCATTTTGCCGCCGGGCGGGTGTCTGCCCGATACTATCATGAGCTTGATTTGCTCCTGCAATTGCAAATATATCGGTCTGTCAGGCGAAAATTGCCAAGTCATATATTTACCTCCTGTATTATTGTGTTAACTAATTAGTACAATAACACAATAATACAAAGTTTTCCATTTGTCAAGTATTTTTTTTGTAATGTGCCGAAAAATAGTGTAAAATACGAATATTAACATATAAAGCAAGAAATTTAGGGGACAGAGCATAGAGTATAAGGAGGGGCATATGGCAAAAGAATCAAATCTTACGGTACGACCGACACGGCCTATAAACTACGCGGTTGGTATGTTCGGCACATCCATACCCATAAATATGTTTCGCACATTTGCGCTCGTTTTTTACGTCAGTTACTTATCAGCCCTGACGATGGAAAACTTTGCGCTCATCCTTGCGATATATACGTTTGTGGATGCGATAGATAATCCGGTATTTGGATTTTTATCTGACAGGACACGCTCGCGCTGGGGACGTCGCCGCCCTTGGCTGGTCATTGGCGCACCACTCTTGGCACTCAGCTTCATAATGTTTTTCAATGTACCTGCCGGGCTGGGCGAAGGCACTGTATTCTGGTACGCACTGATGTTTTACATATTGACAGGGACATTTGATGCGATGATCAACACCAATTACGGTGCACTCTTTCCGGAACTGTTTCCCGACGAAAAAGTCCGCGCAAAAACAAACGCGATACGCCAAGTGTTCCAGCTTGTCGCAATGATTGTAGGAATCGCACTGACCCCAATGGTCGCCCAAGCACTGGGATATAGCTATACAGCGATGATATACAGTGCGCTGGCTGTTGCTGTAATCATTTACATGGCACTGAAATGCCACGAAACACCCGAGGCGCAAGAAATGCCAAAACCGATGCTGCTAAAATCAGTTATCGAAATCCTAAAAACACCGAAATTCTGGCTGTTCGGACTGACAAGAGCGGCGTTTTTCGGAGCATTTGCATTGCTACAGCAGTCGGTAGCGTTCTTTACCAGATACGTGTTGGATGCAGGAGGCGTAGAAACAACTATCTTGCTTGCATCCGTTATTGTAGTGGCGATAATTGCAGTACCGATATGGGTGAAAATCATTAAAAAGACAGGGTTAATGAAAGCGTGGAGAGCAGCGTTAATCTGCATAGCGATTTCACTTATCCCCCTTTACTTTGCAGGGACATTACTTGCCAGTGCGCTAATATTAGTAGTGCTGGGCTTCGGATATGGCGGCGTTTTAGCGACATTGGATGTAGTAGGGCTGCGTATTCTGGATGAAGACAAAAAACGCTATGGCGTTCAGCGCGAAGGCACATTTAATAGTCTAAGCGGTGTACTGGGAAATACAAGCGGGCTATTTGTAGCACTGGGATTGCTGTTAGTTTCACGCATATTCGGCTACGAAAGCGGCGATGTTCCCGGCCCATATCCAATGGAAGCAGCGCGATTTCTAATAAGCCTCTATCCATTCGTGTTACTGGTAATCAGTTTCGCCCTATCTCTAACACTACGCTTTAAAGTTGACGAAAAAGAGCAAGTAAAAGAGGAAGAAAACCAAGAGAAACCACCGGTCTAACCCGTACTACGAAAAAGCGAAGCAAATAGCACATCGTCTGCGTGAAATAGCAAACTAATCAGGAGACATCGCAAATGCAAGATAAAAAAATCATAATAGACCGATTCATATCAAAAGACGAAGAAGACACATATTTTGCGATACCCTTCACAGTTCCTGAAGGCTTAGAGCGGGTGACGGCTTCATACAGCTATAAAAAAATGCTGAGCGGACGTAAAAAAGATACGGTAAGAGCAGGAATAGTGGATATTGGTTTAGAAGATGCTCAAGGAAGGTTCTTAGGATGGTCCGGCAGCTCAAAGGACAGCGTGTTCGTGGGACCCTACGCCTCGACAAAAGGATACCTAATGACCGATATCACACCTGGAGAGTGGAAAATAATAGGGGGAGCGCACAGAATACCCGATGAAGGGCTGCCTGTGCGATATGAAATAACGTTTACCCCGGCGGCATCACGCTGGCTACAAGGAGATTTGCACATACACTCAGATGCATCAGACGGACAACATGATATTGCAACACTCGCAAAAAAAGCCCTGAAAAAAGGACTGGACTTCATAGCAATTGCAAATCACAACAACTACACCGACAACCTAAACCCGCCCACCATACCGGGATTGACAATCATCCCGGCAGTTGAATGGACTCATTATCGAGGGCATATGAATTTCTTTGGCGTAGCAAAACCGTTTGACAACGGCTTCATAGTAAATAACGATGCCGAAATGCAAAGTCTGATTGAGCGGGCAAAAGAGAAAGGCGCAATAATCTCAGTAAACCACCCAAAGGATGAATACTTCTCATATAAATGGGAAAACAAAAGCTGCTTTGATCTTGTTGAAATCTGGAATGCACCCATGCGGCAGTCAAATATGAATGCAATAGCTTGGTGGCACGAGTTTTTATTAAGCGGCAGAAAACTACCCATTGTCGGAGGCAGTGATTACCACAGAGACCTGCACCCTGCGCTTTTGGCAGTTCCCGTGACAAAAGTATATGCAAAATCACCATCGTCCGCCGACATACTAAAAGCAATTACCGCAGGGCATAGCTACGTCACCTCATCCGTAAAAGGCGCAGAGCTCACGCTGGGTTGCGGTGAAGCCATGATGGGAGACACGGTGAAGCACTCGGGAGAAGTGCAGCACCTTTCCATATCTGCTCAAAAACTGCGACGAGCAATGAGACTAGACCTCATCACATCCGACGGCGTAGCTGAAAAGTGGAAAAAGTTTTCTGAAGGAAAACTAAACGAAAAAGTACCAATCAAGCAATCATGGCGCTTTGCCTACCTGGTCGCAGTGCGCAGGATATTTGGCAAAGACTACGCATGGACAATAACAAACCCGATATATTTCGAGTGAAGCATTAGGGCGGCAGAGCCGGAACCGGCAAGGTGACATGCACTATTTAAAAGTAACTTTTTTATGACACATTGTGGGTCTGTATTGATGTTGCTTTTTGGGTGTGGTAAAATTACCGCAATAGAAATTCATAGGGAGGTTTCGTATGAGCAGGCATGTTAAATTTATTTTATTAGTGCTCGTTGCCGCTTTGGCGACGGGGTTGCTTGTATCATGTGATGATGTGCTTCCCCCTATAGTTGCAGACGAGCCATCCGGTGCCGTGCAACCCACACCGGAATCTGATGTACTTAACGTCGATACCGATAATTTGCCGAGTACCCCAATTGCACCTGCTCCTGCGATACCCATTGTTCTCACGCCCGTAGCATCAGGCGTTCTTGTTGAAAGCAATGACTTTGCATTGATAGATTTTTCTAATAAAGAAGATGGCTATATAATGGTCAGGTGGAATATGGAAACTGATGCGCAGCTCCGTGTCCGGGTTGTAGGTCCGACCGGAGTTGCTTATAATTACAGGCTGAATTCGGGTGGGGAGTTTGAAGTATTTCCTCTCTCCGACGGTAATGGCGAATATACAATCATGGTGCTTGAACAAATTGCAGGTACTGAGTTTGCGGTTGCACTCACAGCAGTATTTTATGTTCAGCTTATAGATGAGTTTGCTCCGTTTTTGCGCCCAAACCAGTATGTCAACTTTACCGAGAACTGCAATGTGGTAGCCAAGGGAGCACAGCTCGTTGCAGGTCAAACTACACTTCTCGGCAAAGTTACGGAGGTCTATAATTTTGTAATAACACACATCACATATGATGTAGAGCTTGCTCAAGGCATCGTGGATGGCTTCATAGTAGGGTATATCCCCGATTTGGACGATGTTCTTGCCCGGGGGTACGGCATATGTTTTGACTATGCGGCTGTCATGACGGCAATGCTCAGAAGTCAAGGCATACCGACTAAGATGATATTTGGATTCGTCGGAGAGGTTTACCATGCGTGGATAAATGTCTATTCGGAAGAGACAGGCTGGATAAACGGAGTAATTTTGTTTGACGGCAATGAATGGACACTCATGGATCCCACTTTTGAAGCTACGGCGGGTAATGCTGAAGCCTTGCGGGAGTTCATAGGGGACGGCAGCAGTTATGTAGTTATGCATTTGTTTTAGGTAAGTTAGGTAAGTGCTAACAAAAAAACACTTGCAAGCATTACCGCTTGCTTCTATAATATCTTTTAACATTGGGAATGGGGTTCTACCGTGAAGCAGAAAACACTTAACAATACGTATTTGTCTTTGTTCTGCGCAGAGCTTGCGATGCTCCTTGATGCAGGGCTCACTGTCAGTGATAGCATACAGGTTTTACAGGACGACAAGACCGGAAGCGAGTCAAAGGAAATAACACGCAGCCTGTATGACACGCTTATACTTGGAGACCCTTTTTCTGTAGCGCTTGAGAAAACAGGGGTTTTCCCGGATTACATGATCCACATGATTGAGGTTGGCGAGAAGACCGGGCGGCTCACGCAGACACTCAGCGCACTTTCTGAGCACTATGAACGTCAAACGAGACTGGCTCTCGCTATAAAAAACTCTGTACTCTACCCGGCAATTTTGCTTTTGCTCATGATTGTTGTTGTGGTTATATTGATAGTGCAGGTTCTCCCTATTTTCAATGACATATACGCACGTCTCGGTGCTCAAATGGACCCGCTTGCAGATCGACTTATGCAGTTTGGCGGATGGCTTAGCAATGCCGCTGCCGGAATAGCAGTAGTTTTTGCCATTATTTTTGCCCTACTACTGGTTATGTGGCTTGTGGCGCCTGTCCGCAAGGGCATTGCCCGTGCTTTCTCTGACAGGTGGGGCAGTAAGGGAATTTTTGGCCGCATAGCATCATCACGGTTTGTGTATGCACTTACTCTTGCTATGGCCAGTGGTATGGATACCGCAGACTCTATTGATATTGCAGCAAAGGTCAGCGGCGGCTCAAGAGTTGTTGATGAGAAGCACAAGACGTGTGCCGAACTCCTTAAATCAGGAAATACGCTCTCAGAGTCCTTGAGTGCCGCGGGCATTTTATCTGCTCAGGATGCCAAAATGTTATCTATCGGGAGTATCAGCGGCAGGGCAGATATGGCTATGGCAGAAATTTCCCGCAGAAACGATATAAGTGTGAGGGACAGCATTGACCGTATAGTTGCAGGTGTCGAGCCCACCCTTGTCATACTGTCCTCAGTTGTGGTAGGTGCAATTCTCCTGTCGGTCATGCTCCCGCTAATGGGAATCATGACGGCGATTGGGTGATGCCTATGCGTAAAAGTATTTATAGAAAACGCCCACTTGATTTCTTTAAGTCGGCAATACTTCCTGCGCTTTTTACGGTCGTTATAATCTCCATGATTATCTTTGGACTGAATAACGCCGAATATGCAGGAAGAGCGGAAGGGCTTCGCACTTTAGAGGACAGCATCCGCCGCGCTGTTGTTATAGCTTATGCAATAGAAGGCAGATACCCTGCGAGTATTGAGTATATCCGGGAACATTTCGGGATACATATCGACGAAACAAGGTTTATTGTACACTATAGGGTTATTGCTCCCAATGTACTGCCTGAAATAACGGTGATTGCACGATGATAAGAATAAAAAAGGGGCGTAGTATAGATACAATATTTGTGCTTATTGTTTTTTCTATTTTTGCATTTTCCATACTTATGGTATTAATGCTCGGTGCGGGTATTTATAGAAACATCCATGACATTTCCCGAACAGGAGAGGACGAACGCACAGCTTTTTCATATATCCGCACAAAAACAAGGACATCAGACAATTACGAAAGCATTTCTGTCGGTGAGTTTGGCGGGAGTTCTGCGCTTTTTATCTATGAGACGATTGGAGAAAGGCAGTTTAGAACTGTTATTTTTAAAAGGGACGGCTGGCTCAATGAATTGTTTGCAGATGCCACACTTGATTTGCCGCCTACGGTCGCAATGAGAGTCACGCCTATTGACTATATACGGTTTGAAGAAACCGAACACGGGCTTATAATGGTCTCCACAGAAAATTTGAGTTTGTTGCTATCACCCCGTTCGGGCTCGGAGAGGAGTGTTGTGCAGTGAGCACTCGCAGTAAGTCTACATTATTTCTGATTGAACAACTAATAGTTGTGGCTGTTTTCGCCATTTGTGCTGTAGCATGTATCAGCATTCTTACATCGGCGTTTTTCTTTGCGCATGATTCAAGCGACACTTCCCGCGCACTCATAGAGGCGCAGAACAGTGCTGAAATTTTCAAGGCGACGGGAGGCGATTTTGAGGCTGTCGCCGATTTGATGGGCGGGGCAGTAAATGTCGATGGCTACAATAGACCTGTGCTTAGAGTGTTTTATGACAGGCACTGGCAGACGGTTGCGTATGAGCAGATCGGTGGTTTTGTGCTAAACATAGAGGGTGAAACACCTCTTGCACCCGGAGATTTTCAGCGCAGAGCAGTTATGGGTGAGCTTTCTGTATCAAGGGTAGCTGGCGATTCGCTAATCGCATTCCCCGTAGCGGCAAGGGTAAATTTAGGAGTGGCTGTCCCCAATCGCCCTTAGGACAAGAGCAAACCTAGCCGCGGGCGAGCGAGAAGCTTCACCCATACGCTAAACATTATGCTAGGCAGGTGAGATAATGGTAAACAAAGGTGGAATTGGAGTTGGAAGTGCATCTATTGTACTTGTGTTTGCCGTGCTTTGTCTTACTGTGTTTTCTCTTATCACTCTGGTGGTTGCATCAAATGATAAAGCGCTTGTTGATGCCGAAGTAAGGCTGGTAGTCGGCTACTATGAAGCTGATGCACTTGCAGAACGTGTTTTGGCGGATCTCCTGATAGCAGAAAAACTGCCAAGCAGCCTTCACGGTGTGGAAATAAATACGATGTGGAATGAAGAATTAGGCATTGAAACTGTTTACTTCTATTGCCATATCTCTGAAATAAAAGTACTTCATGTGCATCTGGCATTTTTTGAAGATACCTTCCGAGTTCTCAGTTGGCGCATGAGCAGCATTGATGATTGGGAGTATAATCCGGGTTTAAATGTATGGATAGGAGACTAGTTTGAAAGGAATGGTCATTAGTTATGATCGATGGAAAAGAAGTGGTACTCGGACACTTAAAACGAGCAGTTGAGGTGCGTGTATCTGATATCTTCATAGGGGCAGGGCGAAAAGTTACATTCAAAATAGACGGGACACTTATTGCACAAAATGGAGAAGTCCTCACGCCGGATTATGCAAATGTGCTAATCTCAAGTTTGTATGAACTTGCCAAGCGACCTATGGAAAAATTCAGCGAATCTGGTGACGACGACTTTCCCTTGACGATACCCGGAGTGGCGAGATTCCGTGTCAACACCTATCGTCAACGCAGCACAATGGCTGCCATTATCCGTGTAGTTTTGTTTGAAATTCCGAACTATAGTGACCTTAATATACCCGATGCGGTTATGAATATTGCAAAAGAAAATAATGGGCTTGCACTTGTCACAGGTCCTGCGGGAAGCGGAAAATCCACTACCCTTGCATGTGTCATAGATGCCATAAACAAAACCAGAAACTCGCATATTATCACTCTGGAAGACCCCATTGAGTTTTTGCACAAAGACAATAAGAGTCTCGTAAGCCAGCGCGAGATTTACACAGACACCAACTCTTATGCGGATGCTCTGCGCGCTGCTCTGCGTCAATCTCCCGATATTATTCTACTTGGAGAGATGCGTGACCATGAGACGGTTAGGACGGCGATAACAGCGGCTGAAACAGGGCATCTTGTCATCTCGACACTGCACACAATCGGAGCTGCAAATACGGTTGACCGGATTATTGATATATTCCCGCCTGAACAGCAACAGCAGATACGTGTTCAACTTTCCATGTCGCTTAAGATGGTTGTAACCCAGCGGTTGGTTAAGCATATAAATGGAAAATCCGTGCCTGCTTTTGAAGTTATGAATGTCAACAGCGCCATAAGAAACATCATACGCGAGGGTAAGACACACCAGATAAATGCAGTAATCCAAACATCGTCAGCAGAGGGTATGATTTCTTTAGATGCATACGTTTTGGGGCTTTTGAAGAAGGGTGAGATTTCCCCTGAAACTGCGATGACCAATGCGGTCAATAACGACCAAATGCAACAACAAATCAAATCATTGGGATTGATGTAGCATATTAAGTAAAACTTGACAAGGAGACCGACTTATGTATAACATTTCAGCAAAAAATTTCGTGTTTGCTATGAGCAAAGAAAATCCACCGATGCTGACGGTTCCATCCGGCAGCACTTTAATCTTTGAAACTAATGATGCTCTTGACGGGCAAATTAGAAGTGCAGGTCAAAGCATCGAATCTCTGGACTGGGAACGGGTAAATCCCGCAACAGGTCCTGTAGCCATAGAAGGAGCAATGCCGGGAGATGCTATCAAGGTCATGATTAAGCGCATAGATATTTCAGGAAATGGTGTCATGGCAGCAATTCCCGGATTTGGCGTATTTGGGGATGAAACTACAAGCGCAAGCCTGGAGGTTATGTCTATATATGAAAGCCATATTGCTTTCGGTCACGGAATCAACCTGCCTTATCGCCCTATGCTGGGCGTAATTGGAGTTGCCCCCGCAGATGACCCTATACCTTGCGGAACTCCGGGTAGCCACGGTGGAAATATGGATTGTAAAAAAATCGCTCCGGGCAGTCATCTTTACCTGCCGGTTTTCTGTCCGGGTGCATTGCTCGCAATGGGTGATGCTCACGCTTGCATGGGAGACGGAGAAATTATGGGTACAGGAGTTGAAGCTCCCGCAACCGTTGAAGTCGAAGTTGAGCTGCTTTGTAACTTTACAATTGCGGACCCACTGCTCGAAGCTGATGGTTTTTTGTACTCCATTGTATCAGATGACACGCTGGAAAGTGCTACAAAAAGAGCAGTTGCCAACATTCGTGACATGGTTGCAAAGAAAATGAATCTTGATAATAATACGGCAGGAATGCTACTAAGTGCCATTGGCGAGCTAGAAATTTGCCAAGTCGTAGACCCACTGGTAACAGTAAGATTTGGAATAGCAAAAGAATACGCTCTAAGTTTTTAGACACGAAATTCGCTGTAAAATTCAATATTGACAATTCGGGGTGGACATGGTAATATCATCTTACAAGTCTAACCACTTGCAAATGTAGTGTACTGCTACAAACAAGAAGCATTTTCTCACAGCGAAACCCCCGATGTGTCACCATCGGGGGTTTCTTTTGGGCTGACTGTCGCTTTAATCGCTGTCCAACCGCTTGATGATATAGTGTACTGCTATACCAACCATGACAGCAATTAAGATGTCAAGAAGCACATTCTCACCCCTTCCCGTTGCCAGTATAGGGTGCGACAACCTAAACATGATACATCAAAAGCATGTGATTGTACAAGCTGTTTTTCAAAAATTGGAGTATGTTCCAGTGAAAAGCCGTAAAACTCAATATTGACAACCCTGTTTTTTTTGTGCTATGTCTGTATAAGCCGAAAGGTAAACGAACAAAACCACGATGAAAAGTCACTCAGAAAACGCCGAAAACCCTTGCAACGCAACGGTTTTCGGACAAATTGTGGCGGAGGGTAAGAGATTCGAACTCTTGTGGGCTTGCACCCAAACGGTTTTCAAGACCGCCGCGTTATGACCACTTCGCTAACCCTCCGTATTGACACTGTAGCATACCTACAGCAAAAAACATTGTAGCTCAACTCAGGCAAAATATCAAGAATTATTTTATCGGAAAAACTACCCGCCAAAATCAGGGCTGTTTACAAAATTGCGGTGGTCGTTGTAATTAGTGAAGAAATTATGAGTTCCGTAGTTGTTGAGTGCGTAAAAATACTCATTCGTTGAAGCGGGAAACAGCGCGGCGCGTATAGAGGACAAACCGGGATTTGCGATGGGCCCCGGTGGTAGACCCTCGTGTGTGTAAGTGTTAAACGGTGAGTCAACTCTGGTGGAGAACGGAATACCGGTGCCAGCAATTGCGTAGAAAATGGTGGCATCTATCTGGAGAAACGGGAAGTTGGGATTCTCAAGACGATTGTAGATAACAGCAGCAATGCGCGGACGCTCGGCATCATCACCTGCCTCACGTTCAATCATTGCAGCAATGGTGATAATCTCGTGGATAGTAAAGCCCAGCTCATAGGCGCGCTCAACATACTCCTCGGAGAAACGCCTGTTAAACTCACGAAGCATACGGGAAATTGTCTGAACAGGGGTGGAGCCCTTGAAGAAATTATAAGTCTCAGGGAACAAGAACCCTTCAAGTCTATGCCTGTCGCCAAGTGTTCCCCTATCCAGAAAATGAAAATCAAAATGATGATTGGTCGCAGCCTCCCAGAGATCTGCTGCGGGGGTAACCTCTTCTCTCTCCAATAACTCAAAAATCTGAGCAAGCGTGAAGCCTTCGGGGATTGTGACAGTTGTTTCGACTCTGACACCTGCTCTTGGAGTCATGCCCTGTACAATAGCTCGATAGTCAAAATTTCTGTTAAGTACGAATGAACCCGGAACAATTCTATCTTTCGCATCTGAAAACTCGGCGTAGAGGAGAAAAACATTTCTATGACGGATAACACCGGCTTCATAAAGAATTTCAGCAACATTTTCAATCGAAAAATCAGCCGGAATAGTTACATTGACAGCCTCATCAACAGAACCGAAGCCCAGAACATCCATGGTAAATACCCAGGCAATCGAAGCCAGAATAAGACTTACACAAATAACAAAAGTGGCAAGCAAAAGACCACCGACCAAACCTGTCCTTCTCTCCCTGCGTAAGCGCAAAGGCTTGTTTTCGGGCACATCACGATAAGCGCTCTCAAAATCAAATTTCACCTTGAAATCATCAGGTCCGATATCTAAATCTCCATCATCGCCATTTATTCTGACAGGTGCATCAACAGGTTCTTCTTCCCGTGTAACTTTGTCAGCTTTGGATTTTGCAAAAAGCCCTGAAGTAAACTTAGTTTTCCTTGCTCCGGGAACTTTGACATCAGAGACTGATCTTGTACTGATGCTACGAGAGTTATTGCGGCGCGGAAGAGCCCTATCCTCAATAGGCGGAGGAGCAAGACCGCTCTCATCAACAGCTCTGAGTGCATCTTCTAAGCTATTTATTTTATCACGCTCACCGGACATAAAGATCCCTCCTTTATGCTACAAGCACCTGCTCAACATATCGTAAACCTCATTGTGAATATCATTTTCGCTGCGGCTGTGTCCATCTCTTGCACATTCGACAACCGACCAGCCGTATTGCGCAGCAGCCTCATTGCCGCTCTCGGCGCAAGCAGCCAGATAAACCAAGTTATTTTCATGAATATCAGCATCAGTGCCGGTTTCGGTTTCTCTCATGCGTAGGCGGTTTGCAGCAAGCGAAGCATCAATACTCATAAACAGAACCATGTCAGGTCTTGGCAAACCGAAACGGTCAAATTCGTGGTCGTATAGCCACTCGAAAAAATTCTTTCGCTCACCGAAAGCCATTTTTGCACCTTGGTGTAACGCATTGCTCGTAGTGTAGCGGTCAGTAAGTATCAAACCGCCACTTTCATAGTAATTCTGCCAATCCATCACAAACGAAGCAAATCTATCAACCGCATAAAAAGACGAAGCAGCATAAGCGTTGACTGCACCGGGGTCTTTGCCAAAGTCACCCGACAGGTACATTTTTATCAGAGCAGATGAAGGCTCGTCATACCGCGGAAATTGAACACGGCGAAAATCTCTGCCTTCAGCTTTTAGGCGCTCGCACATCAATTTAAACTGAGTAGACTTACCGCTACCGTCAATACCTTCAAAAACAATTAACTTACCCAAAAGAAATACCTCGAATCCCTATTGTCTCATTACCTGAAAAGCCGAGCCATTATTCATGAGCCCGTCTTGTTGCATCAAATTCTCAAGTACACTGATATCAGCGGCAATATCGAGAGCATCTGCCCTAAATAGCATATCAAGTTGCTGCTCAAAACCGGTGCGTAAAGTGTCAAGAATGTTGCCGATATTTTCTTTAGCCCCTGCGATATTTTCCCCTCTGATGCCCTGTTTTTCGAGAGTGACATATGAGCGTACCAGTTTCATGGTTGTAGGAAGATAATAACTTATAAACCGTTTAAGCTGGCTTTTCTTTTCGGGAGTCTCATCTACAATCTTAAAAATCTTTGCCGTCACTTCGGCAAGATGCGATACTTTTCTCGAAATCTCCTCATCAACAATAAAAGAGTTGACCTCATTAAAATCAGCTAAAACGGCACTGTATGAATCTTGCTCCGCATCGCCCGCAACCGATGAAACCGAAGGAGAATCAGCAGCAGTCATGCCTTTAATTTCCATTCGTAATTTCTGAGCTTCAATAGGAGAGAGCACAAGGCACTCAAGTTCATTGTCGATATAAGCACTGTCTGCGAGATATCCGTTGTTAATCATCATATGCAAATCACGATTAGCCGCCTTAACGCTGGCTCCTGAAACCTGCGCCAGTTCGGAAAGAGGCACAATGCCACGCTCACCGATAAAAGCAAAATAATTCTTAAATCTGCTGTAGCGTCGTGCAACAACATTTCTGGAGAGAAAAGTGGCAGCACTACCAAGGAGAAAAAAGGCACTCATCGCAATCAGAAACCAGTTGGTAGTCATTTGTCCAAAAAGCTGCTGTAAAACATTTGCGATGCCAATAAATCCTACGATTACCAGAGCAATAGAAATAACAAGCATAACAGCCGAAATTAATCTACCTGTCTTCTTCTTGAGCGGATGACGTACCTTTCCTGTTTTTGTGTAAGGAGCACTCGCGTACTGAGACTCTGGTGTTTGGGACTCAGGTATCTGAGGATTTGGTACCTGAGCTATCGGCGCTTGAGGCTCTACAGCCGTATATTTCACAGGCACTGCATTTCGGTATCGGTCATTATCCTTGTAGGAAGAAGATGTTTTTGAATCCGAAAAGCCAATAGATCCCCGAAGTTTCAAAAACAAAAAGAGAAGACCGAGCGGAAAAAAGGCAAAGAGTAAAATGAAAATCACAACCCATGAAATAACCTCACCGGTCTTGTCCTCGCCCGTAAAATTATTTCTATGTTTTTTACTCAACAGCCACTACCTCTAACGCTAATTTCGTCTGAAAATCTTATATTATGGACACTACACAACGAATTATATCAAATTTTCACCAATTTGTGAAGCCTAATAGTTGATTTTCGATAATTGATAAAATATAATTGATAAAAACTTTAGGAGTAGAAAATGCCGATAAAGATACCAAATAGTCTGCCGAGTGCACAGATACTTGAAAGCGAAAACATATTTGTACTGACAGAAGACAAGGCACTGCACAGGGACATAAGACCGCTCAAACTGCTTATACTTAACCTGATGCCGACAAAAATAGTCACAGAGACACAACTGCTGAGAAGACTCTCAAACTCGCCGTTACAAGTCGAAGTAGAGTTTTTGCAGACAATCAGTCATAAGCCGAAAAACACAGACCCACAGCATCTAAAAACATTTTACTGTGCATTTGACAAAGTAAGAAATGAGCATTACGACGGCATGATAATAACAGGAGCACCCGTAGAAAATCTGCCGTTTGAAGAAGTAAATTACTGGAAAGAACTCCGTGAAATCATGGAGTGGACTAAAACAAACGTCCACTCAACATATCACATATGCTGGGGAGCACAAGCGGCACTATACTACCACTATGGCATAAAAAAATACCCGATGAAGAAAAAACTCTCGGGCATATATAAACATAAAATCCTAAACGCAAAGGAAAGATTATTTCGGGACTTCGACGATGAATTTCAAATGCCGCACTCGCGATACACAGAAGTGCGCGAGAAAGACATACAAGCCGTGCCGAAGCTTAAGCTACTATCAACATCAGACGAAGCGGGCGTGCTTGCAGTAAAAAGCGCAGACAACAGCCAGGTTTTCGTAACAGGACACCCGGAATACGATGCAGACACACTGGCTCTGGAATACTTCAGGGATGTAGAAAAGGGACTGGAGATAGACATACCAAAGAATTATTTCCCGAACGACGACACAACAAAAAAACCAAATATGTACTGGAGAGCACACGCAGGGCTAATATACACAAACTGGCTGAATTACTTCGTCAATCAAATGTATGCCCCATAGACGGAATACTCAAAAGCACATTTCCCGTAAGGTCAAGCCAAGCAAAATAGTTTGTACCTACAGCATAAAGCAACCCTAAAGCCTCGTCGTGCATAAGCACGCCGAGGTCTGATTTTAACAAGGATCCGCTACTATCAAAAAGCTTGTACACAGCAGGAGTATAGTCTGCCTGAATAAAGTGTGGTGAAAGAGTATTTGAGTTTAGGATAAACGCCTTGACAACGCCGTTATATGACACAGGCGTGATAGATAAAGCAGCGGAAGGAGCTACCAAATCCCTGCCGTCAACAGACATTACCCCCAGAGATTCATCTCCGAAATAGGGACCTGATTCGGAGAATATTATATAATCGCCTATAACCTCGACGACATAGCGGTTTTCAGGAAGTAAAAACTCAACTTCGCCGTTAAACAACCAGGTGCCTTCTTCAGCAAGAACAGTAAACCAACCACCGCCGATAAATGTTATAACAGACTCATCCCCGAGCAGAGTCGCATCAGCCGGATACACGATTGCCACAAAATCATTTGTGAAAAACCACTGAATTTCCCATGTATCCTTAGAAAAAACAGAAAATCCCGTAGCATCGTGATTAAGAATAATCATATATCCGTCAGACACGGTGAAAAGAAACTCGCCGGAAGTGTCAATAATATGCTCTTCGCCGTCCTCTGTTATCACTGCGGCACGTCCGTTTCTAAAACCTGCCGGCTCTGTGAATATTGGCTCAATGACCATTTCAAGTTCTGTATTTACAAATCCCCAAAGACCATACTCAGTGTCAGTTAAAACCGCAGCAAACCCCTCTGTAAATCTTAGCGCACCGTAAAACTCGGTCTCTCGGAGCCTTCCCGTTGATACATCCATAAGCCCGAAAGTGCCATCATCAAGCTCCACAAAAACAAACCCTTCGCTCACGCTGTATATCAGAAGAGTAGGCCATGTGTCCTCGGATATTCTGCCAACCCAATCCAGGTCAAGCATGTTATAAAGGAATTGACCGTCATAGTCAATGACGTAAATGTCAAATGAATCAAACTCTCGCAGTAAAAAGATAACCTCATCAGAAAATACAACACTGACAAACTCAAAAGATGTTACCCAACTGCCGTCAAGCGCACTTACGGCTTGCAAAGAAGTAAACCCATATTCCGCGTCATAAAGTGATGTGATCGTATGCAGGCTGTATGCAGGCCGAGGTACGAGCCCTGCCGCCGAATAATACATTGCTCTAATCACGTTATCATAGATTAGGTTCGTTATGACCAAGCCATCTGCCGTCACAAGACCGTATCTTGCAATTTGCATACTGCCATCGTGTAGAGTAGCCGCCCCTGCATATGGGAGAAGCATACCATAACCTGTTGACGGTACGAGCGATGAGCGTGAAGCACTCATAAATCCGGCAAAATTGCTGTGAAGAGGCTCATGAGGGGTCAAGGCAGAAAAATCTGTTGAAACACCCCACATCATTTCAGGCAGCGGCGGTGTGTCATATTCCAAATCGAGCGAATTCAGTATAGAAGCATATCCTTCCATATCTATTAACGCCTGCCCCTCATCGGATAACAGCCAGTTAAACAGAATTCGAGTGGGATTATCTTCCGGTTCATCAGCTCTTATGACGGCATAGTAATGGTTTAAGAAAGGGTAGCTTCCCTCCATTATGGTAATTTGATCAGGGTGTATTCCGTCAACAGAGAGTATCTTAAATCCATCTGTCATGCCAATAGTTTCAGCGGTATGAAGCAATGTGTAACCAATCGCCCCGGGTGAACCGTCGAATCCTCTTATCGCGGTGATAAGGAGCTCGTCGTCATAGTCAGTTGCATATGTTTCCATAGGAGCGGGCATCATTTGCTGCCAGTCCATAACCAATTTTTCCATCAAGACCTGACTGGCTGCTTCTTCATTTCTCTGAAATGCAATAATTGGAATATCGTTTCCGCCGAGTTGTTGCCAGTTGATGATTTCACCGGTGAAAATGCCTACTAACTGTTCGGAGGTCAGGTTATATACAGGATTTGAGACACACACAATAAACACAAGTGCTTCAGTTGCAATAGGTGTCATAATTGTGTCAATCCCTTGCAAGCGAAGCTCGTCAAGCACTCCCGGTGATGGCTCGGAAACAAGCAGAATATCCGCTTCACCTGCGGCTAAACTCCGAAATGCCTGCGTAGTTCTGGTAAATCGCACAGGCTCTATCGCAGTCTCCCGCGGTTCACCGAGGAGAACGCTTGCAACTGCTTCGGCCAAAGGCTGAGCAGCAGGTGAGCCGGCAATCCGTGGCATATTATTCGGTGTAAACGAAAAATATTCAACCTCACGGGGAGGCTCAACTTCAATAAAAGGCGGAACCGGAGTGGGAGTTTCAGCTAAATATTCATCTCCATCATCACACCCGGACAACAAAAACGTCATAGCAAAAAGCAATATAACAACAGATTTCATAATGAGCTCCTTAAATGCTTATTCAGCAATGTGTTCATGCGTTCATGTCTTTCCGGAATTGTTTTCACCAGCGAGACAGGCTTAAGTCTTTCATCGATAAAAGCATGACCACTCTCTCCCTCAAGCAGAATATCATCATTTTGATTGACGACTACATATTCAACGCGAAAACGTACACCTGTGTATTTTGTCATACAGAGCTTAACCGTAAAAATATCACCAAACTTTGCCGGAAACTTATACTTCACACTGACATCAGTGATGGGACTCATAACACCCAGACTCTCAGTTACTACATAAGCAAGGTCATTGTCGTCAAAGAAACATGTTCGGGCTTCTTCAAGCCATCTGAAGTAATTTGAATGATGAACAACCCCCATCTTGTCTGTCTCATAATAAAAAACAGGGCGCGAATACAAGTACATGCTAAAAACAAACCTCTCCTTCTTGAATAATTTCACGTATTCTAATATACTATAAAAACTACTTTGTATAGTGATTGCGAAGCAGCCATTATACTACAAAACAGCAAAGTTGTAAATATTCATCGGAAACGAGGAAATCTTATGCCGGACACAATAGCAGCCATAGCTACCGGAGAATCCGTGACAGCCATAGGAATCATTAGAATCAGCGGAGAAACTGCGTTGACCGTAGTGGATAATATGTTTAAGCCTACAGATAAAACAAGCATAAAACAGGCGAAAAACCGCCATATGTATCATGGAGAACTTAAAAGCGAAGATGGCGAACTTATTGATGTCTGTATGTGCGCTGTGTTTCGAGCGCCAAACAGCTACACGGGAGAGGACACTGTTGAGCTGTACTGCCACGGCTCTCAGACGGTGCTTGCCGAGACCCTGCAAATGCTAATCAGACATGGCGTACGGACTGCAAAACCCGGTGAGTTCACAAAAAGAGCTTTCCTAAACGGAAAAATGGATCTCACTCAAGCCGAAGCAGTCATAGACATAATCGAGGCAGAGACTTTAGTGGCGGCAAAAAACGCAGCGGCTCAGCTCAAGGGCACTGTTGGGCAGAAAGTAAAGCATATATATGATAGTCTGCTCGATATAATTGCCCATTTCCACGCCGTAATTGACTACCCGGACGAGGATATAGACGAATTTAAAATGCAAGATTACCGCAATGCATTGACCACTTCGGAAAATGAGTTACGGAAACTACTTAAAACCCACGAAAAGGGTCGTTTGTTAAAAGACGGTATACCGACGGCAATAGTGGGAAGAGCAAACACTGGCAAATCATCCGTCCTCAATGCCTTGCTCGGTTATGAGCGAGCAATAGTGACAGACATCCCCGGCACAACAAGAGATACAATAGAAGAAAAGCTCAGAGTTGGAAACAACCTTATCCACCTTATAGACACAGCAGGGGTCAGAGAAACAGAAGATAAAGTAGAGCGACTTGGCGTGGAGAGAACACTGTCGGCACTGGAAAAAGCTAATCTCGTTATAGCTGTGCTTGATGCATCAGTACCTCTGAGCGCTGAAGACATGGAAATAATAAAGAAAATCCCCGATAGTACGCCAAAAATAGTGGCGATAAACAAATCAGACCTAAAACAAGCTCTTAACACAGAAGAGCTGGAAAAACAAAAGCTCCCAATCTGCAATGTTTCAGCACTCACGGGAGAGGGAATAGATGACCTGATTGAAGAAATAAATAGGCAATTCCCTGAACCAAAGCAGGTACAGACGGGCGAAATAATCACAAATCAAAGACAGGCTGAGGCATTAGCAAAAGCCGCGAAAAGCCTTAAAGATGCCATTTTTGCAATAACCGCAGCGGTCACACCTGATGCAGTGCTGACAGATATAGAAATAGCCTTGTCAGCCATAGGAGAACTGACGGGTAGTGTAATAAAAGAAGAAGTAGTATCACGTATTTTTGAAAGATTTTGTGTCGGCAAGTAGGAGAAGCACTCTTGCACCTTAAACCGTTGCTGTAACAGTGCTTTTAAGGCGAGTGACAATATCGGAGTAGTTCATTTCTTCTGCTGTCTCACGAAGCCATTTCACCAGGTCACCACCCGACTTGTAGTCAAACCGCTCCAGCTCAGAGATAGCATCATCAATAGCAGACATATTGTATTTCTCGCATGCATCAAGGACAGCTTGCAGTAAAGATTGCTCAGGAGCATTTTTCATCTCTTTTGGAGAATCAACGGTTAGTGACTCTAAAAATTCGGAAATATCCGAAAAGAGCAAAGAAATACGCTTAATGAATATATCGTTATTAGCAGATATGAATGCAAAATCTTCCTCTTTTCCTGCATCTTCCAGAGCCTTTGCCAAATCCCCAATCTCGTCGGCACAAATGCCGTAACACGCACCTTTGAGACCATGGACAGCGGTAATGTAAGCAAGTGGGTTGTCAAAATTAACAGCTCGCACAGTTTCAAGCACAGCAGGAGAATTCTTGGAAAAAGTGCGAAGCACACGCAAGTACGGCGCTTCGTCACCGCCAAAACGAGAGAGCCCACGAAGATAATCGATATCTTTTATGTTAAAATTAATAAATGCAGAAGCAGGTGGAGATTCACCTGTAGCTACAGTGTCTGCGGATGACGATTTCTGTTGCATCAAGCAATCGCGATCACACATAGGCTTCTTATTATCACCCTCACAGCAGAGTTTGCAAAGTTTTTCAAATTCCTCATCATAAACCCATCGCAGGACGATATGGTCAAGCTGCATAAGCTCAATGGGCTTTGAAATGAAACCTTGAAAACCGTTTTCAAGAAACATTTCCTTACTGCCCACGACAGCACTTGCAGTAAAAGCAATAACAGGAATATCTTTGGCGTAATCAGATTCTAGTGTACGGATGAGGTTTGTAGCTTCAATGCCATCCATACCGGGCATCATATAGTCCATAAACACAGCATCAAACCGTTTACTCTCAGACTCAATAGACTTGCGTACAGTTTCAATGGCTTCATAACCGCTGGTAACGCAAGTAGATTTAATGTCATAACGCAAGAGCATACCTTGGGCAACATCAAGATTTGCCTCAACGTCATCCACAATCAGAATATGAGCATAAGGCAGACTCACTTGACTGATATCATCCCAAAAACGGCGGTTTTTCGGGGTATATGTGTGATTTTTCAGTTTTTCTATGGTCTCGCTGTCAATGACTGCATCAGAAACCAGTTCTTGGACTAAATATACTGTAAACGTACTACCCTTGCCCAACTCACTTTCTACAGTAATATTCCCACCCATCAAGCGAGCAAATCTGCGTGCTATTGAAAGACCCAGGCCGGCACCTAAAATATGTCGATTTGCGGAAACATCAGTCTGGAAATAGTCTTCAAAGATACTTGCGAAAGCATCGTTGGGTATTCCGAGACCGGTATCGCTGATTTTTGCTGTTATGTGGGCTGAATCTCCTTTGCGCTCACATTCCAGAGAAAAGGAAATCTTACCGGAAGTCGTGTATTTAAAGGCATTTGATAAGAGATTGTTGAATATCTGCTTGATTCTCAAATCATCTCCGAATAGTATTGCCGGGAAACCATCTCCAATGATTAACTCAAACTCAATATCTTTATCGCCTCTATACATGATACTTTGAGTTATGGTGTCATTAATGCGGGGAGAAGTTTCATAGTGAACAGGTGAAAGTTCAATTTTCCCAGTCTCAATCTTTGAAATGTCTAAAATATCACTGACTATACTCAGAAGAGTATGTCCTGCACGCTCAATTTTTATCAAATTAGATTTTGCTTTTTCACTAAGACTTTTATCATCCAAAGTAAGCTCGGCAAGACCTAAAATAGCATTTAGAGGAGTTCTCATCTCATGGCTCATATTGGTGACAAATGATGTCTTTGCATCATTAGCAGCATCAGCTATCTTTACAGCGTTTACCAGTGCCTTTTTCTGTGATTGAAGGTCAAGATGTGTTTTTACGCGCTGCTTGAGTAATTCCTCGGAATATGGCTTAATAACATAATCAACTGCGCCGAGCCTCAGTCCTTTTGTCACATCGGTAGGATCACTCTTGGCAGTCAAAAAAATCACAGGAATTTCAGAAAAACGCTCATCCTTTGCGAGTTTTTGCATAACGCTGTATCCGTCTTCCGCGGGCATTTCGATATCTAAAAGAATTAGGTTGGGTGTGACTGTAGAGAGAATTCTATAAAGCTTGGCACCGGATGTTGCGGTAATAATCTCATAGGTATCGCTTAAACAATTCTTTGCATAAGCCAAGCTAAGCTGTCCATCATCTACAATAACTATTAATTCTCTGCCGTGGCTATAATAGTAATCCATAAATTAAAAATCCTCCCCCGAAACGTAGTGGTTAGATAGCATAGCAGAGGGACTGATATAAAGCCCCTCTGCTATGGTAGATCTTAGTCAGTGAGTATACTCCAAAACGTTCTCTGTATCAAGAACCTCTGTGTCGGTGCCGGCGTAAGACGTAGACTCAGGTAATTCAGCGAGAGAAGGTTTCTCGGCCTTCGCCTTAGTCTTATCAATGTCTATATTGATGGAGTCTACGATTTTACTGAGACTCTGGTTCAAAACAGAGATACTTATGTTTGCTTTTTCGTAGCTGCCGGATATGTTGGATAACAGGTCGTTGACCGCAGTGATTGCTTTTTGTGATTTTTTAGAAATCTCTTCGGACTCGGAGACTACTTCCTTTGACTTTGCCGCAAGCGACTGCACTTCTTCAGCAACTACAGCAAAAGCCTTGCCGTGAATACCCGCTCTTGCAGCCTCGATAGAAGCATTGAGCGCAACCAAGTTTGTGTGTGTGGCAATTGACAAGATACTCTTGGAAATGGTTTCAAACTTAGTAATGCCCTCGGTGAGCGTAATCATGAACTCAGCGATAGTTCCCGATTGTTCTTGAATTTCAGAAATATCCTGCTCCAAAAGTGTGGCAGTAGAAATATTGGAAACAGCTATGGCAAGTACGTCCGTAATCTCATCATGCAGCATCTGTATGCAGTTTTCGGGAATATTATCTCCAAGTATAATAGCCTTTGCCATCTCGTGACATGTATCACAGCCACAAGCAGCGCAATCAAAAGTTCTCTGTGCTTCTGTGCTTTTGTGCATCCGCTGGAAACCTTCTTCAATGAGTTCATCGGAGACAGCCATGGATTTTGCTGCCATGGGTAAATATTTTCTGATAAAGTCACTCATGTTTAGCCGCTGGTCGAAATGCGCAAGCATACGATTGTAATAATCGCGGTTAAACGTCTTCAAAATTTGTTTCCTGCTGTCGTCCATCATAGAGTGGGTGGCAAACCTGCTTATATTGTGATCAACCGCAGTACCTAAATTACAGCCCTCTCCGCAGTTCAGAACGTCAAACACCGTGGGTAGAAAAGCCGGATTTTCATCGGCAAAAGCATCAATTGACTCATAGACAACGCCTTGACCTTCTGCTTGATCTATACGTAGATTCTTGCCGAAGTAAAACTCCAGATTTTCCTTAAGTCCGCCGGGCATTGAGTACAAACGTCCGAAAGCAGCTTCTCTGTTGTCAAAGCCGGACGGCTGCTCGGGCAGTTCGATGTCGTTATCTCTGACATAATTCATCAGAGTTTTGATAGTGACGTTGTATTTTACATAACCTGTCTGCTCAAACTCATGTGCTTTTGCAACACAGGGAGAAATAGCAGCAATTGCATCGTTATTCCTGTCGTATCGTTTCATCCAGATAGCCGTGCAGAGCATTGGGCTGTGTACTGGTGAAAGATACCTTATAAGAGAATGCTTATATTTCAAGATATAGTTGACGATGGCAGGGCAGGGCTGAGTAATAACCGCATGAGGATTATTTTTTTCGATGTAGCGGATGTGCGCCCACGTACAGATATCAGCACCTATAGATGCATCAATAATCTTTTTAACGCCCTGTTTTCTGAGCCACATGAGCATCTGCATACCGCCCTCAATAACCTGAATGGCAGGGGCAACAAAAAGGGAAATTGGCTCGCCACGCCTCAAATCAGAGAGGAATTGCTCAGTATCATCTTCGTAGAATCTAACCTTGTGCCGACAGGTATCTATACAGAAACCGCAAGCAATACACCTTTCCGGCTCGATTGAAACCTTAATGATATCGTCTTCTTTGTATACACGGTTTGCACCTTCAACCGGGCAAACACGGATACAGCGGTTACACCCAACGCATTTTGAAATGTCTTCATTGATGATTTTACGCATAAAATTGTACCTCTCCACTAGCAATAGATGAGCGACACGAAAAGCCGCATAAGAGTTCACGGACCTACAAAAAAGGGATGCCAAACTTTCACTTGGAAAGTATTCTACCAAAGTTGGAGAAAATACGCAAGGAATTTTTACGTTTTTTACAAAACTTTTTGCAAAATTGTCACAAATATATCACAAAAAGAGTGCCGGATAATGCTTGTATAGGTTGATTTGTGACCAAAAATTGTAAAAAAACACGGAAAAAACCTATGATTGTGTTGCATATTTGTACCAAAGAATGTATAATCAAATCAGTATGTTGCTTTTTTCTTGAGGGAACCCTGACGAGCAAGGTTTGCAAACCCTTGATTTGCAAGTGGTTCGAGATGATGGCAATGTATTATATTACATCAAAATAAACGTAAAGTGGAGGAAAGCAATGAACAACAACACTACAAAGCCTACAGTCATGGTTGTAGATGATCAGGCATCAATCTGCCGTGAGGTAACTGAGTTTCTTAAATGGGAGTGCGATGTAGCGGCGTTTAAATCCGGACCGGAAGCTATTAACTATATCCACGGCAATGCGCCCGATTTAATAATACTTGACTATTATATGCCTGAAATGACAGGTTTTGAAACACTGATGGCTATAAGGCAAAACAGAGCAACAGCAAACACACCTGTTATTTTTCTAACAACAGAAATAAATGAAAGAATGAAAGTCGAGATGCTTGAGCGCGGTGCTCAAGACTACTTAACAAAACCGATTAATTCCGGTGAGTTGCTTGACACCGTTAAAAAACATCTGAGATAGTTGACAAGTAATGCGAAAAAAAAAGTACAACAATGGATTGATATACACGAGTACTGCGGAGTGCATAGACTGCAGTAAGTGTATTCACGGGTGCCCTATTATAAGTGCAAACGTGTCCGTTGGGCGTGATGAAATAAATTTTGAGATGTGCGTCGATGAGAAAGAATGTATACTCTGCGGAACTTGTCTTAAGACATGTTTCCGCAGGGTTAGAAGCTATAGAGACGATTGCGCGGACTTTATTTCGGATTTAAGAGAGGGCAAAGAATATTCAGCCCTCATTGCGCCTTCGCTTTTTTTGAATTTTCCGGATGAATACGAATATATCCTGGGTTATCTGAAGAGCCTGGGAGTAAAGAAATTCTATCCGGTCAGCTTTGGTGCGGATATAGCGGTCTGGGGCTATGTGAACTACATACATAGCAACCGGGCTAAAGGGCGCATAGCGCAGTCATGCCCTGTAATAGTAACACACATAGAAAAGCATATGCCGCAACTCATAGATAATCTCATCCCGATTCAAAGCCCTATGATGTGTACGGCGATATATTTGAAGAAATACCTTAAAATTCCGGAGGAACTTGTATTTATAAGCCCATGCATAGCGAAAAAACTGGAGATGGAGTCAAAAAGGGGCATGGGTCTGGTGAAATACAATGTAACCTTTAAACATCTAATGAACCACATAAAAAGCAGCAATATAAAGCTGAGTAACTACAAAAAAACGGGCGATGAGATTGAATACGGGATGGGCTCAATACTTCCGATGCCGGGGGGACTAAAGTATAATCTGGATTACCATTTTGCCAGAGAAGCCTTTATTATGCAGGTTGAAGGTGAGCGTGAAGCCTATGAATATCTGGATGTCTTCTCGCATAGTGTCCGCAATGATTCAGATGCGATTCCGGAACTGCTGGACATCCTAAACTGCAAGTCAGGTTGTGTAGGTGGAACCGGCCTGGAGTCAGGCAACATCAAAATGACTCAAGTGGCATATCAGGCGCACTTGATGAGAGAAAAAAAAGCTGCGAGAACCAAAGTCGAAGGAAATCTGGCATGGGTTCACCCCGGAGAGCGTATCGCGCGGCTCAATGAAAGTTTCAAAGACCTTGATATAAATGACTTCATGTGCGAATATGAGGTTGCGCCTAAGAGACACAAAAAAATCGTAACAGAAGAAGATATAGAAATAATCTTTAATACACATCTGCTCAAACTTTCGGACGATGCACGACATACGAACTGCTCGGCCTGTGGCTATGGCAACTGCCGAGCTATGGCTGAGGCGGTTGCGCTTGGGATAAATCACAAGGAAAACTGTGTTTACTTCACGAGAAACGCATTATTGAGCGCAGTGGAATCACAAATAATAACAGAGAATTCTTTGCGCACCATCATAGATATTATGCCTATGGTAGCAATCGTCATTGACCACAAGCTAAACATAATCGACAGTAACGGAGAAGCGTTGCGATTGTTTGGTGTGTCCACTACAGAAGAGTTGGACTCAAATTTTCTCAAGCTCAGCCCTAAACTTCAACCGGACGGCAGTGTCAGCAAAGAGAGGATTAAAGGCTTATATGATGAAGCATATAGTGGCGGGCTTGTGCATTATGAATGGACATATCTAAACACTGAAGGCGAAAAAATTCCTTGTGATATGACCGCGATAAGATTTGATATATTGGGTGAAAATCACATCATTTGCTTTATTCAAGATAAACGCGACTACTATAAAAATCTCGAAAACATTACTTTGATGGAGCAAAGGCTAAAAGCAATGCTCGATGCTTCACCGATACTGTGTGCAATCTATGACGAAAACTTAAAAATTACGGATGCAAATGAAGCCGCAGCCACATTATTTGGTATAACCGACAAACGAGTATACATGGAAAGACTATACGACTTGTGTCCGGAACTTCAGCCGTGCGGAACTCCATCCATAAGAAAAGCACATAGGGCAATTGCCCAAACATTTAAGGAAGGGCGCACTGAGCTTGAATGGATGCACTGCACATTGGATAAACAGACAATGATTCCCTGCTACGTCAACCTAGAACGTGTCAGGTTACTGGATAAAACCGTTGTTGTGGCGTTTGTGCGCGATATGCGCAAAGAAAAGGACATGATTGAAAAGCTGAAAACCGCCATCAGCAGAGAGCAAGATGCAAACAGCGCAAAGACAAGATTCCTTACAAACATGAGCCACGAGCTTCGCACTCCGATGAATGCTATCATGGGTATCTCCGAACTTGAAATACGGGGAGGCACGCATTCAGATGAGACAGAAGAAGCGTTTCTCAGGATATATAATGCATCCAGTTTACTACTTTCAATTGTTAACGATATTCTCGATCTCTCCAAGGTAGAATCGGGTAAAATGGATATAACACCGTCACTGTACAAAACTTCTGAACTGATTGTGGACACGGTGCAGTTAAACCTAATGAATTTCGGCAGCAAGGAAATTGCTTTTTCGCTTACTATTGACAGAAGTTTACCCGAATATTTAATTGGAGATGAGCTTCGCATCAAACAAATCTTAAACAACCTGTTGTCAAATGCAATTAAATACACGGATAAGGGCGAGATAAATCTTGATTTATCAATAGCTGAAACGAATATAGAACATATGCATATGTTATGTATGAAAGTAAGAGATACAGGACAGGGCCTTACTCAGCGGCAGATGGATAACCTGTTTGTTGATGAGTTTGTACGGTTCAACCTCAAAACAAATCGCGAGATTCAGGGTAGCGGTTTGGGTCTTTCCATCACTCATAGATTGGTTGAGATGATGGGTGGTGACATAAGCGTAGAGAGTGAGAAGGGTGTAGGCAGTACATTCACGGTGAACTTACCCCAAAAATCAGCCGGTTCCGGTGTGTTGGGTGAAGAGGAAGCAGCTCGTTTGGAAGATTTGCAGACAATTCAGACGGCGTTTATGAATATCACGAAAGTAGAGCATGAACCCATGCCGTATGGCAAAGTGCTGGTAGTCGATGATGTTGAATCCAACTTATATGTGGCAAAAGGAATAATGATGCCGTATAAGCTGAATATAGATACAGCACTTAACGGCAGAGAGGTAATTACGAAAATAAAAAAAGGCGAAACCTATGATGTCATTTTCATGGATCATATGATGCCTGAGATGGACGGTGTTGAAGCGACTAAAATCCTGCGTTCCCTAGGATACAAGGGACCAATCATAGCACTTACCGCAAACACACTGTTCGGCGCAAAAGAGATGTTTCTGGAAAACGGCTTTACCGATTTTGCATCTAAGCCCGTTGACATCAATCAAATAGAAGAGTTCCTCTTTAAGTTTGTAAGAGATAAACATAAAGGGGATGGCTAGACTATAATTAATGCGAATAACGTAGGGGACGGGCTTGCCCGTCCCCTGAATTTGTCAGCTTGATGGCAGGGTCACGATGGCTTTAAACAGGTCGCCGTCTATTGCTATTTCAAACTGACCGCCTTGAGCATTCACAAAACTTTGGACAATCGACAATCCAAGCCCGTTGCCGCCGTCTGAGCGGGAGTCATCGCCGCGCTTAAATCGCTCAACCAGCTCGCTAGGGTCAAAGTTCAGTTCTGTCGCTGAGATGTTTTTTATATCCAGCTTCATGCGTTTATCTTTGGTTTCCGTGACATCAATGTAGATGCGAGAAGCAGGAAGTGAGTACTTTAAGGCGTTGGACAGCAGATTTTCAAGGGCACGTTGCATAAGTCTGCCGTCGGCACGAACGATAAGTTTGTCGGGGAAATTGCTGCGGACATCAAGCCCTGAATCATTTATGGCACTGTCGTTTTCTCCGAGAACCTGCCTAAGCAGTGAACTGATGTCTAAATCGGTGAGGTTTACGTCAATATTGCCGCTGACAGCCTTCGCAGCTTCAAAAAGCTCATCGGTCAGCGTTTTCAGCCGCTGCGATTTTTGTGCGAGTATGTCGAGATATTCGGGTGCTTTTTCGCTGTTCAGCCCCTCATGTTTGAGCAAATCCGTATAAGTGATGATAGACGTTAGCGGAGTGCGAATATCGTGCGATACATTGGTTATAAGTTCGGTTTTAAGCCTTTCGCTTTTCATGCGCTGGTCAACAGCCGTGTGTATGCCTTCCGTGATATTATTTATCGAAGCTGCAATGCTTCCAAGCTCGCCACCGCCAACCTCGATTGGAGTTTCATAATTGCCCTCGTTTACTCTGAGCGCACCAATTTCAAGTGCGTGTATACGTTTTGCGAAGCGCAGCAGCAAAATGGCTATGCCGGCGGTGACAATTAAAATCATTGGGAATAAGGCGATAATTCCGCTAAAGTCCATTGCGAGAGCAAGTACTCCGATAATCAGAAGTGCAGTAAATGCACAGCCGGATATAAGCGCAACCTTGCCTGTCAGCTTTGCTCCCGCCCAGAGATTGCGGGATTTTTTTATGCAGAGCAGCAGCCCCCCAAATAAGACCTTAACCAAAACGGCGTAGATAAGAGTGTGCTTCCAAAATTTCCCTGCCTTTATGCGTTTAGCAAAACTCATGAGCCAGAGGAGTATTGGGGTTACAAGTACAATAGAAGCTAACGCAAAGACTAAGTGAATAGCTACCATATTGTCCTGCCCTAAATCCCAAATATACCCAAGTGTTTCTGCGAAAAGAAAAACGGCGAAAGCCACAATAGCAAAGACAGCGAGAAGACTTATGTCCAGATACGGTCTATCAACAGGAGAAAAATAAACACCTTCCATGCGGTACTTCCTGCCTGCGCCACACAGTAAAACTACAAGCAAAAACAAAGCCAAAGCAATTTGACCAGCCATATTGATAATAGCCAGAGTGAGAGATTGTTGGAGCTGAATGTAGATATCCATAATGTATCTCACAAAGCTATCGTCAAAAGCGAGAAAAAGGTTATTTTCTAAATGGGAAACACTGTGAGCGGAGAAATACTCTTCTGTCTGCCTGCCTAAACTCACGTTGCTGAGTGGGAGATTGATAAAATCTGAATGCTCGGGTGTAGTAGGAGTGATGAGAAATAAAAGCCCTTCTGTGTCATTTAGGCGTTCAAGCGAATCTTCAAAAACGGCGAGTTGACGTTCGATTGCCATATCTTCAAGCTCCCTACGCGCCTCGGGTGAATCAATCCTCAGCCCAAACTCCATATCAAATATAGGATGTTCGATTACACTCCTTGTTTCCAGAATCTCAGTATCCTGAGACTCAATATGCCGAAAATAAATATAATCATCCGAATCGACCTCGATATCCGAATCGCCGTGAATTCTCTGAAAAATATCCGCAGCTAACCTCGGAGGAGCAAACTCAATTTCAGGCACACCTTCCGCTATTATTGCAGTATCTTTGGCAATAACAGAGACAATATTCCAGTTTTGAACCGTATCGATCAATGTGTGCTCTACCCAAGTACGCTCCATATCCAAGATATGACTCCATCCTCGCATAATTTGCTGTTCCCAGCGTAGGTGCTGACCGGCACGGATTGAATCCTCGCTGCCGAACTGCAAAATAAACCACGCATCATTTTGTGCCCGCCACATATTGTTATTGTGGAAATATTGAGGGGAGTCTAAGTTTGCGAAGATGATATCAGTGCTGACTCCGGCATCCTCTGCATCAAGTGTAAACATGAGTCCTCTGCTCAAAAAACTAATACACGTAAGTATTATAGCGACAAAGCTAATAATCTTAACCACCCGAAGAGCAGTCCATCTCTTTTTTACAGTTTCCATTTTTATTCTCCTAAATTTTTTCCATTTTGTATCCAAGACCCCAGACAACCTTCAAATACCGAGGATTCTTAGGGTCAATTTCAATCTTTTCGCGAATACGCCGAATGTGCACGGCGATAGCATTATCGGCACAAAAAGCATCCTCGCCCCAGACACGCTCATAAATCTCATCTATAGAAAACACGCGCCCCGGATGGCGGATTAGCAGTAGTGCTATTTTGTACTCAAGCGGAGTCAACCGGACACTCTCGCCGTCCACGGTCACGGACTTATGATTGTCGTCAATCGTAACTCCGCCAACCGTGTACACTCCATCCTCAGGAGAAGGCAAGCTACCCAGAACCGTAAAGCGCCTAAGCTGGCTTTTAACACGGGCGATGAGCTCAAGGGGGTTAAAAGGCTTAGTCACATAATCATCAGCCCCGGCTGAAAGCCCGATGATTTTGTCTGCATCCTCACTCTTGGCAGAGAGCATGATAATCGGAATGTTGCGGCTCTGCCTTATCTCCATAGTTGCAGAAAGCCCATCCATGTTAGGCATCATAATATCCATGATGATAAGCTGTATGTCATTGTCTTCAAGTACACTCAAAGACTCACGCCCGTCATGGGCAAGAAAAGTTTCATACCCCTCGTTCTTAAGATAAACAGCAATAGCCGTTGCAATCTCTCTATCATCATCACAAATTAAAATACCCGCCATAGAATAAAGCCTCCTTATATTTTACTAAAAACAAGTATACCACATCCTTTTAAAAATATGATTTAAAGATACAGGAAAAATCTTACAAACGAACGCATTAAAAACTTTCGGAATTATTAAGAATTACCAGTGGATATTATGACGATTTCGTGTTAGATTATGAGAGTAGGGAAAAATGCAAAAAACAAAGAGTGAGGGAGACCATGCAAAGAATACTAGCTGAGAAACTATCCATCATCGGCTAGCCTGTTGGGGCGGGATTGCCCATCCATAGCAAATATATTTCAGAAAGGCATTGATATGAAAGTAGCAATAATCATGGGTAGTGACTCTGATTTGCCGGTCATGAAAGAATCTGCGGAAATCTTGGAGCAACTCGGTATAGAGCATGAAATCACCATAGTCTCAGCCCACAGGACACCAAAAAGACTATACGAATATGCCGAAAACGCAAGAAGTAAAGGCATATCGGTAATAATCGCAGGCGCAGGAGGAAGCGCACATCTGCCGGGGATGACAGCATCGCTGACAACACTCCCCGTGATTGGTGTTCCGATAAAATCAAGAACGCTCGGCGGAGTAGATTCCCTGTACTCTATAGTACAGATGCCCCCGGGAATCCCTGTAGCAACAGTGGCAATAAACGGAGCGAAAAATGCAGGGCTGCTCGCAGCATCAATTTTATCAACTACAGACAATGAAATAGCTGAAAAACTTACAACATACAAAAAAGACATGGAAGAAACAGTAACACAAAAAGCAGAAGAACTGGAAAAAATAGGATTTGAGGAGTATTTGAGTGAAAAGTAAAAAAATGAAAGCGATCGAAAAAAGAATAGGCATAGTAGGCGGCGGGCAACTCGGCAAGATGATGATACTTGAGGCAAAAAGACTCGGGTTTTATGTTGCCGTTTTAGATCCTGCGGACGATTGTCCCGCAAGCAGTATCTGCGATTATCAAGTAGTTTCGCAATTCGACGATCCAAAGGGATATCACGAGCTCGCTGAACACTCAGATGTCATAACATATGAATTTGAACATATAAACGCATCGGTGCTGGAGACATTGGAGCAGGAGGGGCATACAATATACCCGTCCGTAACGGCACTGAAAACCATACAAAACAAGTATTTTCAAAAGACGGAACTTGATAAGAAAAAGATACCGATACCAAGATTTTCAAAAGTTACCACACCGGAAGACATAAGAGAGATGGGTAAAGCGGAAAATTTCGGTTACCCTCTTATGCTCAAAGCCACAACGGGAGGCTACGACGGCAAAGGAAACGCACTGGTTAAAACAGAGGCAGATGTTGAGAGAGCTTACAGCGAACTCGGCAATGGCAAAGTGGAACTGATGGTAGAGGAGTTTATCGACTTTGAAAGAGAAATTTCCATCATTGCCTGTAGGGGTATAAAAGGAGAGAGAGCGGTATATCCTGTAGCTGAAAACACCCATGCAAACAGCGTACTGGACACTACAACCGTTCCCGCAAAAATAGATAAAGCTGTAGACGAAAAGGCAGCAAAAATCGCGGATGATGTGATGTCAATTTTTGAGGGTGTAGGCACATTTTGCGTGGAAATGTTTGTGGGCAAAAACGGAGAGGTCTACGTAAATGAAGTTGCACCTCGCCCGCACAATTCAGGTCACTACACAATAGAGGCGTGTTTTGCAGATCAGTTTGAAAACCACATTCGCGCAATAGTAGGGCTGCCGTTTGGAAGCACAGAACTGATAACTCCCGTAGTGATGGTTAACCTACTTGGTCAAAGTGATGGTAACACTAAGCTCATAGGTCTTGAAGAAGCCTATGAAAACCCAAATGTACACGTTCATCTGTACGGGAAAAACGAGTCGAAAAAAGCAAGGAAAATGGGGCACTACACAGTGGTAGCAAAGACGATAGAATCAGCAGTTGCGCTGGCGGAAAAGCTCAAAAACATAGTACGCGTGGAAGGTAAGTGAGCAAATCTCCCGCAGATGATGGGCAATTTGCTCCGCTTTTTTGCGAGCCAGAGAGCATTGCGCCACTGTTCTCGCAAAAAAGACTCCGCAAACCGCCCATCATCTGCTACACGCTACCGTAGGGGACGGGCTTGCCCGTCTCGCACTGAAAGGATGCATTCTCGTGGAAAAATGGACATATGAAAAATCAGGTGTCAGTGTTGAAGCAGGCTATGATGCTGTCAGGCGAATGAAAGCACACGCCGCAAAAACAAAAATAAATGGCGTATTGGAAGGTCTTGGCAGTTTTGGCGGACTTTTTGAGTTGCCGGAGGGATACAAGCAGCCCGTTCTGGTGTCGGGAACAGACAGTGTCGGCTCAAAAGTGATGATAGCTTTTGACCTCGACAAGCACGACACAATAGGCATAGACTGCGTAGCTATGTGCGTAAACGATATCATCTGCATGGGCGCAAAGCCGCTATATTTTCTCGACTATATAGGCATTGGAGGGCTTGATCCCCAAAAAGCCGAGCAGATAGTCAAAGGCGTAAGTGAAGGCTGCATACAAGCAGACTGCGCTCTGATTGGCGGGGAAACCTGCGAAATGCCGGACATCTACAAGCCGGGTGATTATGACCTTGTGGGTTTTGCCGCCGGAATAGCAGAGAAAGACCGCTTAATAACAGGCAAAGACATAAAAGAGGGCGATGTGATTTTCGGCATAGCTTCATCGGGACTCCATAGCAACGGTTACACGTTGGTGCGCAAGCTCAGAGAAGCAACCGGCACACCATATGACATAAACATGGGAGAGCTTTGCAAATCTCTCGACTTAGAGTGGTGCTCTATGCTTAACTACATCGGGAGAACGCTTGGCGAGGAACTACTCACACCTACAAAAATTTACGCAAAGCTGATAACAGAACTGACCGAAAAGGTCAAAGTGAAAGGTATAGCAAACATAACAGGCGGTGGCTGGGTAGAAAACATTCCGAGAATGCTCGCGGCAGACGACCTGAAAATCCGTGTGGATAGAGGAGGTGCTCCCTACCCGAGTGAAATTTTCAGGATAGTCCAAAAATGGGGTAATATCGAAGATTACGAAATGTACAAGACATTCAACATGGGTATAGGTATGTTCTTTTGTGTCGCTGAAGAGGATGCAGGTGATGCTTATCTTGCAATACATAATTATAGCGGACACGAGTTCACCACTTCAGATTCCGGAGAACGTACACTGCTCTGCACAGAGAATACAGAGTGGATATATACTATGGGCACAGTCGAAAAACGCAAAAAGGGAGAAGATAGCATTGTCATTATATAATAATGGTTTTTTTCATTTGGCGGTTTTAGTTTCGGGTGGTGGCACGAACCTGCAAGCAGTTTTAGATGCCGTAGAGAGCGGCGAGATAAAAAATGCCAAAGTCGCGCTGGTCGTGTCAAACCGTGACGGAGCTTACGGCTTAGAAAGAGCGAAGAACCACGGGATTCAGACAGCCGTGATAAGCAAAAAAGAGCCGGAAAAACTTATCCATGCTATAAAAGAGCACGAAATAGACGGGATCATACTGGCAGGCTACCTTTCCATATTACCACCCGAAGTGGTAGAGCAGTACACAGATAAAATAATTAACATCCATCCGTCGCTTCTCCCAATGTTTGGCGGTATGGGTTATTATGGCCTTAAAGTCCATACAGCAGTGCTCAGTTCAGGTGTAAGCTACACAGGTGCGACAGCACATTTGGTAGACAATGGCGTGGACACAGGCAAAATTCTGGTAAGAGCAAGAGTGCCTGTGGAGAAGAGTGACACAGCAGAAGCACTACAAAAAAGAGTGCTGGCTATAGAACATAAAGTATTAGTTGAGGCGGTGAAAATCATGGTATCAGGGCATATAGAAAAAACGAAGAAAAACCCGATAGAACTAAGTGACACCTATAGTGACCATAACGGTCAATCCAATGTAGGGGGTGGGCAAGTCCAGCCCACCGATGCAAGACTTGCCGGTCTTGCTCCTGCCGAAACGAAAAACGTACTAATAATAGGCAATGGCGGAAGAGAACACGCTATAGGGTGGAAACTCAGACAAAACAAGAACTTAAAACTCTACTTTGCACCAGGAAACGGTGGGACGGCAGAGTTAGGTGAAAATATAAACATCAGTGTTGAGCAAATAGAAAAACTTGCAGACTTTGCCGAAAGCTACAAAATGGATCTCACCATAGTAGGACCCGAATTGCCTCTCACCTTAGGCGTTGCAGACGAGTTTAAAAGGCGCGGACTGAGAATTTTCGGACCGGGCGAAGCTGCGGCAAAGCTCGAGGGAAGTAAGTCGTTTGCAAAGGAATTCATGCAAAAACATAAAATCCCGACGGCTGAGTATACCAGTGTTATAAGCGTAGAAGATGGTGTGAAAATCATCCGGAACAAGCGATTTCCGCTTGTTCTCAAAGCCGACGGATTAGCTGCGGGCAAGGGAGTTGTAGTGTGCAATAGCATCAGTGAGGCAACTTCTGTTTTAAATGATATGTTAAATGCCGGCGCATTTGGCGATGCGGGAAATAAAGTCGTAATCGAAGAATTTCTTGAGGGTAAAGAGGTTTCGCTTTTGTGCTTTACAGATTCAGAGACAATAGTGCCAATGGAGACGGCAAGTGATTATAAAAGAGCTCTTGATAAAGACCTCGGAGCAAACACAGGAGGCATGGGCTCAATATCGCCATCCCCATATTACACACCTCGCCTCGGAGACGAGATAGCAGAAAAGACACTTGAAGGCTTAAAAGCAGAAGGTCTTGACTACCAAGGAGTGCTGTATATTGGTCTAATCCTAACGCTCGATGGTCCGAAGGTACTTGAATACAACGCAAGATTCGGCGACCCCGAAACACAAGCGCTGTTACCGCGTCTCGAAACCGACCTCTATGAAATAGCAATGGCTGTCACGGAAAAGCGATTGTCGAGTTGTAAGCTGAAATGGAATAAAAGTAAAGCAGTAGCGGTTGTAATGGCATCAGGAGGTTATCCCGAAAAATACGAAACAGGGCATGAGATAGAGATAAAGCAGACAAAAAGTATGGTATTTCACGCAGGAACTAAGCTGGAAAATAAAAAGCTTATGACAGACGGCGGACGAGTTCTTGCAGTGACCGCTATGGGAGAAAACTTCGAGGCAGCCCAAAAAGCGGCATATAAAGATCTTGAAAATATCACCTTTAAGGGAGCATCATTTAGGAGAGATATCGGGCAAACCGGGGCGCAAAGAGATATGCTCGCAACCAGATTTTAGTTTAACATACTTAAAATGTTCGTTTATTCTTTTAGCTGACATCATGCATACTAAAATAAACTCTGCCCGGCTCAATCTCACCAAGTGTATGACGAAATAGTTCAGAGATGGAAATAATCTGAAAACCGCGTGATAAAAGCTCGGGAATGATACGCCGATACGCCTCTAAAGTAGTCGAGAATATTTCATGGCTTATAATGATGCCGCCACTGTGAGCAGCGTCTACAACGGCGTTGAAAATTCCATCGGCATCCATGACACTCCAGTCTTCGGGGTCAATATCCCAGTTGACCATAGCAAAACCCAGTTCCTCGGAAATTTGCCTCATAGTATCGCTGACCTGCCCATAGGGCGGACGAAACAGCGGAGTATGAATACCGGTGATAGCATAAATGGCATCACTGGTTTTTTGAATTTGTTGTCTTACATCATCGTCTGTGAGTTTGGCTAAATTTCTGTGATTCCAAGAGTGCCCAATGACATCATTGCCGAGCTCCACAGCACGTCTGAGAGCATCAGGCTGAGTATGTACAAGATTGCCGACAACACAAAATGTAGCGCGAACATTATAAAGCTCAAGCAAATCCAAAAACTCATTGAGATATTGACCGGGACCATCATCAAAAGTTATGGCAATCATGGGAAGCAGAGGGTCTATAACTCTTTCTTGCGGGGGAACAGTCGGAACTGTAGGGTCAACAGGCTCAACAACTTCGTCGTAAGCGTTGTCATAGTCATCGTCATAATCATAGCTGTAATCATATTCGTCATCTTCATCAGGAGAAACTATCTCGTCAGGAGAAGGCGTAGGAGTCGGAGCAGAAAGCGGAGGTTCGGTTCTGATGAGCAGAAACGCACCTAAATCCTCATAAGGCAAAGTAACAATTAAAGTTTCAAATCCGTCAGGCAAGAAACCCGCATACTGAGGAATTATAACACCAATGCCTTCGTGTCCGATAAACAAATACGAAAGCCAACGCTCATCCATGTTATGAATATTCCCGTCGGTTTCAGGATGCTCAACAAGAAGTCTGAGATTCAGCAAATTAAGCAGACTATCTAGGGCGTGGTAATCCAAAATGTCAAACGGCTCAAGAAACTCATAAGTCGAAAGGTCAATGTTAAAAGTCTGAATAACTTCCTCAGGTTCTCCTGCCAGTGTAAGTGCAAATTGACCGCTCTGGAAAATGCCCACATATCTGTTATCTATAAGGAAAGAATCAAATTGTACATTTATTTCACCGATTTCAGAAGGATTATTTCGTAAGACAGCATCCATTTCATCACTGATATCGTTAAAAAGATTATGCGCCCACCGTGCAATGGCGTTATCGGATGAATTGCCTGCCTGAGGGAAACGAATATAAGCGTGAAGCGGGTCATTGTTGTGTTTTAGCACAGCGGAAAAACCGTACTCTACAATGGCGGGAAAAAGAGCTCTCGGGTCACGTTCGGGAACAACTTGCTCAGGCCGCGGTGTTGGCTCGGGTCGTGGAGTCGGTGTAGGGTCTGTATATGGTTCGCCGTAGGCACCTACAGCAAATATAACACCCACCAACAAGACAATGCCAATAAACTGAAAAAATCGTTTCATTTATATGAGTAATTCCTTTCGGCAAGAAAAATCGGCAACTATAGATAACACCATATAGTGATTGTGCAGCAGCCATTATATCAAACTCTTGTAAATAGGTCAAATTTTAACCGCCTATAGTGGCGTTTATTCCCATGCTCTGCGCCAACTCAAGGACACGCTTGGCAAGCTCATCACTGCACTGCGCAGTCCCCTCCATCAGCTCAATCATACCAAGGCTGGCATACTTTCCTGCGCCGAGTTTGTGATACTTGAGAATATCGAGCTGCACTAAACTGCCGAGACTTTTTGCAAAAGTAAGTCTGCCTTTGATTTCGTTATCAGTGTCATTGACTCCGGGAACCAAAATCATACGTACAATCATGGGCTTTCCTAAATTGGCGATTTTCATAGCATTTTCCAAAATAAGTTGATTATCAACACCTGTATACCGCCTGTGCAATACACGACTTAAAAGCTTGATATCAAATAAAACAAGGTCGGAGACAGAGACCAAAGGTGCAAGCCTTTCCCAGGAAAAATAGCCGGAAGTATCAAGTGCAACATGAACCTCAGCATCTTTCAGCCGCATGGCGACCTCAAAGAAAAAGTCAGCCTGAGTAACGGGGTCTCCGCCCGAAAATGTGACACCACCGCCAGACTGGTCAAAGAACACCTTATCACGCAAAAGTGCGGCAGCGAGATCAGCATCAGAAATAGGCTCACCAACCTTTTCATAAGCATCATAGTAACAAACGACCGAACTCTCTTCAAGATTAGCGAAATCACGGTCAATTTCTACACCATCCTCGGAAAGTGTGATAGTTCCCCCCGATTGAGCGACACAAGCGCCACAGGCGACACAGCGGCGGGGGNGATAAAGAAATTTAGCCGCATCCCCGATTAGCTCAGGATTAGCGCACCACAAACAATTGAGCGGGCAGCCAACAGCGAAAACAGTGCTGCGTACTCCCGGTCCGTCCTTAGTAGAATATCGTTGAATTTGAGATATAAAACCGTCCATAAAAATCCTTTGAATATTTAGAGTGAGAGGTCACAAGCCGTCTACCACACATTATCTGTCGGTGGGTCTTGTAATGTAAGTATACCACATTTTATTTGCTAATTGTAATATATCTTGTTTTCGGCTACGAAAAAAAGAATATAACCCGCAAGCTGAGCGAAAGCAAAGCATTGCGGGTTTGTGTTGTTGCGAAAACTTGTAGTGCAAATCA
>WQTE01000005.1 GCA_009786445.1 Oscillospiraceae bacterium | reverse complement strand
GGTCGCGAGAGTATGTCAAAACGCCTCGGCGCAAAACGCGCTGACGGTCAGTTTGTTCTCGCAGGCAATATTCTGGTTCGCCAGCGTGGCACAAAGATTCACCCCGGTATCAATGTGGGGAAGGGAAGTGACGATACTCTGTTTGCAAAAGTGAGCGGTAGGGTCAGATTTGAGCCCTACGGACAGAGACGTAAAAGAGTTTCGGTCTACGAAGAAGCGGCGGCTCAGTAAAAACTAAAAACATTAAGATATTAAAAAATCGACCGATTTCGGTCGATTTTTTAATGCTCTTTTACTTTTACTCTTCAAAATCAGAATTGATAAGCTGGCATAGGGTGTCGACGGCTTCAATCTCGTCAGGACCATCAGCGATGACACTGATAGTTACTCCTTGTGCAACGCCGAGAGAAAGAACGCCTAAAAGACTTTTTGCATTGACTCTGCGTTCATCCTTTTCTATCCAAATACTACTCCTATACTCATTTGCCTTTTGAATGAGAAAAGTTGCGGGTCGTGCATGCAGACCAACCTGTATCATAACGGTTGCCTTTTTCTCGTACATCGGTGAACATCCTCCTAGTCGTTAGGGTAGTTCCTAAACCCCATTGCCCCCACTGTATCAAATAATCGAGTAATCGTCAAGGACGATGTTTGTCATATATGAAATTTTGTAGAGATTCACAATGAAACTATGGTAACACCATCCTCGCCTTCGCCATAAACACCAAGACGAAAAGACTTTATAGCGTGATTGTCGCGCTTTAGACTTTTGTGGACAGCTTTACGCAAAATTCCTGTACCTTTGCCGTGTATGATTGAGACAGTGTTTAGCTTTGCCATTTTGGCATTGTCGATGAAACGCTCCATAATGGGGAGGGCCTCATCAACATTCATACCACGGATGTCAAGCTCAGGTTTTGCGGATATCGATCTCAACTTAGCTTCGGATTTTGCTATTTGTTTTTTGAGTTCGGGTACATTTTCGGACTGAACTAAAATAACCTCATTGGGGCGAGCTGTTACATTTAAAATTCCTGCTCGAAGAGACAAAGTTCCGTCATTGCCCACAGAAACCACATCGGCAAGGGTGCCGATACTGCGCAGCTTTACTCTGTCCCCGGGGACAATATCCCTTGTGCGTACTTCATTACTATCTTCCTGAGTATCCGGCGAATCACTTATTTCATATTCTGCTTCGTTGAGCTTTCGCAGAAGATCTGCCTTATCTTCACCGAGTTTTTGCATATTTACGTCATTTATGGCTTTTTTACGCAGATTGTTTAGCTCGTCCATTACAGAATTTGCAGCAAGGCGTGCTTCTTCGATAATCTTCGAGGCATCGCTTCTGGCTCTGTCCGTCGCTGCGGCAAGCTCTTTATCGAGACGTGCTTTGAGTGCGGCGGCTTGATTCCTGTCGCTGGATGCATCTCTGTGGAGTTTTGTGATTTCGTCGCGCTCTTTTTCTAGCGAAAGCCTGGATTCTTCCAGTCCGAGCAGAGCATCTTCAAAGGATGCATTATCACTGCTGAGTCGGTTTTTGGCATCGTTAATAATGTCGTCAGACAGACCAAGACGTTTTGAGATGGCAAATGCGTTTGACTTTCCGGGAATGCCTATAATGAGCTTGTAGGTTGGTCTGAGCGTTTCTACGTCAAACTCACATGATGCATTTGAGACTCCCTGTGACGTGACAGCATAGCTTTTAAGCTCCGCATAGTGCGTTGTAGCGGCTATCAAAGCTCCTGTTTTTCTGGCGTATTCGATTATTGATATAGCAAGTGCCGCTCCTTCAATCGGGTCTGTGCCTGCGCCCAGTTCGTCAAACATAAGCAGGGAATCATGACCTGCGTGTTTTAATATGCTGACGATATTTGTCATGTGGGAAGAGAAGGTGGATAGCGATTGTTCAATAGACTGCTCGTCGCCGATATCTGAGAAAATCGAGCCAAAAACGGGCACGTAGCTACCATGATTGCAAGGGATATGAAGTCCGCATTGTGACATTGCACACAATAGTCCGAGGGTTTTAAGCGACACGGTTTTTCCGCCTGTGTTCGGACCTGTTATAACCAATGTATCAAAGTCTCCGCCGAGACGAATATCAATCGGAACGGCAGTTTCTTTAGGCAGCAGCGGGTGACGTGCTGCGTTTATCCTGACTTTTATGTCGTCCATAATTTCGGGCTCAATTGCATCCATTTTATAGGATAACTTCGCTTTGGCGAAAACAAAGTCGAGTTTTGTCAGCACTTCATAGTCTCTGATTATGTCATCTCCGCAGTTTGCCACATCTGCTGAAAGTTCCATTAGAATTCGTTCAATTTCCGTTTTTTCTCTTGCGGAAAGTTCGCGCAATTCGTTGTTTATATTCACAACGCTCATTGGCTCAATAAATTGGGTGGCGCCTGAGGATGAGATATCGTGCACCATGCCGGGAAATCCGGACTTATGTTCGGCTTTAACGGGAACAACGTATCTGTCGTTTCGCATAGTGATTATGGGTTCCTGGAGCATTTTGCTGTAGGCGGATGATGTGATAATTTTGTTTAAGGTTTGACGGATTTTATCGTGCGAAAGGCGTATATGGCGCCGGATTGTGGCTAGTTCGGGGCTTGCGTTATCTGATATTTCCTCTTCCGATACAATTGAGGCGGATATTTTATTTTCCAAAAATTTGTCGGGATTTAATGAGTTGAAAAGGTAATCTATAGCCGTTTTTTCGGCGTTTTTTTCACTTTTGTAGTAAGCTATTGATGCCGATGAAGCCCTTATCAGTCCGGCAATATTCAGGAGTTCTTTCGTGCTGAGTGCCCCGCCCATGTCGGCGCGTTTAACGGCATTTTTTATGTTTCTGACACTTGAGAAGGGCGGACTTTGGCGCAAAATCATCATGTTTTTTGCGGCGGTTGTTTCACTGAGGTTTGCTTTTACGGTTTCCGCATCGACATATGGGCGCAACTCGGCGGCAGCATCCTTTGCGCACTCACTGACTGCCTCGGCGGCAAGCATGGTTAATATGTCGGGGAGTTCTAAAATTTTAAGTGATTTTTCAAAAAAAGTCATCTTTTTATTTTTTTACAATCTCAATTGTGTCTCTGGCGATGGCGAGCTCTTCGTTTGTTGGGATGACAAGAACTTTTGGTTTTGTTTTTTCACCTGAAACATCGAGGTATTCACTTACTCTCACAGCGTTTACTTTCTCGTTGATGTATAGACCTATACCGCCGAGGTGCTTGCATATTGATCTGCGGACATATGGAGAGTTTTCGCCGATACCTGCTGTGAAAACCAAAGCATCCAGCCCACCGAGAGCTACGACATAGGAACCGATGAATTTTGCCACCTGATATGAAAAAACATCAAGTGCAAGCTTTGCTCGAGCATCTATCGGAGCGCCTTCTTTCATAAAGCCTGTGTCTATATTCACACCGGCAGCCGTTTCAATATCCCTGAAATCAGATGATTTTCCGTAGATACCCAGAACACCGGATTTTTTGTTCAGCACATCCATCGCCTCTTTGAGGGATATGCCGTCAACCGATGCAATGATATCGACAAGGGACGGGTCAACTGAGCCGCAGCGTGTTCCCATGGGTATGCCTTCAAGCGGAGTGACACCCATTGTTGTGTCAACGCTTTTGCCGCTGAATATCGCTGCCAGCGATGAGCCGTTTCCGAGGTGGCAGGTGATAAGCCTTGACTTGCCGTTTTTAAGTCCGAGTTCCTGTAATGCTACATCGGAGACAAAACGGTGTGATGTGCCGTGGAAGCCGTAGCGGCGAATGTCGTTTTCTTCATAATACTTGTATGGGATGGGGTATGTGTATGCATATTCGGGAATGGTGTTGTGGAAAGCTGTGTCGAATACTGCGACTTGCGGCACATTCGGCATACCCTCCTGACATGCTCTGATACCCATGAGGTTAGCAGGATTATGTAGCGGAGCGAGCCTGACACAATCTTCGATAGCGGCAACAACCTCGTCATTAATGAGCACGCTACTGGAAAACTTTCGTCCGCCGTGGACTACGCGATGCCCTACGGCATTTATTTCGGAGAGACTGCTAATAACTCCGTACTCGTCTGATGTGAGCTTCTCTATGACTGCACTGATTGCCTCTGCGTGTGTGGGGAGGGAGATGTCTTCATCGTAAACGGGCTTGTCGTTTGCTTCGGGTTTATGCTTGAGATGCCCATCAAGACCGATTCGGTCACATAGACCTTTTGCGAGGATTTTTTCGTTTTTCATATCAAACAATTGATACTTGAGCGAAGAACTGCCTGCGTTGATGACTAACACGTTCATTTACACATACCTCTTGAAAAGTTATTTTTTTTAAGCTACAATTATTCTATACCATCGCACAAAAAATTTCAAGGGGTACAAAGTGAAAACTGCCGGGATAATATGTGAATATAACCCTTTTCATTTAGGTCATGCCGCACACATTGAAAATACACGTCTTTTGCTGGGTGGTGATGTAGGTATTGTTTGTGTTATGAGTCCTAACTTTGTTCAGCGCGGAGATTTTGCGGTTTTTAATAAACATGCAAGGGCAAAAATGGCTGTACTCATGGGGGCTGATTTAGTGCTTGAACTTCCGGTTCCTTACGCACTTTCTTCGGCTGAAGGTTTTTCTATGGGTGGTGTCTATATTCTGGATAAACTCGGAGTTTGCGATTATATTTCGTTTAGCAGTGAATCGGGGAATATTGACTCTTTATCAAATGCTGCGAGAGTTGCTTCTTCTGATGAATTTCAGAAAAATGTGAGATTGTGGCTAAAAAAGGGAGTGTCTTATGCGGCGGCTCAACAAAAGGCGGCATATGCCATTTTGGGCGCAGATGCAAGTGTTTTCAGTACTCCGAATAATGTCTTAGGCATTGAGTATATAAAAGCTGTGAGAGAACTTTCTTCAAACTTAGAGCCGGTTACCATGAAGCGGGTCGGTGGTGAGCATGACAGTGATACCGGTTTCAGTGCATCAGCAGTTAGGGCGCGGCTTAAAAGTGAGAACCGTCCCCCTGTCTCGCTTTTGCCCGAGTCTTCCGTTTTTGTTTGCGAGGAAGAAATCCGCTTAGGGCGCGGACCTGTTTTTATGGAAAACGCGGAGCAAGCTGTTTTGTCTCGCTTGCGTGCTATAGACGATTTTTCCTCGTTTTTGGGTGTTTCGGATGGTCTGGAGCAGAGGTTTTTGAGGCTCGCCAAGTCCGAGTCAACGATTGAGGCTGTACTTCGCGGCACTAAGTCTAAGCGATTTGTGATGTCAAGGCTTCGCAGGATTCTCATGTGCGCTGTTCTTGGTATCACAAAAGATTATACAAAGCATCCGCCGCCATACATCAGGGTTTTGGCAGCTTCAGGGGCCGGTATCGGTATTCTCAAGTCTATGCGCAAAAAAGCAGAGCTCCCAATCATTACGAAGCCTGCATCTGTGTATAAATTAGGCGGCTGTGCAGAGAAAATGTTTAAGCTCGAAGCCGATGCGACAGATTTTTACAACCTTGCTTATCGGAAGCCGACAGAGCGCACAGGCGGCACTGAATGGCGAACATCACCTGTGATTGTGAGGTAGTTTAGAGCCTGTCTGTCATATGTTTTAAACTGTCTTTTTGAAAACAAATTTTGAGTAAATTTTATACATAAAATACTCAGAATAATCGCTGAAATTGCGATATAAAACGCTTGTGTTTTAATTTGTTTTATGATAGTATCATTTTCACAAGACCGCACAAAAGTGGTCGCAGCGACCGTGAGATGTTAGCAGCACCGCACGGCGAGTGTAGGGAAACTTGTTAACGCTATAGCCTACAAACACGGATTTCTCCGTCACCACGACTTGGTTTAGTATACTCATTTTTTGTGAATTTTTCAAGGTCGATTTTGGTTTGTTGACTATCCGTGGCAAACGCTAAATATTTTTTGGCGCAGTAGGTGAGGCAAATATGCCCCCTTTCTGCGCCATTTCTTGTGTGGTCTTAATAAGAGGATTGGGGAGGAAAAACAGTGTCTGAATTTTTAATATTACGCAAAAATTTCAACAATATGACGAGTGAGGAAAAGTATGAATTTATTACTAATTATGAGAAAATCCTTGAAAGGAGCGATGACCCCGAAAACAAAAAAATCTTGGAAGAATATAATGAGCAACGCAAAAAAGAGGACGATGAGTCACTCTTAAATTAGCGTATGCCGAGTGAGTTGCTTCTGTTTATCCTCTAAAATTTCGTTGACGGTCTTGAATTAGGTCTTGTTTTGCGCTTCTCATGCGGCGCCTACGTTTTGCTCTTACTACATTATGTCTTACGACCAGTGCGATATACAATAGTACCAGCAATACGAGTATAATGATAATGTTGCGCGCCATCGTCGAAGTAAGCATCTCCATTACCTGTATTCTAATGTACTCAATGCCGCTGAGATCAACTGAAGTGTTTGCCACAAGCGAAATTCTGGCATATTCGTTCCCATCACGCCTTATCGTGACTTCGCCCAGCAAGTGACCTGCCTCAACAGGAGCTTCAATGGGATTATCCTCATCGTAAAATAGTCTGACTCGCCTTTCAAAAGCATCGGTATGGACGGAGTTTGCTATAAGCACGGTGAGCGACTCTGAAGGTCGGGCATTTACAAAATCTGTGCCGGAGCCGTGGAGTACCGGAACACGGTCAAGCAAATCCGTAGTTCTCAAAATTTCCCGCCAGGCAAATTCATTGTAACCCCAGTGAAAAAGCCGTTGTGTTTCCGATAAACTCTTGATATCTGCGCTGCCGTCTTCAAACATTTCTACATAAGAGCCGAGTATAACGGAAATTAAAAACATATTGTTCTCTTCGGCGGAAGCTACCAAACTGTGACCGCCTTCAAAGGTTGCGCTGTCTTTTCCGGACAGCGCATGTCTGTAAAAATAAATACTGCCGGGCACTATGAGAGAATTTGATGTAGTGAACGTACGAGATTCAAACTCATCAATAGTTTCGGTTGTATGCCTGAAAGTAGAGGAAACTTCGTTAAACAGCATACTTCTGGAAGCGTGGCTGTAGATAAGAAACATATCATAAGCAGTGGTAAACTGATTAGGGCTGTGCTGTCCGTGCGGGTTTACGAAATTTGTGTTTGTTGCACCTATTTCCGTCGCCATAGCATTCATCTGCCTGACAAATGAATCAATGCTGCCTGCAAGCCTGAGTGCAATCATGTTGCTTGCCTCATTTGCATTGCCAACGTAAGAGCTGTAAATGAGATCGATAAAAGTCATAACTTCGCCCGGAAGAATGTCCAGGGTCGAGCTGCGCTCGTCAATATCAAGCCACGCTGCTTCAGTCATTTCCACAAATTCACTATCACTGATTTCGTCGTTTTCTACAGCTCTGGCTGCAAGATAGAGTGTCATGATTTTAGTGAGGTCATCTGCCGGGTGGCGAGAGAACGCATTGTGTGAAAATAGTATCTGACCTGTTTCGCTTTCGACCAGAATAGCTGCCTCGGCGGCGATGTTGGTGAAAGGAGTGAGTGCAGTGGCAGGTGCAGCCGGGATTAATTGCAAAAAGAACACCATTAGCAGCAAAGCTGCGGTTGTTCTGAAAACTCTGTTAATTTTAGACATTTATCATAATCTCCGAATTAAAACAGTTTGAATAAGTATACGCCTTAGTATACCACAAAAATTCTTTCTGTAAACCCTGATTTTTGATATGGCATTTTTCTTTGTACTGTGGTACAATTGTTCGGGAGCCGCGGAAAATGTAGAAACTTCTACACCCAAACAGCCCCCGTGTAGATTATCAACACTTTTGCGTAGGGAAACCTATAAGGGGGCATTGTTATGAGGTTAAGACGTGTAGAACTCGTTATTATTGGCGTGACACTGGCATTTGTATGTTTTATGGGAGGATTTTTTACAGGGCGTAGTCTCAGTGCCGTGAATGTTGTTTCTGTTGATGCCGGCAGCACGGCGCACGGTATGCATGTGGGAGTGCAATTTGAATTAGGGGATACTAACGATACGCAGGGCCAAATTGCCGCAAGCGCGAACTTAGGAGAGACCGAACAGGAGACAAGCTTCAAGCCGCCGCAAACGGGGACTCAATCAAATCCGCAAACTGAACCTGCCGCAGGTACACCGAGAAGCGGTGACGGTAGGATAAACATAAACACTGCATCACAAACTGAGCTCACAGACTTGCCCGGTGTCGGGAATACAATTTCTGCCAGAATAGTTGAATACAGGCAGCAGCATGGCGAGTTTAATAATATTGATGATATTATGAATGTTTCAGGCATTGGCGAGAGAAGATTTGAAGCTATCAAAGACTTAATCACAGTCGGCGGGTAAGTAAAAATAATACGCACTCTTTTCAGGACTTTAACTTACATTATACTAAATGAAAGAAATGGACGGTTTTTTAGATGAGGATTCTGGTTGTTGACGATGAGAAATTGCTGGTAAAAGGGATAAAATTCAACCTGGAAAATGAGGGTTATCAGATAGATGCAGCATATGACGGTTTGGAGGCGGTGGAACTTGCCAGAAGCGGAAAGTATGATTTAATTATTCTGGATGTAATGATGCCTGAGCTTGACGGACTTGAAGCCTGTATGAGGATACGAGAATTTTCGACTGTTCCCATAATTATGCTTACAGCAAAAACCGAAGATATGGACAAGATAATCGGTTTTGAGTATGGGGCAGATGACTATATTACAAAGCCTTTTAACATTCTTGAACTTAAAGCGAGAATCAGGGCATTACTGCGCCGCAGTGCGTTGGTGAGCAGTGCAACGGAAGCTGTCATAAAGGTCGGGCACATCCGTATTGATACTGAAAGGCGAATTGCACTAAAAAACGAGACACCTGTTGAGCTAACGGTCAAAGAGTTTGACGTGTTTGAGCTTTTGGCTAAAAACCCCGGCAGAGTTTACAGCAGGGAATCTCTGCTCAACATCGTTTGGGGTTACGAATATCAGGGAGATATCAGGACGGTTGATGTTCACATACGCCGCCTGCGTGAGAAACTTGAGGAAAATCCCGCAGAACCGGAATATGTAATGACTAAGTGGGGGGTAGGCTACTATATCAGGGGCTAGTAAAGCTACACATACAGTTAGAAAACTGAGTTTTTTCAGCAGCATACGCACAAAATTCGCTCTTACGTGTTTTGCTGTTGTTGCTGTTGTGCTTGTACTTATAAACACCTACTTTTTGTTTACATCGCGCAGTATGATTTTTTCTACAAAGCAGATTTTTCTGCAAAGTCAAGCCTCGCTTGTGGCAGGGCAGTTGGTTGAGGCGTTTGACGAGCTTACTCTTTACGAGACGGAGAGAGTGGAGACAATTGTTTCTCAGCTTGAAATAGCCGCAGGGACTAATGTTGTTATAACTAACAAAGACGGTGATGTACTCTATGACCCATTGCGGATATATGGTTATTTTCCGTTAACTCAGTACAGCATCAACAGTGCTCTTGAGGAGCACAGTATGTATGAAAATGATTTTTTCTTCTCGTATTTTTTTGAGGGTATTTTTTCCAGCACTGCAATTACACCTGTTGTCAGCCGCGGCGTGCCGATTGGTGCAGTCTACTTTCATGAAGATGACTCGATTCAAGGTTCTCTATTGCTGGAAATGCAAGAAACTATCAGGAATATTTCAGTTATTGTTGCAGTTTCTTCAATTGTGCTTGTTACGCTTATTCTGGTGTCCGTCATGCGCCGCGTAAGCAGTATCATGAATGCTGTTAAGACTGTTCGCGAGGGCGAGTACAGCTACATGGTTGATATGAGCGGTCGTGACGAGCTTGCTGTACTGGGTGACGAGTTTAATAGCTTGACAGAGAGACTTAAAGAGACAGAAGAGGTGAGGCGCAGATTTGTGGCGGATGCATCACACGAACTTAGGACTCCGCTTGCCGCTATCAGGCTTCTTGCGGACAGCATTTTGCAAAATGAGGATATTGACAGAGAAACAGTTCAGGAGTTTATCGGCGATATTGGTGCTGAAGCTGAGAGGCTTACACGCATGACCGGTGAGCTGATGGCACTCACTAAACTGGATAGCCACGCTCCAATCCAGCTCACTCGCGTGGATATGAAAGAGACTGTTGAGGCTACACTTAGAATGCTCAGACCTCTTGCACACAGCAGGGGTATCAGTTTGTCGTATGATATTTCCGAAGGTTGCTATATTCGTGCTACGGATGATTCTGTTCATCAGGTTATTTTTAATCTGATTGAAAACGCTATAAAATACAATCAGCCCGACGGTAGTGTTTTCGTCAGGCTGAGTATTGCAGATGAGGATAAGGTCGTTTTTGAGGTTAAGGATAGGGGAATGGGCGTTCCGGACGAAGATCTGCCGCATATTTTCGATAGGTTCTATCGTGTTGACAAGGCTCGCTCACGCGAAGCAGGCGGCAGTGGTCTCGGCCTTTCAATTGTCCGCGATACAGTGCGCAGACTGGGTGGAAAGGTGAGTGTCAGAAAACGCCAAAGCGGCGGTACGGTGTTTACAGTTATGTTTAAGCGAATCAAAGACGAACCATAGTTGACGGGCTTGCCACCGCCATTGAGCAGACCTTATACTAATATCTTCTCGCCGACTACGTGTACTTTCAGCATATTTGTGGTGCCTGAGTGTCCTACCGGGACACCTGCTGTCAGCACTACAAGCTCGCCTTCGCTTATTAGACCTGCCTCTGTCGCCGCATCAATAGCATGGTTGAACAACGCTGTTGTGTCGGTTTCTTCTTTAGTCAACAGTGGCGTAATGCCCCAGTTTAGTTTTAGTTGCCGTCTAACGACAGGGTCGGGGGTGCAAGCTAAAATCGGGCATGACGGGCGAAATTTTGACACATTTTGCGCAGTGTTTCCTGAGAGTGAAACTGTAAGTATTGCCGCTGCGTTAAGCTCATGTGCTGTTGTCACCGTTGCGTGGGATATAGCATTTGTGAGTGAGGTTTCCGAGGTGTACCCGAGTCCGCGAAAACGTTTGAGATAATCAATCGAATGCTCGATACGCTCCGCAATTTTTGCCATTGCTGAGAGCGCTTCTACGGGGTGGCTTCCGACGGCTGTTTCGCCCGAGAGCATTACTGCACTTGTTCCGTCGAAGATGGCGTTTGCCACGTCCGAGGTTTCGGCGCGTGTTGGTCTGGGGCTTTTTATCATGGATTCGAGCATTTGCGTTGCTGTTATAACCGGCTTTCCTTGGCTGAGGGTTCTACTTATAAGGTTTTTCTGAATAATCGGCAGTTCTTCATATTCAACTTCGACGCCAAGGTCACCTCGGGCGACCATTATGCCGTCGCAAGTGGTTAAAATGGAATCGATGTTATTGAGTCCTTCAGCATTTTCAATTTTGGCTATAATTTTTATTTTGTTGCCGATAACTGTATTTATTCTGCGCAGTTCGTCGCGTATTTGTTTGATGTCCTCAGCGTTACGGACAAAGGATGCTGCGATTATGTCAAAATTGTTTTCAACAAAAAATCTCAAATCTGAGCGGTCTTTTGCGTTGATATATGGTATATTAAGACTGACCGATGGAACGTTTAGGCTTTTTTTGTTTGAGATTTGCCCGCCGCTTACAACTCTGGTGTGGATGCTTCTGCCTTGCACTGATTCAGCGATTAGCTCTATAAGTCCGTCATCGAGCAATATGCGGGTTCCTGTGCTTATTTTGTCCGGCAGGTCAGAGTAGGAGACAGATGCGTGTTGGCTGTTGCCTACTATGTCATCTGTAGTGAGTGTGAAGGTGTTTCCCGTCGTTAACTCGGCTTTTCCGCCTTCAAATGTACCCAGCCTGATTTCGGGACCTTTTGTGTCGGCGAGAAATGCAACGGTCTTGCCTGTCTTTTCAACAGTGTTTCTGAGCAGTTCGATGCGAGTCATGTGTTCTTCATGGCTTCCGTGCGAGAAGTTGAATCTCGCCACATCTAAGCCGGCGTTGATGAGTCCTTCGAGTATTTCCGGATTATCGGTTGAAGGTCCTAAGGTCGCAACAATTTTTGTTTTTCTCATATGATGAATCCCTCCTAAAAGGATGTGTAGGAATTGATTACTATTGGTGAAATGAATGAAATATTAGATGAAATTGCATCTGAATTGCCTGAGGAGATTTTTAAGGATCTAAACGGCGGGGTCGGTTTGCTTGATGAAACCAAAAAAAGCACTAAAGATCCGAATGGAAATCTCTTTACGCTCGGTGAGTATCACCGCGATCAGATGGGCAGGTATATAGTGCTTTATTATGGCTCGCTTTGTGCTGTATATGGTAATAGCTCAAGGGAAAGATACCGTAAACATTTAAAGGATGTGCTAACACACGAGCTTACGCACCATTGGGAATCGCTTGCCGGCGAACGTGACCTTGAGATTAAAGATGAGATAGATATGGACAAGTATCTGAGTAAACGCAGACGAAAATAAACAATTATTAGGGGACGGGTAAGCCCGTCCCCTACGAGGTAATACTTACTTATTGTCTACGTTGTATGCGTGCAGTGCCAAGTCCAGAACTTTGTTTGAGTATGCCCATTCGTTGTCGTACCATGCCAGTACTTTTACGAATGCGTCATTGAGCTGGATGCCTGCTGTTGCATCGAAGATGGATGTGTGCGGATCGCCGTTGAAGTCTGAAGATACAACTGCTTCCTCTGTGTATGCCAAGATGCCTTTGAGTTCGTTTTCAGAAGCACGCTTCATTTCTTTGCAAATATCGTCGTATTTTGCAGGTTTTTTGAGGTTGACTGTCAGGTCAACTACAGATACGTTAAGCGTTGGTACGCGCATTGACATACCTGTCAGCTTGCCGTTGAGTTCGGGGATGACTACGCCGACTGCTTTTGCTGCGCCTGTGGATGAGGGGATGATATTGCCTGATGCCGCTCTGCCGCCGCGCCAGTCTTTACTTGAAATACCGTCAACAGTTTTTTGAGTTGCAGTTGTTGCGTGAACTGTTGTCATAAGTCCTGACTCGATGCCCCACTTGTCGTTGAGCACTTTAGCAAGCGGTGCGAGGCAGTTTGTTGTGCAAGATGCATTTGAGATGAGTTTCATGGAACTGTCGTACTTGTCTTCGTTGACACCCATTACAAACATGGGAATATCAGAGGTTGGAGAAGTGATTACAACTTTCTTAACCCCTGCTTTGAGATGGAGCTCTGCTTTATCTTTCTTTGTGAATACGCCGGTTGCATCTATAAGATATTCTACGCCCCATTTTGTCCATGGAATAGTGTCGGCATCAAAGCTTGAATATGTCACGATAGATTTGCCGTCCACTACCAAGCTGTTTTCGGTGTAGGAGACATCGCGGTCGAACTTGCCGTGGAGAGTGTCGTACTTGAGCATATAAGCCATGTACTCAGGCTGCATTCCATCGTTGATAGCAAGCACATCGATTCCTCTCTCAACTGCGGCTCTGAATACCAGCCTTCCGATTCTCCCAAACCCGGTAATTCCGATTTTTAGACCCATAATAAAAGTCCTCCTTGTATTAAATATATTATCTGCGGGAACAATTATACTCTTTTATCGTCAAAAATACAAACATTTCTTTTTTTTACATTCTTTTTTGTTGTTGTATTGTGTTTTGCTCAGATTTTTGATATAATACCAATTTGTGAAAGTATATACTTGTTAGTGTGGGAAGATTGATGGATAAAAAAGTCGGAATCTATGTTCATGTTCCGTTTTGTAAAAGTAAATGCTCGTATTGCAACTTCTATTCATTACCCGATAATACAAGCGGAGAAGAAGTTATATATGCATATCAGGGTGCCGTTATAAAGCATATTGAAGAGTATTCTGCACAACTTGACGGATACCTCATTGATACGGTATATTTTGGTGGTGGTACGCCCAGTCACATTGGTGCTGCAAGACTGATTTCGATACTCGGCGCACTAAAAAAAAGCGGACATGTTTTACTTGATTCAGAAATAACTGTGGAAGTAAATCCCGGCGGTATCACAAAGGAAGGTCTCGCAAAACTCCGAAAAGCAGGATTTAACCGACTCTCGATAGGTGTTCAGTGTGCGGACGATCAGGCGCTTAAAAGCCTTGGCAGGACACATACTTTTGCGGATGCCGAGGAGACAATAAAAGATGCCAGAGCAGCAGGGTTTAATAATATCAGCGTGGATGTTATCTACGGTCTGCCTTCTCAGACAAAAGATTCATGGGAACACACCGTTCAGCTTATAGCCGGACTCAAGGCGGAACATATTTCCTGCTATAACCTGAAAATCGAGGAAGGCACAGGCTTATATACATACAAAGATTCACCTTTTTTGCCCGATGATGAAGCTCAATCCGATATGTATCTCTATGCAGTAGACATGCTGGCGCGTTTTGGATATAAGCAATACGAAATTTCAAACTTTGCCAGACGAGGCTTTGAATCAAAGCATAATATCAAGTACTGGTTGGGCGACGACTATATTGGATTCGGGCCGGCGGCACACTCATATGTTGACCGATGCAGATACAGCTTTACAGAAGATGTCATGCAGTATGTTGAGCAGGTTAAACATGGCAGAAGGATTGTTGAGCACGATGAGCAGATGTCCGATTTTGAGAATGCAGGCGAATATCTCATGCTAAGGCTCAGGACAACTCACGGCATATCCGAAGAAGAGTACTACAACATATACAGACTAAAGATGGATTTTGTGCTTGAGTTGATGCATAAATATGAAGAAAACGGATGGGCAACATTCAAAGACGGTCGCTGGAGATTTACCCCAAAGGGTTTCATGGTTTCCAATACACTCATCGGAGAGATTCTTGAGGCACAGACAAGACAAAGAACACAAATAAGCAAACCTTGGCAAACAGATCAGGTCGGAGACGACACACAGCTCACATTATTTGATAAGCGCCCCGTTGCTGCCGGGTTGTTTGGCGGCAGAAGGTTAGTCGGACGAAATGAGTTTCTATGAGTTTCTGTAATGGAACCGTTTAACGATAGGAGAGTCGAACTTGAAAGTAACTGAAAATAATAATGATAGGGAACAAAGAGGCAACGGGCATGGTCGCGTTCGGGCAGTGCCGCCTACAGAAAGGCAACCCATAAAATATGCCGCAGCGAGTTCCGGTGGGGGTACAAGCTTGGCAAGGGTCAGCACGAGCAGCCACGGAAATGTGTCAGGCGACGGTAGGCGGCCAATCGGCAGAGCTTCCGATGTACCTGCAAGAAAAACTGCATCAAAGGCTAAAAAGCGTATTAAGGTTGTCTTAATAGTGCTGCTTGTTTTAGTGGTATGTGCTGCCGGTCTTGCGGCAGGGCTTGGTTTCTATGTAAGCACCGTTGACACTGTTTTCCCGAATGTCATATTCGAAGGCTTTGATTTAGCAGGACTCACTCTCGGGGAAGCCACACAAAGGCTGATAGATCTTGGTTATGAAAATAACGCTGACGGAATATCGGCGACCATAGTATTTCCCAATGATACCGAGTTCACTGTCACCGGTCCGGAAGTCGGGCTGTCACTCGATGCAAGAGATGCCGCCTTTTTAGTGTATAATTTTGGCAGGGACGGCTCGCTCATCGACAATACGCTCACTTATGTCCGCGCACGGCTTGAACCGACAGAACTGCATTATCTTAATACCGCTACGATTGATGATACTGTCATAAGAAACAGGGCGACCTCATATACCGGTGCCTTTAACGGAACACTTCTGGATAGTTATATGCAAGTGGACGAGAACCAAATCACAATCATCAAAGGAACAGGTTTTTTACCTGTTGAGGAAAACAGTGTCTTTGAGCTTGCGCTGTTCACCCTCATGCGGGCGGTAGAGGAAAACTCGCATTTGACGGCAAACTACATCCCTCTGACCTATGTTGATGAGAGCATTGATTTGCCTGCTATGCACAGAGATATACACATCGATCCGATTTCTTCCGAGTTTGTATATGAAGTCGTTGAAAACGGCGATGAGGCCGGTAGCGGAAATACAGTCGGGACACTGGTTATTGAAGACACCGGTGGCGTAAATAACAGAACATTAATCATGGGTGGCACACCAAGTGCCATGGGCAGAACTTTCGACCTGATTGAAGCAGAGGAGAGGCTTGCAGCCGCTACCAGCGGAGAAACAGTAATTATCCCGATTTACGATCTTTATCCGCTATACACAAAGGAGCAAATCGACGAATTGGTTTTTCGCGATACGTTGGGTGAACTGACAACCACAATAGGCGGCTCTTGGGAAAGATTGCAAAATATCATACTTGCCTCAAATATGATTAACGAAACAATTCTTCTGCCCGGTGAGGTATTCAACTTTAACGAAACCGTTGGTATAAGAACCCGTGCCAGAGGTTTCCACTATGCAGGTGCATTTCTTGGCGGAAGGCTTGTAGATATGCCCGGTGGAGGAATCTGCCAGGTGTCCTCAACTATTTACGCCACGTTGCTTTTAACAGCTATTATTGGAGAAGAAATTGAAATTGTGGAGAGAAGGCCGCACGGTCTGACTATATCCTATCTGCCTTATGGTCAGGATGCCGCTATTGCGTGGGGTTTAATAAATTTGCGGTTCAGAAATTCATTTGATTTCCCGATAAAAGTTGAGACAATCGTTGACGGCAGAGATATGAATGTGCGGATAATAGGTACAGGGCTAAACGATAATTTCATCGAAGTTGAGATGGTTCCAATCAGAACAATCGAATTTTATACTCTTGACCGTGAGGATCCCGAGCTTCCCTACGGCGAAAGGGTTTTATGGACACCGGGGCAGCGAGGGCAAGTCGTGGAGACATTCCAAAGGCTCTATTCCGCAGATGGCGAACTTATCAGCAGAACACTCGTAACCAGAGATACTTACAACAGGCAGGATCGTGTCACTCATGTCGGAACATATGTTCCGGAAGAATCCGACCAACCGGCGGATCAGCATCCACCAGGTTATTCTGGCGGAGAGGATCAGTATCCCGGCGATGACTGGGAAGACGATGGCTAAGTCTATTTATGCTGCTCTCGCAGATATATGCAATCTGCTTTGCCGATAAAAATAATAAACTTTTTGGAGGAAAATATGAGTACTGATGGTGCAAAGGGCTACAATAAAAAATCCGTAACGGACATTGATGTGGCGGGGAAAAAGGTTTTACTAAGGTGCGATTTCAACGTGCCAATCGACAAAGAGACGGGTAAAATCAGAGATGAGGGAAGAATTATCGCCGCGCTTCCTACAATCAACTACTTGCTCGATAAAAGCGCTGCTATCATTGCGTGTTCGCACTTTGGCAGACCAAAAGGTGAGTTTAAGCCTGAGTTTTCTTTAGCGCAGGTGGCTGAGAGTCTTTCTAAGCATCTCGGCAAGCCCGTAAAGATGGCAAAGGATGTCGTTGGTCCTGATGCTACTTCTCTTGCAGCAGAGCTTAAGCCGGGAGAAATAATGCTCCTCGAAAATACCCGTTTCCACGCCGAGGAGGAAAAGAATAATCCTGATTTTGCAAAAAAACTGGCTGATATGGCGGATGTTTTTGTTTCTGATGCTTTTGGCAGTGTTCATCGTGCACACGCTTCTACCGAGGGTGTGTCGCATTATCTACCTGCGGTTTCAGGGTTTCTGCTCAAAAAAGAGCTTGACCACATTGGTGGTGCGATTTCCGACCCCAAGAGGCCGCTTGTTGCAATTCTCGGCGGTGCAAAGGTTTCGGATAAGCTCGGTGTTATAAAGAATCTTCTTAAGATTTCAGATGCTATCATCATCGGTGGTGGTATGGCGTATACGTTTTTCAAGGCTGAGGGTGGCAAAATCGGCAATTCTCTCTGTGAGGACTCTGAGTTTGAGTCGGTTCTCAGTTGCAAGAAGGAGGCTGAGGAGCGTGGTGTTAAGTTGCTTCTGCCTGAGGATTCTGTTGCCGGGGCTGAGTTTTCAAACGATGTTGAGGCAAAGACGTTTGACAGCGATGCTATCCCTGACGGGATGATGGCAATGGACATAGGCCCTAAGGCTATTGCTGCTTTTACTAAGGAAATTTCCTGTGCCGGTACTATTGTCTGGAATGGTCCTATGGGTGTGTTTGAGTTTAGCAAGTTTGCTGAGGGTACTAAGGCTGTCTCTGAGGCTGTTGCCGGCTGCGGTGCTATTTCTGTAATCGGCGGGGGTGACTCTGCTGCTGCTGTGCGCAAGTTTGGTGTTGCAGATAAAATTACGCATATTTCTACGGGTGGCGGTGCTTCCCTTGAGTTCATGGAGGGCAAGGTTCTTCCGGGTATTGCTTGTTTGCTTGATGCTTAATATTATTTTAAATTTTAGGAGATATTACTACATATGAATAGAGAACTTAGAAAAACAGTCATTGCAGGGAATTGGAAGATGAATATGCTTGCTTCTGACCTTGGGTCATTTGTAAGCGGGCTTCTTCCCCAGATATCCGGTTTTAAGTCTTGGTGCGATGCGGCTGTTTGCACACCTTTTGTGTTGCTTCCGGCTGCAACTGATGCATTCAAGGGTTCGGGTGTCGGTGTTGGTGCTCAGAATATGAGCCAGTTTGACTCGGGTGCTTACACGGGTGAGGTTTCGGCTGCACAGCTTTCGGATATCGGCATCGATTATGTTATAATAGGTCATAGCGAGAGACGGCAGTATTTTGGTGAGACTGATAAGTCTGTCAATGAGAAGCTGACTACTGCTCTTAAGAGTCCGCTTATCCCTATTGTTTGTGTCGGTGAGACTCTTTCAGAGCGCGAGACGGGTGTGACTTTTGAGCTTGTGTCTTTGCAGGTCAAGGCTGCTCTAGTTGGTGTTTCTGCATCGGATATGCGCCGCACTGTCATTGCTTATGAGCCTGTCTGGGCTATTGGTACGGGCAAGACGGCTACTCCCGAGGATGCGCAGGAGGTTTGCGCTGCTATTCGCAGTGTTATCGCTTCTTTATATGATAAGTCTACTGCCGATGCTGTTACTATTCAATATGGTGGTTCCATGAATGAGAAAAACGCCAAGGAGCTACTTGCTCAGCCGGATATCGATGGCGGGCTTATCGGCGGTGCTTCGCTCAAGCCTGATTCTTTTGCAGCTATAATAAATGCAGCTAATCAGTAAGCAAACTTAAAAATAACACGCACTATTTTGGGGTTACAGTGAAGCGGTCGAAGAATTTTATTTTGTATTGTATTTCGGGCCGAAAGATTCTTCGCTGTGCTCTAAATGACATAAATACGGTGAAACTACACATGAGGTGCATATGACAAATAAAAAACCTGTTACTATGATTATTATGGATGGGTATGGGCTTACTGAGCCTTCACCCGGGAATGCGGTGTTTAATGCTGCTACTCCTGTTCTCGATGAGCTTTTCCGCACTTGCCCCAATACTAAGCTGTCTGCTTCCGGTGAAGATGTAGGTTTGCCGGATGGGCAGATGGGTAATAGTGAGGTTGGTCACACCAATATTGGTGCAGGGCGAGTTGTTTATCAGGATTTGCCAAAGATTACCAATGATATTAAGTCAGGTGTGTTTTTTGATAACAAAGCTCTCATATATGCCTGTGACAGTGCGCTTAAAAACGGGAAGGCTCTTCATTTGATGGGGCTTGTTTCGCCGGGGGGGGTTCACAGTCATATCACGCATCTTTTTGGTCTTTTGGAGCTTGCCAAGCGTAGGGGTCTGAGAGATGTTTTTATCCATTGCTTTATGGATGGTCGTGATGTTCCGCCTGATTCCGGCAAGGCATCTATAGAGGCTCTGGCCGCTAAGTGTAATGAGATTGGAGTTGGCAAGATTGCTACCGTTATGGGGCGGTTTTATGCTATGGACAGGGACAACAGATGGGAGCGTGTCAGTGAGGCGTATAACGCTATGGTGCTGGGCGAGGGTGTTTTTGAGTCTGACCCTGTGGCGGTTATGCAAAATTCTTATGATGAGAAGGTGCTTGATGAATTTGTTAAGCCTGCGGTCTGTGATAAGAATGGTTTACTGAAAGCGGATGATTCGGTTATTTTCTTCAACTTCAGACCTGATAGGGCAAGGGAGATTACCAGGGCTTTTGTGGATGAGGATTTCAATGGTTTTGAGCGGAAAAATGGCTTTTTCCCACTCACTTATGTCTGCATGACGCAGTATGATGAGACTATCTCGGGTGTGGAGATTGCGTATCCTCCAGACTTTCCGAAAGAGACTTTTGGTGAGATTGTCAGTAATAATGGGCTTACCCAGCTTCGTATTGCTGAGACAGAGAAATATGCTCATGTCACTTTCTTTTTCAATGGTGGTGTTGAGGAGCCTTTTAAGGGTGAGGAGCGTATTTTGATTCCTTCGCCCAAGGAATTTCCGACTTATGATCTTATTCCTGAGATGTCTGCTTTTAAGGTTGCCGATGAGGCTGTAAAAGAGATTCGCAGCGGTAGGCACGATGTGGTGATTATTAACTTTGCAAACTGCGATATGGTGGGGCATACGGGTGTTTACGATGCGGCTGTTAAAGCTGTTCAGACTGTGGATACTTGCGTTGGTAAGGTTAGGGATGCTGTGGCTGAGATTGGCGGTGTTTTGCTTGTGACTTCCGACCACGGCAACGCGGAGATTATGCTCGCCGAGGACGGAAAAAGCCCGCATACGGCGCACAGCACTTTTCCTGTGCCGTTGATTATAGAGGGCTTAGATGTAAAGTTAAAGCCCGGTATTCTTGCAGACATTACGCCCACTATTCTTGATATTTTAGGTCTAAAGAAGCCCGCTGTTATGACAGGTAAGTCATTGATATAACAAACTATAAATAGAATTGGAGAAAGAAGAATGAAAGATTATTTGGAGATTATTGATGTTGTAGGTCGAGAGGTATTGGATTCAAGAGGAAACCCGACAGTAGAGACCGAGGTCGTTGTTGCCGATGATTCGGGAGCTATGACCAAAGGGCGTGCCATGGTTCCGTCCGGTGCTTCAACAGGTAAGTTTGAAGCATGTGAGCTTCGCGATGGCGACAAGAATCGTTATCTCGGTAAGGGTGTTCTTAAGGCTGTAGAGAATGTAAATGCTGATATTTCTAATGCGCTTTTAGGCCTTAATGCTATGGATCAAGTTGCCATTGATAAAGCTCTGCTTACGCTTGATGGTACACCGAACAAGGCAAAGCTGGGTGCAAATGCTATTTTAGGTGCTTCTCTTGCCTGTGCGATTGCATCAAGCAATGCGCTTAAGATGCCGCTTTACAGGTACATCGGTGGTGCCTCGGCAAACACTCTGCCTGTTCCGATGATGAATGTTTTAAACGGTGGTGCTCATGCTGACAACAGCGTTGACTTCCAAGAGTTTATGGTTATGCCTGTTTCTGCTACGAGCTTCCGTGAAGGTCTGCGTATGTGTGCGGAGATTTTCCATGCGCTGAAAAAAGTAGTGCCTGCCTCGGGTGTTGGTGACGAGGGTGGTTATGCTCCGGATCTCGATACTGACGAAGATGCTCTCGTTGCGCTGATGAAGGCTATTGAAAAAGCAGGGTATAAGCCTAAAGATGATATCATGATAGCTATGGATCCGGCTGTTTCTGATTGGTTTAAAGAAGAAGATGGTAAATATCATCTGCCCAAGAGAAAAATTGTTATGACCAGCAAAGAAATGGTTGATATGTGGGTCAAATTAGTAGACAAATACCCGATTATCTCAATTGAAGACGGTATGGCTGAGGATGATTGGGATGGCTGGAAGATGATGACTGATGCTCTCGGTGATAAAATCCAGATAGTCGGAGATGATTTGTTTGTCACTAACACAGAGAGACTTAAGAAGGGTATTGATCTCGGTGTTGCCAATTCGATTTTGATTAAGGTAAATCAAATCGGTACGCTCACAGAGACTCTTGACTCTATCCGCATGGCTCACAGAGCGAAATATACGGCTGTTGTATCCCATCGCAGCGGCGAGACTGAGGACACAACTATTGCCGATCTTTCTGTTGCTGTTAATGCAGGGCAGATTAAGACCGGTGCTCCTTCTCGCAGTGACAGAGTGGCTAAATACAATCAGCTTCTGCGTATCGAAGATGAGCTCGGCGATGCAGCGCATTATCCGGGTCTCGGAACATTCTTCAACTTAGGCAAGTAAGGTATACATACAAAAAAATAAACAAATTTGCAAAGTCGGCTTTAATGTTTTGAAGCCGACTTTGAGATTCTTGGATATTTTGTTTTTTGACTATGGATATCCTCCGCCGAGTGGTGGCTCGGGTGGCCGGCTTCCGGGATGATCCGGTGGCTGTTCGGGGTGCTCGGAACCGGGAGCAGACGGATCTCCGGGTGTTTGACCGGGTGTATCATAGGGGAAATCACCGGGGTGTGTAAAATCAGGTTCAGGTACATTAATCTCAAACAAGAATCTTATAACATTACGTGACGGATCCGCCGTAACCAAAATAGCTCCGAATGAATCACCGACAACCCTCATACCTTCTATGTGAGGCGCATCTTCAAATATTTCCGCACCTATTATGGATTGTTCGATTCTTTCGTATAATACGTTGCCATGAAAGTCAACAGCTATGACTGTATACTCTACTTCTTCCATTTCCCAAGGATTGAGAATCGGTCTGCCAAGCGTTATGTCAGTAGGTCTGCCGAAATCTCTGGGCATCAGGTTTTCGTGGATTGGCTGCATGACCATTCGAAAGATGTGGGCGGCGGGATTACCTTGTGATTCCATCCTTGCAGGTTGGTCGAACCCTGTCCAAACAGCGGCAAGATAGTAAGGTGTAAAACCAACAAACCATCTGTCTTGGCGGTCTGTGGATGTTCCTGTTTTACCGGAGACAGGCATATCACCTCCGATAATTGCTGCTCCGCCTGTGCCTGCTACAACAGCATCAACAAGCATATCGGTCATCCAGTAAGCAGTAACGTCGCTAATCGCAGGTATCTCAATCGGTGCTGAATTGTCTAAAAGTACATTTCCGTCATGGTCATAAATCATGGTGAAAGTGCGCAGGTCAACACGTATTCCGGCATTAGGAAACATCGTATATGCGGAGGCCATTTCACGGACGGTCGCTCCCCAAGTGAGCTGACCGGCAGCAAGGGGTGCGTAGTCCTGATCGGCATAGTGGAGTTCAAAACCCAGAATATCTTGCATAAAGTGAAACGAGGTATGTGGTGTGACTTGATCGAGCACCACTGCTGCTATTGTGTTTATTGAGTGGCGTAGTGCAGTCCGTACAGTTACTCTGCCACTGTAGGTGCGAGTGGCATTTCGGGGAAGCCAAGTTGTGCCTAAAAGTTCTATATCAGGGCTGTCGTTGTAAATTGATTCGGGTACGAGCAGGTTCATATCCATAGCAGGCGCATATACAGAAATTGGTTTGATAGCAGAGCCGGGTGGACGGCGTGTCTGTGTAGCACGATTGAGCAGCAGATTGCGCTCTTTTCTGCCGACACCGCCCGATAGTGCCCTAATTTCTCCGGTATACGGGTCGGCAATTATGATGCTTGACTGCAAACCTTGTGCGCTGCCGGTGACTGTCGGGAGATTTTCGGGGTTTTGGTACACATAGTCAACAATTGCTTGCATCTCAGGGTTGAGTGTTGATATAATTCTAAGTCCGCCCGACATCAAATAACGTCTTGCAACCTGCTCGGAAAAGCCCAAGTGGGTAACTAAATCTCTTACTACATCTCTCATAACAGCTTCTTCAAACCATGTGTAGATAATCTGCTGTGCGTGGTCGTCAATACCACGCTGGAAGTGCAGCGGCGCACGAATAGCCTGCCGCATTTCCTGCTCGGAAATGTAGCCAAGTTGATGCATCCTGAAAAGAATTAATTCTTGTCTGTTTTTGTTCCTCTCCCGGTTTGCATATGGGCTAAAAAGTGAGGGATTATTTGTAATGCCAATAATCGCAGCAGCCTCGGGCAAAGTCAGCTCTGAAACTTCTTTATTGAAATAGTAGTGGGCTGCCGCTCCTATGCCGTAGCAACCATGACCAAAATAGACGAGATTTAAGTACAGCTCGAGTATTTCCTCTTTGCTGAACTGGCGCTCAAACTCCAATGCTCTGAAGATTTCCTGCAATTTTCTTTGAACGGTAACATCATCTTCGTGTGTGAGGTTTTTAATGAGCTGTTGCGTTATGGTCGAGCCACCGAAAGTATCCTGCATACTCAAAAACATATTCAGGAACGCCCCGGCAGTTCTGTACCAATCTACACCGCTATGTGACCAAAAACGGTGGTCTTCGATTGCCACAACTGCGTTTATCAGGTGTTCGGGGAATTCATCAAAATTTACCCATCTGCGAAACTCGGGACTTTGCACGACAACAAGTTCTCTTTCCCAGCCTGTTTCCGGGTCAACGTAATAGATAACACTGGATCTGGCAATTGTAAAATCCGCAGGGTTTATGTCAAGCCCTGTGGCAATGTCATTTCTGACGTACATTATGAAGAAAGTTCCAAAGATTACTGCTGTCGTGACTGCGATTAGAGCGACTGTCCCAACAACTTTCAGAGCAAGGAAAAAAACATCACTTGCAAGCCAGAAACCGTTGCGCAACACCTTTTTTGTAACCCTTTTTACTTTAATCGAATCCATACACACCTCATCCGATAACTATAATTTAAGAAAATACATATTGCATTATAGCACATTTTGCGGTATTATTCAATGTATAAATTAATTTACATGGGGTGTTTGTATGAGTGTTGAGTTCGGAAGCGACTTAATTACAATATCAGACGAGTCGGGTAATGACTTTGTTTTGGAGCATGTAGATACAGTTGAGTATGGCGGTACGTTTTATATGGCGTTTCTGCCCACAGATATGGACGAAGACGACGAAGATTTTGGGCTTATAATTCTTAAGGTTGTCTCCGAAGATGAGGAAGATATTTTGGTCATAATCGAGGATGAGCAGTTACTTGACGAATTATTTGAAAAGTTCATGGAGCGTCTTTTAGATGATGAGGAGGAGTAGTTCAATTAGTTAAATAGTAATTTATCCCTGCCTTGTTTGTGATAAGCCTTTTTAAACCCACATTTCTTATAAGGGATGCCGGACTCTCCCTGTGAATTGCAGGCCTCCCGGATCATGCCTGACATGGTTTGGAAGAAGGAAGCGCGCAGCAGGAAGGAGGCGACCCACCTGCCCAACGGTGCAGGTTATAAATGGGTTTACACGGCACGGCGGGGAGCCCATTTACGCGAGGCGAAAAGTGTCAAGACACGCAAATAAAAAGCTCGCCTAAATGGGAGCAAGCAGCGTTAGCTGCGGGGAGCCCATTTACGCGAGGCGAAGATACGTTGCGACCTGAAATGAAACTTGAAAAAACGAAGGATTGAAAAAGAAAAAATGAGTGGAATGTTTGACAAAAAAACCGACAAAATAGCGAAAAAACAAGCTTTGACGCAAAAAGAAGAGAAAGAAAGAAAAAAAAGAAAAATCGTTGCAGTGACTATATGCACAGTTTTCGTACTGCTGCTATCGGCGGCTTTGGTATTAAACTCCGCGTTCATACGGAGAGCACTGCCGGTAGTCACAATTGACGGTGTTAATTTTAGCACCACCGAATTTGAGTATTTCTTTAATATTGAGTATATGGAATACATGGAGTTTGCAGGTCAGTTTCAGGGTATGTTTCCTGTGCCTGATGCCGGCAGGGCTCTTTCAGCTCAAGTTCAAAACGAAGAGACAGGCGCAACATGGGCAGACTTCATAGCTGAAAGAACCTTAAGGAGAATGGCGGAAATGGTCAGTCTCTACAATGCGGCCGGAGAGTATGGATTTGTGCTTTCACAGGAGAGTCTTGATTTAATCGAAAATGAAGTGTTTATGCGCCAGCTTGAAGCAAATATGCACGGATGGCCAAACTTAAACAGTTATCTGCAAAGGATGTTCGGATTTAGCATTAACGAGCAGGCGTACAGAGAAATCCTAAATTTCGTTATGACTGCTGATTCTTTCAATATGCATATACGAGACTCCTTTACCTACACAGACCAGCAGCTTGAAGCGTTTTATGCAGAAAACGCGGAGTCTTTGGATGTCTTTTTCTATAGAGTTCTTAACATTTCTGCGGATATGCCTTTTGAAGACGACTTTGAAGATCCCTCGGATTTTGATGCAGCAACAGCGCAAGCTCTTGATGATGCAAACGAGCTTGCCAGTCAAATTGCCGAAGGCATAACCGATGAAGAAAGCTTTATAATTGCGGCAGGAGAGCATAGTGAGTGGCTTGCTGACCCAGCTGCCACATTACGGGTGCAAATGGGTGAAGCACTTGAGGCTGATTTGTCATCGTGGCTGCTGGATAGCAGCAGGGAATACGGAGATGTCCTTGTTACCCCATCTGAGAGAGGGGCAACTATTGCATACTTCATATCACGAGATAGCAATAACTACAGAACTGTCACTATGAATCAGATTCTCATTTCACGCGAAAATGTTGATCCGATGGGATTTGAACTGGGTGAAGAAGATCCGGAGTATCTGGAGGCGGTAGAGCTTGCAAGGCAAGTTGCAAGCGAGCGTGCTCGTGTGGTTTATGAGCTTTTTACCGCAGGAGATACTTCTGTGGAAGTTCTTATCGCCCTCATGGATGAACATTCTGACGATACCACGCCGGAGGGCTTTTATGAAAATATTGCATTATTTTCGTATAACGGCACTACGTTTAGGTCTATGAGGCTGGTGGCTGAAATTGAAGAATGGATTTTTGATGAAAGCAGAGCTCTGGGGGATTTTGAGATGATAGAAACTGCCGCTTTCGGCTATCATCTGGTCATCTTTACAGGGCTGGGGGAATATTTTTCAAAATTGATGGCAGAGGATAGAATGCGTGTTGCAGATCATACTCAGTGGCTCGAGAACCTAAGTGTCGGCGAGCCCCAGAGGCATGGGGCATTTATCCTGGTTTCTATGTAAAAAGGGCATCTCTAAGAGGCATCCAAAAAGGATCCCACAATTGCTACCTTGGCGCAGAGAGGAGTTGTCAATGCTATGAAACTCATGCATCTTGTAAAAGGCACGAAATTGCTCATATTTGAAGATAAGCCTGCTGAGGAAGCCGGGGACGGGCACGAGGCTACGGTTCGTTACCATGAGAGCGAGAGGCATATTGTAGTGGCGTGTCCTTGGCTTTATAGTATTTACGACAAATTAAATCCGGATTTAAAATTCAATGTCAGCTTTGATCAAGGCGCTGTTGTGCATAGTTTTCTTGCCGTAGTTCAGGCAAGATTACGTAGCGGCGACCAAGTGGTGCTCCGACAGCTCACTGAAATAGTGACAACTGAAAGGCGCCAGTTTGAAAGAGATGAAATGCGTATAAAAGTGTCAATTTATGGGTTGCCGGAATCAATGATTTCCACAAGAGTATATTATAGTATGCTCGATTCGGCTCCTGAGTTTTCAGATATATCGTACGATATCAGTTCAGGTGGCCTTTGTGTAATCACAAATAACATTCTGGATTCAAAATATGACCCGTACTATATACTGGAGTTCAGCCTCACAAGCAGGGATAGTTTTTTTATGCCGGCAAAGCTTGTGCGCCGCTCTAATTATCCTCACACCAAACTCGGAAAGTATGACTACGGTTTTCAGTTCATCTATGATGCAGTGCCTGAAGAAAAGGGGAGACTGACTTCTGCGATACTCAACAGAAAGGTCAGAGGTTATTAGTCGAATAGTGCGGAGATAACCGTGGGTGCGAGTTCATCTCTGTATTGGTGTACCAGAAACTCCGGTCTGCAACCTTCCTCTATGCCGAGTTTTTCGAGCAACTCGTTATAGTTTCGCGTGGGTAGAGATGAGAGTTTTTTTGTGGTCAGGTCAAGCACCTCGTCAAGCATATCCTGCTCGGTGGCATTAATCATCTTCCCGGCTTGTTCAGCGGCAAGATTTGATAGTTGCGAAATTCTTTCCTCAATTTGCTTAGTTCCTTGATTTATATATTCCCAATAAACATCCTGCTCTTTTTTTGAAAATTCGGCTTTTATACGTTCGCACTCCCTCGTGGCATTAAGTGCGATTTCTTTGCATTCCTTTTCGGACTCAAACTTTATATATTCAAGTATTTTGTCAAAACTTTGCACTTATTTATACATTCCTTTCAAGAAATTTATTTAACATTTCCGATGGTAGAGGTATGGAGTGCGATTGGTTTTAAGATGCTCTATTATAGCGTACTACTCTTTGTAAGCGGGGAAAAAACACGGCTTCCTCCGCTTCTCATTTTTCCGAACATTTGGGGGAATTTGAGTATGATAGGTACTTCATCGCCATCTTCCGGTAATGGGTCAGAGAAACTGAACGAGCAGGTGAAGCCTGATAACACTGAGGACACCTCCGGTTCATGCTGAGACTGCACCCAGCCCACGAGCGTGTATGTATACTGGCTTGCGAGAACTGTGAGAGTTTCCATGTTTGCAGAATAATTTTCCAGTTCGATTTCTTCATGCGCAAAAAGTGTCGTAAGATCAGGCGGATCAAGCTCAATATTGGGCACGATTGGCTCAAAGCAAGATAAATACATAAGCTCAGAAATTACGTTTACAATATCCGGATGTGATACTATAATATTTAGCTTTCTAATAGTGCTCATTATATGCTCACTATCCTTTCAAATATGCGCTGGGCTATTACCTCAGCGCGTTTTTCGGCTCTGGCACGCATTGTGGCGAGCTTATTTGCGGTTGAGTTGGCAAGCTCGGCTGCTGCTTCCATGGCTTTGCGGTCAGATTCCCGTTTTAACGATTCTATTTCAGCTTTTGCACGCACAAGCGATGCCGAAACAAGTTTTTCTCCCTCAACCTGTGCTTCGTGCAATGACTCTTTTGACTTCTCTGCTACCAGAAGCTTAACCTGATTTGCCTCATATTCGGCAGCAATGATATACTTTAAATACTCAGCGGGCAATGTAAACACCTCCACGATAAACCAGATTGCCATCACCTAATATAACACAACTATGGTCAATTTGACAAGTATATCCTTTAGAGGATGGTAGAATTTAAGTTAAAGTCCAATCGGCGAAAATTATACAGCGCTGCCCGTAATTGCACTGCAACTACTGCAAATGTTGAATTTTCACACTTAAATGTGTATTGAAATGTTGAAAGCGTTTGTGCTACGATTGTTAGTCTAAGGGGGGTGACAATTTTGCGTAAACTTGCTGTTTTTTCGTTTTTCTTTGCACTTGCACTATTTCTGTCTCATTATTTTTTGCCGAGTGATTGGCTGCTTATCGCGGGTGGAACAGCAGCTCTGCTTTCGCTGCTAGGCTTGATTTTTAGAGGAAACAACCGCCAAAGAGTTATAATTTCGCTTTTGGCAGTTTCAATTGGTTTTCTCTGGAGCTATGCATATACGGTTATTTTTGCACAGCCTCATTTTGAGTTGCATGAGGAGAGTATCGAAATTACTGCTGTAATAACGGATTATCCGGTCGCGCGCACAACACGCGGCTATCGGGTGGATGCGCAGATTTTACGGGAAGATGCAAGAAATGCCAATGTGCGGCTTTTCTATTTTACCGAAGCAGCTTTGCAGCCGGGAGATATTATTTTTGCAAATGCAAGGCTGAGACGGACGGACATCACTGCTGATGGTGAGCGATTTGATGCGCTAAGTTCAAGAGGGATTTTTCTCTCGGGATATATCTCGGGGGATATCGTCTTGAAGGATTATTCGGACAGTTTGAGATATGTACCGAGAAGAATTGCACACAGCATCGCCGAGCAGATAGGTGAAATCTTTCCCGATGACGTGGCGCATTTCATGCAGGCACTGCTCATGGGTCGCCGTGACGATTTATACAGAGACACAGCACTGAGTGCTTCGCTGTCTGCTTCAGGGATAATTCATGTCGTGTCTATTTCGGGGATGCACATTGCTTTTCTTATGGGTTTTCTGGCTATTGTACTCAGAAACGAAAGGCTGTTTGCGTTTTACGGCATACCTGTTTTACTGCTCTTTATGGCAATGACAGGGTTTACTCCTGCGGTCACGCGTGCGGGTATTATGCAAATGTTTCTTATTTTTGCACCGCTGGTCAGGCGCGAAAGGGATTCGATAACATCGCTTTTGGCGGCTCTGTTTTTTATTCTGGCGAGCAACCCGTACTCTGTTGCTTCTGTGGGACTTCACCTTTCTTTTAGTGCAACTCTCGGAATTATCCTGTTTTCAACAAAAATCAATAATACGGTCACAGATGCTTTTCGAGGTAAGAAGGTATTTAGGCTTAAACTTACTCGAGGAATTATTAACTATATAGTGGGAGGGCTTTCCACCACTTTTGGTGCGCTCATATTTACTTTGCCGCTGACTGCCTTGCATTTTGGCTATGTTTCACTCATAGCTCCTTTGACGAATCTGCTCACAATAGGGGTAGTCTCTATCATTTTTCCGGTTGGGCTGCTTGTAACGCTGCTCAGCTTTTTACATCCTGCACTCGGCACAATCCTTTCGTTTCCCGTTACATATGCGGCAAGATATATAATCCGCACAGCGCAGATGCTCGCGGGAGTGCCGTATTCTGTTGTGTATTCGTCAAATATTCACATTATGCTCTGGCTTTTGTACGTGTATATCATGTTTACGCTGCTTCCTTTGATGAAAGCGCGGCTACGGGAGTATATTAAACCTGCGTGTATTGCGGTTATGCTTTTGTCGGTAATAATCCTGATTTTTACATTTTTTCCGGGTATGCCCGGAGATTCGTTTTCTGTTGTGGATGTCGGGCAGGGGCTTAGTGTCGTGGTGGAGTCGGGCGGACATACTATGGTTGTAGATTCGGGGAGCTTGAGCCGCAATAATGCGGGGGAAATTACACATGAGTTTTTGATGAACATGGGTAAAACAACGATCGATATGCTTGTTTTGACCCATTTACACGCCGACCATGTCAATGGTGTGGAATTTCTTTTCAGCAGAATGGCAATCTTTGCTCTTGCTTTAGCCGACCCAAGCGGTTCCGACTTCGCTCATGTGGCTTATGAAATAATTACTCTTGCAAATAGTCACGGAACTGATATAATTTACGTTACGGAAACGCTTACTTTTACGCTTGGTGAACTGGATGTATTTATATATCCGCCGATGTTTGAGGGCAGGGGAGAGAATGAGCGGAGCTTGAGTATTTTGACTGTGGGCAGCATTACTTCGCTCATCACGGGTGATATGAATATGGCTAGCGAGAGAGCGTTGCTTCGTTTCGCTGTTTTGCCTAAACTGGATGTTCTTGTTGTTGGGCATCACGGTTCACGTCATTCAACTTCTGAAGAGTTGCTTGCCGCTTTGTCCCCTGATATTGCTGTAATACCCGTTGGTCGCAATAGTTTTGGGCATCCTACCTCCGAGGTGCTTTTGCGGCTTTCTCAATTTGGTGTTACTACGTTTCGGACAGACCTAAATGGTCATGTTACTATTCGCAGGTAGGTAGTTTTATATAGTGCTTGCTTCCGAGATACGGAGTATGCTAGAAATCTAAGAAATTTTTAGGCGCCTCTTTGCTGTGTTTTTATATAGTGCCACCATGTAGCTTTTTTCTTCTGCTGTTCAGTTTGTCCTTACTCGCAAAAATTTTTAGTTTTATAGCATACTCCGTATCTCTAGCTTGCAGTATAAATGGAAAGAAAGGTCTTTGTTATGGCTCAGAAAAAATCTCAAACAGATTCATATATGAAGCTTCGCGAAGCTATCAAAACGGGCGAGTTGGAGCGGTTTTACATCTTTCACGGGCCTGAGCGGTACTTGCTTGAGCGGGGTATTGTTGATTTACGCTCTCACATATGTCCTGATGGGTCTTCCGGCTTTAACTATCGGCGATTTGAGGGTAGGGGTCTCGCTATCGATGAACTTGAAGATGCTGTGAATACGTTTCCTGTGTTTGCTGATAAGACACTCGTTGAGGTTCATGACTTTGATATTTTTGCAAGTGGGCACAGGGAGAGGATGCGGGATATTTTATCTGATTTGCCTGATTATGTGTGTGCCGTGTTTTCTTTCGACACTTTGGAGTTTAAACCTGACGGCAGAGTTAAGGTCAACAAGGAGATTTTAGGGTATGCGTGTGTTCTTGAATTCGCTCAGCAGGACAGCCAAAAACTCGTCAAGTGGATAATGCGGCATTTCAGGGATGCGGGGCGTGATATTTCTCCGGCTGATGCTGAATATCTTGCGTTTATAACCGGTGGTCTTATGACTTCTCTGCATGGCGAGATTGAGAAGGTGGCGGCTTTCTCTCGGGCTTCTGTAGTCTCACGGAAGGATATTGATGCTGTGGTCACACCTACTCTTGATGCGGTTTCTTATGAGCTCACCGATGCGATTGTCAACCGCGAGCATAAGCAGGCGGCAAGGCTTCTTGATGAGCTTTTCCAGATGCGTGAGGCTCCGCATAAGCTGATTTACAGTATTTCCCTTAAAATGCGCCAGCTTCTCGCTGCACGTGTTTGTCTGGATAGCAAGCTATCAAAACGCGAACTTATGGATATGTGCTCGATCCGGCACGAGTTTCAAGCAAGTAAGCTCATGAGCACAGCAAGTAAATCCACACTTGAAGATATCAAAAAGAAAGTTTTGGCTTGTTCTGAGACTGCAATGGAGCTAAATAGCACTTCTGAACCCGAGTCCCGAATGGTCGAGCTGCTTGCAAAGCTTGCTTTGGGGTAGAAGCGGGTCATGTCGCCCGCTCTCATTTGATAGCAAATGTAGAAAATCCACACTTTCGACCTGTAATTTCACACTTAAATGTGCATTGATTTCAAAAGTTTTATCTGTTATCGTGGTTTTGTGTTAAAATTATCAAATAGGAGATACTTAGCTATGGAAACAAATAAAAAAAGTGTGCGCGAGCTTATAGTCGTTGAGGGGCGTTATGATAAAAATACCGTGCTGCGGGCTGTTAATGCAACTGTAATTGAGACTTCGGGTTTTGGTTTTTTGAAAGACAGAGATAAAATTGCTTTGCTCAGGAGGCTTTCAGAGGAAACCGGGCTGATTATTCTTACTGACAGTGATAGGGCGGGCTTTTTTATCCGAGGGAGGCTTCACGGTATGCTTGGCAGTGCAAACGTCAAGCATGCTTATATCCCTGATGTGCCCGGCAAGGAACGCCGTAAGGTGTCTGCTTCAAAAGAGGGGAAGCTCGGTGTTGAGGGGATGAACTCGGATATTATCATCAAGTCGCTTGAAATTGCCGGTGCTACATTTGATGATAGCGGCAATATGAGCACTAAAGAGGGGCTTATTACAAAGTCAGATTTGTTTGATGCAGGGCTGACCGGTACAGACGGCAGTGCACAAAAACGCCGACGGTTGCTCACTGAACTGGGGTTGCCAACGAAGCTTTCGACTAAGGCGATGCTTGATGTTTTGAATGTTTTAGTGTCGCGCGATGAGTTTCTTGTAAAAAAATGATATACAATATATAGTGTTTTGTGATATACTCCTTAGAGGTGTTCTCTACATATTGTCCGAAAGGAATGAATTTTATCAATGAAATGTCCATTTTGCGCTTATGCTGAAAGTAAGGTTGTTGATTCACGTCCTGCTGAGGAAGGTGCGACTATCCGCCGTCGCCGTGAGTGTTTGAGTTGTCAGAAACGTTTTACTACTTATGAGATTATGGAGAGATTGCCGCTCATTGTTGTCAAAAAAGATGGCAGTAGGCAGACTTTCGATAAACAAAAACTTATCAACGGTATGCTCAGAGCATGTGAAAAACGCCCTGTTCCGCTTGCAGACCTCACTTTGGTTGCGGACGAAATAGAACAGGAACTCCAAAATTCGCTTGAGCGTGAGATTAAAACCACTGATGTTGGTGAGATGATTATGACAGGACTCAAATCGCTTGACGAGGTTGCCTATGTTCGCTTTGCCTCAGTCTATCGTCAGTTCAGAGATATCAACTCATTCATGGATGAGCTGAACAGGCTTCTTATTGAGGACTAAAAATCGTTCTCGGTTCTATCTATGATTTCGTCTTGTAGGGCTTTGCTAAGGTTTCGGAAATGATCCGAATACCCTGCTACCCTTACTATTAAATCTTTATATTCTTCGGGGTTTTGCTGAGCAGCTACCAGCGTTTTGCGGTCTACTACGTTAAATTGAATGTGGTGTCCGTCCATAGCAAAATAGCTGCGGATAAGCCCTGCGACTGCCTCAAGTCCTTTGTCATCGGCAACAGATGATGGATTAAACTTGAGGTTTAGCAGAGTTCCACCTGTGCTGAGATGGTCAAGTTTTGCTGCGGATAAGAGCACCGCAGTCGGACCTTGTTCATCTGCACCTTGTGTGGGGGATATACCCTCAGAGACAGGTTTACGGGCGCGGCGCCCGTTTGCACTTGCACTGCACACCTCCCCAAAATAGACATGGCAAGTCGTGGATAACATATTGATGCGATAAGTTCCGCCACGATTGTTTGGTCTGCCGGTCACGCTGTCATGGAAAGCAAAAAACACTTCACGCATAATATTGTCGGCGTAGTCGTCATCGTTGCCATATTTCGGAGCTTTGTTAAACAGTTTATACCGCAGAGCATCATAGCCCTCAAAATCGGCATCCAAAGCAGTTAAAAGCTCACTGAAGCAGAGCTCTTTTTTATCGAAAACATAGTGCTTTATGGCGGCAAGAGAGTCAGCGGCAGTCCCGATACCTACTCCTTGCAAATAAGCCGTGTTATATCGAGCTCCACCCGCATTATAGTCCTTGCCTTTTTCGATGCAATCGTCGATTATCACAGATAAAAAGGGGACAGGCATATACTTTGCATACAGGGCTTCAATGGTGTTTGAGCCTTGTATCTTAATATTGACAAAATGGTTTAACTGCTGTTTATATGCTTCCATGAGTTTTTCAAAGCTATTAAAGTCAGAGCCGTAACCGAGCGGCAGGCCGACTTGTTTATTTGTCCGTGTATCAAATCCGTTATTGAGAGTGAGTTCCAGTATTTTAGGCAAGTTGAGATAACCTGTCAATATATAGGCTTCCCGCCCGAAAGCACCGGTTTCGACACATCCGCTCGCACCACCACGACGTGCATCGTCCAGAGATTTTCCTGCGTTTAAAAGCTCTGCCACAATTGCATCTGTGTTATAAAACGCAGGCTGCCCCCAGCCTTTACGCGATATTTCCAAAGCTCTTTTTAAGAACCACTGTGGAGTTTTCTTTGAAATCTGTACATTTGAGCTGGGTTGCAGCAGACGCATACTATCCATACACTCAAGTATCAGGCGGCTCACATCATTCACCCCGTCAGAGCCGTCCGGCGTTATGCCACCTGTGTTTATATTTGCAAAGTCGGTATAGGTGCTGCTTTCTTTTAACGTTATGCCTACCTTGGGTGGTGCCGGCTGATTATTAAACTTTATCCATAGGCATTGCAACAGCTCCAAGGCTTGCTCATTATCAATCGTTTCCGCTTCGGATTCCCTTTTATAAAATGGGTACAGATGCTGGTCAAGTCTGCCGGGGCTGTAAGCATCCCAAGGATTCAGCTCTGTCGTGACACATATATGCACAAACCAATATTGTTGCAAGGCCTGCCAAAATGTTTGCGGCTTAAATGCGGGGACTATGCGGCAGTTTTCGGCAATTTGCAGTAGCTCTGCCGCTCTTGTGGGGTCTTGTTCACTTTTAGCCATTTCAGTTGCCAGTTCAAAGTATCGCTTGCCCAGCAATATGATTGCATCGCAGGCTATATCCATAGCCCGAAGCTGCTCTGCTTTAGAGAGTGCCGCCGTATCTTCTGCAAAATCAAGGGATTCCAGAGCTTTAGAAATTTTGCTCTTAAAGTCCAAAAATCCGTTTTCGTAAATCACTTCCGAGCATACGGTGTGCCCGGGACCTCGCTGCTCCATAAATTCGGTAAAAATGCCTGCGCTGTAGGAATCAAGCCAGCTATCGCTGACGGCAGAGGTAATCTTTTTCCGCATACATCTATTTTCCCAGAAGGGCCTGATTTTTTTCTCCTGAACGGAATAATCATCGGCATTTACTTTAAAAGATATAAGTTTACGTGCATCCATCGTTTTCATGTCATCCTCTGTGTGACAGAGAAGCTCAGGAAATGTTGGAGCAGTTTGCAGGGTTTCACCCTTTTCGCCAACGATAAGTTCGCCCGGGTTTATACAGAGCTTTTTTTTCTTCATAATGTTGTGGAGCGCGCGTGCTCTGAGCTCCGGTGTAGAGACTCTGCCCTCATACAACTCGTAGGTTTCCGTTACAAGCAACGCACGCTCTAAGCTGAGCTGCGGAGCTGAGCTTAAGCTTTGCTCACGGAGTTTTTTTACACGGTCGCTTAATTTTGTGTTAGCCATATTTTTGCTTCCTTTTTAATCATAAGGGACACATAGGAGTGTGTCCCCGAGGATACATTACTCAAATGTGAAATCCAGTTCGTCTAGTGTTAATTCAAATGCGGGTAAAAAATGTTCCATGAAATAGACGACTTCAGGGAGACTCAGTGCATCAAGTTTTTGCTTACATTGCTTTGCTGCGTTTTTAAACTCCGGGTTACCTGCTTTGAGCTCTTCAAGGCACTTCACATATGCCGAGAGTTTATCTGCGGCTTTTACCAAGGCGTACATTTCATCGTCTTGCTGTGGTGAGAGCAGTTTTTTGTATGTAAGGCGGAGTTCCGAAGGCAGTGCTGTGATTAGTTTTTTGCTTGCCACTGCCTCAACGTTCTTGTATGCATCCATTATTTCGGGGTCGAAGTATTTCACGGGAGTGGGGAGGTCGCCTGTGAAGATTTCCGATGAGTCATGGAAGAGCGCTATTTGTGCCGCAAGCCCGGGGTCGGCTTTTCTCCCATATATATCGCGCCTTATGACGGCAAGCGCATGTGCGAAAACCGCAACCATATGGGAGTGCTCCTGCACATTTTCCGACTCGGAGTTTCTCATTAGTGACCATCTGGTAATGTACTTCATCCTGGATATCAGGGCGTAAAAACTGTATTTTGTATCCATATTCATGTCCCTTCTGCGTATTTTCCTGCAACGGCTTTGGATAGCCATTTTCCTGAGAAGAAGCGGGTGTATATAATTATTGCCCAGAAAACCCAGCCAAGCGGGACGGGTAACCATGCTGCTTCGTAGCCGAGGATGCCGAAATGTGCGGTTAAATAGCCCGTGGCTACTCGTACGGAGAGTGAGGTGAGCGATGCCATTGAAATGATGAATGTGTCGCCTGCGCCTTGCAATACGCCGCTAAACATCATGTTTATACATAGTAGCCAGAATACGAGCGCGAAATATCTGACAATTTCTGCTCCTATCACAAGCGCACCTTCCGAGAGCCCGAACAGAGCGACGATTTGCTCGGCAAAAATGAAATATGTAAGGCTTATAAAAACTGTGCATAATACGGACATGAGTGTTGCATAGCGCAGCCCACGGTGTACACGGTCGAGCTTTCCGGCTCCGAGGTTTTGCCCTGTGAAGCTTGCGAGTCCTGCTTGAAATCCTGACATTGGAACGAAGACAAGTGAGTCAAGTCTTATTGCTGCACCGTAAGCGGGGACTACGTCGGGGCTGGTCAGACCAAAGCTGTTTACAAGGCGGTGCATTGCACCGTTACCGACTGATATGAGGCTCATTTGAAGGGCTATCGGTATTCCGAGTTTTGTCATTGTGATTGCCAATTTTCCGTCCCAGTGCTTGCCGTCTTTTTCGTAGGGGTAGCGTTTTCTTAGATATATATAGGAGATAACAGCACATACCCCCTGTGCAAGCACTGTTGAAAATGCTGCTCCTGCAACTCCCCATCGGATTACCAGCACAAACAAAAATGTGAGAGCTGCACTGAGTACTGTTGTGACTAACAGGAAATAGAGAATTGCTTTTGAGTCGCCAAAACCCCTGAGTATCGCCGCTATGCTGTTGTATATAAACTGAAAGAACAGTCCTGCGCTGTAAATGCGCATATATGCAACTGCGTAGGGTAGTATGTCTTCGGGTACACTCAAAAGATGCTCGAGCAGTACGGGAGACAGGGCAACTCCAAGTATTGTGAAAAGCAGTCCGCATCCCCCAAGCAGCAAGAGTGCAGTGTCTATGGCTATCGGCAGTTCCTTTTGTTTACCTGCTCCGAAATATTGCGAGACTGTCGTTGAGACACCGACCGACATACCAATCGCAAGTGCAAGATAGAGCAACACCAGCGGTCCGCTCGTTGTGACCCCTGCAAATGCCCTCTCACCTACGAAATTTCCAACTATGATTCCGTCAATTATATTGTAGAGTTGTTGCAGAAAGTTTCCAAGTATTATCGGCAGGGTGAAAAGCAATATATGTTTCCATTCTTTGCCTATCGTCATGTCTTGCTTCAATTGTTTCTCCAATCTTATACGGCGATGCCCTTTATTCGTTGCTCGTAAAAACCCGCTATCGTAATGCCTATGTAGGGCGAGAGCCATATGGAAACCAGAGGGATGGCAAACGGAGCCCGGATTAGTATCATCAGTAAGAAGTTTAAGATATGCCAACCTAAGAAGCTAACATCAATTATCAGCAAATCCACTTTTGCGCCGTTCATTAAAGTTGTGGATTCATTGAGGCATTGCAGAGGTCCTTTTCTCGGATCATCGAGTAATATGTAGTATGCGAGCCTGTATCTGTAAGATGCGATGATTCCGGGTATAAGCAGCAGCAGACTCCATAGAAAGATAAATGTTGATGATATCAGAAATATAAGCACCACCTTGTGGAATATAATGAAGCCGCTGAAAATATCCTTGTATTCTGTATCTTGTCTGCGCCTTACCCTCATACAGTAGCCGATAAATCCGGTATTCAGTATCCGCCTGATAAAGAAGATTACCACAGCTAACACCACACCAAACGGGCGGAAATTTGAATACATTAACATAAACGAAGGCATTTCTCCCGCAGCAAGTCTTTCATACATATTTGGCAGGTCGATTGTTCCGGGCAATCGAAAGACAAGCTGTGATAATGTGGTGTCTAGGAGCACGAACAATAAGCTGATGAGGAAGAGGAGCGGTGCTTTTTCAAACATCAATTGACGTGCATCAGATTTTAGCCCTGAACCTGGTGACAAAAAAATCACTCCCAGTTTTAAGAGATACTTTTATTTTAACTATTTTACCACATTTTTGCAATATTGACCAAGATTAAGAGAGAAATTAAGAAAAATATGAAAAAAATGTAAAATTATTATTGACTTTAATATCTATCAGTTGTACAATGAGTATCCCGAGAGCGACTTTGTGCACAATATGTTGTGCTTCGGTCGAAAAACATACAGTTAGCACTCTTGTGCAAATGGAGGAATTACAGATGCCAATTACAACCATCAGGAAGAGGGATGGAAGAATCACAACGTTTAACATTTCTAAAATTTCCGGAGCGATTTCAAAAGCCTTTGCCGAAACTCACAGAGCTGTAAATGGAGATTTGGCAGATAAACTTGCAGATGAAGTATTTTCTACATTAGAGAGCGAGGGAGAAGAAGCCCCGGATGTCGAACATATTCAAGACGTTGTTGAAAAAGTTTTGATGGACAATGGCTACATAACAACAGCGCGCGAATACATAACATACCGTAACGAGCGCAATCGTATACGGCAAATGAGAACTCGCCTGATGAGGGTTTATGAAGAAATCACATATGCTGATGCCTGCGACAGTGATGTAAAGCGTGAAAATGCCAACATTGACGGCGATACGGCAATGGGTGTTATGCTTAAATACGGCTCTGAGGGTGCTAAACAATTTTACAATATGTTTGTGTTAAACCCTGACCATGCAGAGGCTCACGCGGAGGGGGACATTCACATTCACGACCTCGATTTCCTCACACTCACCACCACATGTTGCCAGATAGATATAATTAAACTGTTTAAGGGCGGCTTTTCTACAGGTCATGGTCATTTGCGCGAGCCAAACGATATTGCCTCCTACACTGCTTTGGCTTGCATTGCGATTCAATCAAACCAAAACGACCAACACGGCGGTCAGAGTATCATAAACTTCGACTATGGTATGGCAGAAGGTGTTACAAAGACGTATATCAGATTATACCGCCAAAATTTGGCAAAGGCTCTGATGCTCGCTAAGAACATTGATGACCCCGAGGATGACCTTAAAAATATTTCCGATAAGATCTGCGATGAGACAGGACTGTTTCCGACTTTGGAAAACAATGAAAAATACTTGGAACTGGAGCTTGAAGCACTTTGTAGGAAATATGAGTATGACAAAGATGAGATAAAGGCAATCCAGAAGACAGCACTCTATTTTGCGAATAAGGAAACCGACCGCACCACTTATCAAGCTATGGAAGCGCTCATACACAACTTAAACACAATGCACTCTCGCGCAGGGGCGCAGACACCGTTTTCTACAATCAATTACGGCATGGATACATCCCCCGAGGGTCGCATGGTGATGAAAAATGTCATGCTCGCAACGGAAGCCGGTCTCGGCAACGGTGAGACTCCCATCTACCCGATACAGGTGTTCAGAGTGAAAAAGGGTGTCAGCTTTGATCCGGGCGACCCGAACTATGATTTGTTTAAGCTCGCTTGTCGCTGTAGTGCAAAAAGGCTGTTTCCAAATTTTGCTTTTGTCGATGCACCATTTAATATCGCATTTTACAAAGAGGGTGTCCGCGATACTGAAATAGCATACATGGGCTGCAGAACCCGCGTTATTGCAAATGAATACGACAAAGGCAGCGAAATAGGCAGCGGCAGGGGAAATCTCTCTTTTACTTCTATTAATCTGCCAAGACTTGCTCTAAAAGCAAATGGTGATTTGGAGCGGTTTTTTGAAGATTTAGACTATAAACTCGATTTGGTCATTGAGCAGCTTCTTGAAAGATTTGATATTCAGTGCAGAAAACGCGTTGAAAACTTTCCGTTTCTGATGGGTCAGGGCGTTTGGCTTGGTAGTGAGAAACTCAAGCGTGGCGATGAAATAAGAGATGTTCTCAAGCACGGTACTTTGACTATAGGGTTTATCGGACTTGCTGAGACTCTCACGGCGCTTATCGGTGAACATCACGGTCAGAGCGAACGCGCCCAAAATTTAGGTGTGGAAATTGTCAGTCATTTGCGTACCCGTTGCGACAAAGAAACTAAAGCGCGAGGTCTTAATATCACACTGATTGCCACACCGGCAGAGGGGCTTGCCGGCAGGTTTGTGAAAATGGACAGGGACAGATTCGGTGACCTCCCGGGGATAACGGACAAAGATTACTATACCAACAGTTTTCACATTCCTGTAGATTTCAAAATAAACGCTTACGACAAAATCAGGATTGAAGCTCCTTACCATGCTCTCACCAACGCAGGTCATATCAGCTATGTAGAAATGGATGGCAATCCGCTGGATAATCTTGAGGCATTTGAGAAGATAATCAGATTTATGCAAGAGAGTGGAGTTGGTTACGGGTCTATAAATCACCCTGTTGACAGAGACCCTGTCTGCGGCTACACAGGATTTATCAAAGACAGGTGTCCATGCTGCGACAGAACCGAGAGGGACGGCAATGTACCCTTTGAGAGAATAAGGCGTATCACCGGATATTTGGTAGGTACTGTTGATAGATTTAACGATGCTAAGCGTGCAGAGGAGCAAGACCGTGTGCTTCACGGTGTGAGATAGGTTTAAGTTTGTGATTTGTAGCGTAGTTGAAAGGCATGGTCGTTGTCGTTATGCAAATTGCCGGTATTGTTGAGGACTCTATTGTCGATGGACCCGGTCTGAGGTTTGTTGTTTTTACACAGGGGTGTCAGTTTAGGTGTGCGGGTTGCCACAATCCGGACACTTGGGATGAGTCAGGCGGCGAGAATATTGATGTCGCGAAGCTGATAGATAAGATGAGGGCGAATCCCCTTACAGATGGGCTTACTCTTTCCGGTGGCGAGCCTTTTGAGCAAGTGGCTGACTCTGCACAGCTTGCCGCCGCCGCACGGTCTTTCGGACTGAATGTTTGGGTTTTTACAGGATTTGTTTTTGAGGAGCTTTGTCGGCTCTCAGAGAGCGATGCTTCAATATCAGAGTTTCTGGGAAATATTGACGTGCTCGTTGACGGTCCCTATGTTGAGTCCGAGCGGACTCTTAGCGTGAAATGGTGTCAGAGCCGAAATCAGCGAGTGCTTGATATCCGGCAAAGTCTTGTCACGGGTGCGCCTGTGTTACTGGAATGATATGTAGGAGGTTGTTTATGTCAGTGGTTAAGGTTCGGGAGCTTTATCAAAACGGCGAATCCCTTGATGGTAAAGAGATTACTGTTTGCGGGTGGGCTCGGTCTATTCGAGATATGAAGGCGTTTGGGTTTATTGAATTAAATGACGGAAGCTGTTTTAAGGGAGTGCAGGTTGTTCTGGATGAAACACGTCTTTTAAACTTTTCTGATATTGTTTCACAAAATGTAGGTGCGGCTTTTGTTGCTACGGGCACTTTTAAGCTGACTCCGGATGCCAAACAGGCGTTTGAGATTCTCGCGACCGATGTGGCCGTGGAGGGTGAATCGACTCCCGAGTATCCGCTTCAGAAGAAAAGACATTCTCCCGAGTTTCTTCGGACTATTGCCCATTTGAGACCTCGCACAAATTTATTTTCTGCTGTTTTTAGGATTCGCTCTGTCGCCGCTCACGCTATTCACTGTTTCTTTCAGGAGCGTGGTTTTGTATATGTCCATACCCCGATTATAACCTGTAGCGATGCTGAGGGTGCGGGGGAGATGTTCCATGTCACTACCGACCATAAAGAGGATTTTTTCGGTAAACCGGCGGGCCTCACTGTTTCGGGTCAGTTAAATGCCGAAGCTTACGCTTTAGCATTCTCTGATGTCTACACGTTTGGTCCGACCTTTCGTGCGGAAAACTCAAACACTCCGCGCCATGCTGCCGAGTTTTGGATGATAGAGCCTGAAATCGCCTTTGCCGACCTTGCCGACGACATGAAACTTGCGGAGGATATGCTCAAATATATAATTGAGAAAGTACTTGAGTCTTGTCCCTTCGAAATGGAATTTCTGGATAATTTTGTATGCAAAGGTCTTCTTGAAAGACTGAAATCTGTTGCAAATTCTAAATTTGGACACATCACTTATACCGAAGCTATTGAGCTTTTGTCAAGCGCGGGAGAAAATTTTGAGTTTCCGGTTTTCTGGGGTTGTGACCTACAGACCGAACATGAGCGGTTTTTATCAGAAAAACAATTTAAAAAGCCCGTCTTTGTGACGGACTACCCAAAGGATATAAAGGCTTTCTATATGAGGCTAAGCGATGATGAGAAAACTGTTGCGGCTATGGATTTGCTTGTGCCGGGAGTTGGAGAACTAATCGGCGGCAGCCAGCGCGAGGAACGCATGGATATTTTGACCAGGCGCATAGAAGAGATGGGTCTAGAGGTGGAATCTTATGGTTGGTATCTGGATTTAAGGCGTTTCGGCGGAACAAAACACGCAGGTTTTGGCATAGGATTTGAGCGCTTAATTATGTACCTGACAGGTGTATCGAATATCAGAGATGTAGTTCCGTTTCCACGGACAGTGGGTTCTGCTGAGTTTTAGGTTTATATATAACCTATAGCAAAGACAACCATCAATGTGAGTGACCATCCTCGTCGTCGCCGTGGTGATGATGGTGATGTTCATGGTCGCCTACGCCTGAGCCGAGGTCGGGGCCTACAGTATGGTCTTCTTCCTCGGTATTTCCTACGCTCTGAGTTCTGGTTGTGCCACCTGCAACGTAAAATCTTCCGCATTCGGGGCAAATTGCATATTGGAAGGTAACAGACTGATGGGTGATTGTGCGGTCATTGCGCTCGGCATTGGCTTGCTCGTTGCGAACATGCTCTTGCTCATGTGAAGAGACTTTGACGGCGGCTATACTTGGATGAATATTCGTAGGAGTCTGGAAAGAGACAGACATATCATCTGAAACATCGACATAGCGGCGGTTTGCGCAGGTCTCGCAAGCACCCTGCGGCTCAAGAACTCCATGCGCACCTCCGGTAAACCCTTGCATACCCATGGCTCTGTGTGATAATTCTACACTGTCGCCATCGGTACTTTGAAAAACTAAGGCGGCACTCATATTTCCGATTTGGAGGGGAAGTATACCGGGTATAGCTGTCTGTGTTGGATTTTGTGACCCGGGAGTACCAAGAGAGCGATTTGCAGTGCCCAGGAGTCTATGAGCATTACTGGTATGCTGATAAGCATTGGCGGCTGTATTAAAACCACCTATTCTGCCTACGCCCACACAAATCACCTCACTTTCGTTAACCGCAATAGGGGACAACGCCAAAAAGTCATTGCTGAGTTTCCGGAGATGTCCTTTTTACACTTTACTATTGGTAGATTATAGCATATAATTAAATGAGTTTCAAGAGGTTATCATAGTTTTTGGGAGGAAAATCATAACTATGAGCGCGAATTTTTATACAATGGATATTGATCAGGCTCTTTCCGAGCTAAATACAGATGTTGTTATAGGACTTACCTCTGAGCAGGCGAGCGAGCGAGCGAAAGACTACGGACTAAACAGACTGCTTCGGTCGTCACGTAAGCCATCTGTAATCAATATTATACGTCAGTTTAAGGATGTTCTTGTCATTGTACTGATAGTTGCAGTTGTTGTGTCAGTAATTTTTGGTTATGGTGAAGGTTTTGGAAGATTTTCTGAAGCTATCATCATATTTGCTATTCTTATGGTATATATGGCTATAGGGGTATCGCGGAAGAGTAACGCCGATAATGCTTTGCGTGAAATCAACGAATTGGCAAGTCCAAAGGTGAAAGTTAAAAGAGATGGTCAAATCATGAAAATTGACACCCCTGACGTAGTGCCGGGCGATATAGTCATGCTGGATTGTGGAGATTGTATACCGGCGGATCTCAGGCTGATTGAAACTGTGAATATGCGTGTTGATGAATCTTCGGTTATCGGGGAATATACTGTGGTCAGAAAACAAGCTAATGCAATAATCCCGGAGGGTGCTTCACTCTCTGATAGAAAAAACCTTGCATACATGGGAAGCACAGTCATTTACGGCAGGGGTGCGGGTGTTGTTTTTGCCACAGGGATTGACTCCGAGGCAGCAAGAGGCGGGGCAGTTGCCGAGACAGAGAATGATGAAAATACACCGCTCCGAGACAAACTGGACAATATGGGGAAATCTCTCGGAATACTGTGTATTGCCGCTTGTGCAGCAGTATTTTTGATAGGTTTATTGTATAACTTTCTCGGATTCGGCAATTATCGCGAGATTGACAATATGTTTTTAGTTTCTGCCTCGCTTGCGGTTGCCGCAGTTCCGAGCGGCTTAGCTATTGCAGCAACGGTAATACTCGCTCCCAGTGCAAAGAGAATGGTAAGGTCAAAAGTATTGGTCAAGAAACTAAGAGCTGTAGAAGCACTGGGGAGCACTACCATAATTTGCTCAAACAAGACAGGAACTCTTACTCAAAACATGATGACCGTAGTACAGGTAGCTGACTTTGAAAACCTCTATGAAGTGACAGGTGTCGGTTATAAGGCAAAAGGGCTTGTAGTATCAGACGGCATCATGTCAAGAAACATAGCACTCATTGCTGAGATTGCTGTTTTGTGTAACGATGCCACTTTTGACAAGAGGAATTCCCAAGTAAGAGGCGACCCGACAGAAGGTGCTTTGCTTGTGTTCGGGGCAAAACTTGGTCTGGAAAAGATGGCACTGAATGCCGCAAACCAGCGTATTCACGAGATTCCCTTTGACGCTGCAAGGAAAATGATGTCAACCTATAATATGCAAGCGGGCAAGGTAATCATGAATACGAAAGGTGCGCCCGAGGCTATTATCAACCGCTCGTCGGGAGTTTACTTAGATGGCGAGATTGTTCCGATGTCTGAGTCAATTAAGCGGCGGCTCTTAGCCAGAAACGAGGAATTTGCATCTAAATCTATGCGCGTTTTGGCGTGTGCATATAAAGAATACAGCAGCCCAGAGGCAATTGACAACGTTGAGGATGACCTCATATATGTAGGGATGATGTGCCTCATTGACCCGCTGCGCGAGGAAGCAAAAGAGTCGATTGAGAAGTGCCAAGCGGCGGGAATCAATGTGAAAATGATAACGGGTGACCACAAGCTAACCGCTGCAGCGGCAGCAAGGCAGCTCGGAATAATAGGAAGTGGCGGCGAGGTACTCGATGGTAGTGAAATTGATGCTCTGAGTGATGATGCCCTTACGGAGAGGGTGGAATATGTCAATGTTTTTGCAAGGGTTTCACCCGAGCATAGGGTGCGTATTATAACTGCAATCAAGAGACGTAAAAATGTTGTTGCAATGACAGGCGAAGGTGTACATGATGTTCCTTCTATGAAAATGTCTGACGTTGGTATAGCTATGGGGCTTACGGGCACTGATACAGCAAAAGAGGCTGCCGAAATGATTTTAACTGACGACAGCTTTGAAAGTATTGCGTTTGCAATTGAGCAAGGCAGGACAATTTATGACAACATCAGAAAGGTTATCGGTTATATTCTCGGATGTAATCTCAGCCTGATATTGATTAATCTCGTTTTGGTTATTTTGGGCTTTCCGTCACCGCTTTCTGCCACACAGATTTTGTTTATAGGCTTGTTGGCAGTGACTTTTCCTGCTATTTCTCTAGGGGCTTTGAAGAAGGAACCCGGTGTTATGAACAGAAAACCCAGGGATCCGCAAGAACCTATGTTCAGTAAGCATACGTTTTCGTCCGTTATCTCTAGGGCAATGTTTCTTTTTGGCGGTGCTATAGCTGCATACTTGTACGGCGTAGTCGTTGCAGATAATTCTGACAGCGGTCAGCAAACTCTCGCCATGAGTATGTGTTTCTTCACCCTCGTTATCGGGGTGGTTTTAATTGCCTATCCATCAAAATCCGAGGGCTCTACCCCATCCGGAAGAGTTTTATTTAACAGCAGGTTACTGAACGTCTCACTCTTATTTTTAATCGCCATTTTAGCGGTAATTTTGTATGTTCCGTTTATTAGCATTATGTTCTCCGTAACTGCGCTCAGCATCGGTGAAGTAATCCTCTGTTTGGTGATTGCGTTCATAACCACCGCCGGTTACGAACTGTCAAAGCGTTCTTCACAGGGTTAAGTGATAGATCACCCTGTCTGTCCCACCAATCTGAAAAATAGGGTGTTATTGTCTATGTTGTCAGAGAGGATTCTGTTTCCGCCTGCTCTCCAGTTTGCGGCGTTGGAAAGGTAGATGACCATGCCGTCATAACCTATGGGGACTATAAAAGTGTATTCTCGCATCACGTGTGCAACACCATCGACCCAGGTGCTCATGATTTCTTCGTATCTGATAAAATACTCACGTTCCTCACCATTTAAATTGAGAGTTCTGTTTGAAATCCTAAAGCCTTCAATATCGCTTTCAGCAAGCTCATCAAAGGGCAGGGACGGGTCATTTAGATTCATGCTGTAGTAATCGACATGCCCGATAATATACATATAGCCATGCTCCCTAGCAGACTCATCATCGAAAAGCATCATAATCCTTGCGCGGATGAATTGGTGGCCCGGCACTCTTGGGTAGCCTTCTTCGGTTTCAAAAATATCAACAAATAACAGTGAAACTGTTCCCGTAGTGGCAATTGTCGGCTCTTCACTTGTCACGGTGAGAAAATCATACGACCTGCCGAAAGTGGTGTTTATTTGAAACCCAAGTGTTGTGAAATTTGGCGGAAGCACCTCTCCGACGATATCTCCGCAGAGTATGCAAACCGGCGGTTGTTGGAAGTTGCCTCCGGCCGGCTCATGTGGGGTAGGTCCTGCGGAAATTTCACCACAGTCAAGGCAGTATCTGGGGGTGTGGCAGTCGGGAAGCCTCCAAAAATGGGAGCATTCTATCTGGTCAAAATCGGGAACTTCCGGAGTAGGAGTAATAATCGGCGTGGGTCTGGGGGTTGCTGTAACTTCCGGCAGTTCTTCCTCAGGTGCTCCGGCGCACCCGACCACAAAAGAAAATATAAAAATGAACAGCAGCAGTGCTTTATTTAATGATTTCAATATCTCTTTACCTCTTAAATGATTTTTTTACTACACAATTTAAAGTATAATGCATACAATCAATAAATGCAATATTGCAAAAACTGAAAAATTTTATATAGAAATTGACAAAAGAATATGATATACTGCGTGGGATGTATGGAAGTCATTTTTACGTTATAACTTGTTAAAGGGGAGAACGACTTTGACTCCCGGTAAAATCGTTGATGGGGAGCAAAAGTCCGATTACGGTAATCCTGTGAAGAAGCTGCTTGAAAGGTTAAAATTAAACAGCAACGACAATGAGAACTTCGACAACGCAGTCCTGGGTCAGTTTGATAGTTTAGATATGATTACGATTAGCGCGATTGCAATTATGCTGAGTGATACCAAGTCTAAAACAAACTCCCCTTACATCAGCTCGATGAAAAAGGCTGATATTAGTGTTGTGCTGCTGAGTTTCTGCAAAGACACCTATAAAATGACAGATATAGACCAGTTTAACCTGCTGTTTGACAAAAACTACTATAAAAATAAAATCAATAAGTACTTACGCAGCACCAAATCTTTTGTACGCAAGGGCATCGAAGACACCTTACCGAAGCGTAGTCCGGTCGGCAAAGCGAACAAAACAAATAAAGTCTATATAGATAAAATATGCGAAACTATAGGGATTTTTGAACCTGTTAAGCTTATCTCTGCGCTCTCAGGAAACGATGAAATTACTGATTCAAGGCGCAACTATAAACTTGACCATCTCAGTGACTATTACCGAGACGCACTCATTTATCTTGTCGATGTACTGCTGACTTGCACCTGTATATCAAAGATGCTCTTTGTTGAAAGAGTGGTCAATAATATAGATGAAAGCTCTGAATTTTACCGTATCATCAGGAATATGACGGAGTCGATTAATAACATCAATCAAATCATCAGCAAGTCCCGGCCTATTTACAAGCAATACTATCAAGCTGAACTTGGGTACATAAGCGGAGACGACTTACTTTACGGCATGGCGATTACCATTATGGTAAATAAGTTGATGAAAAAAGACATTGAGGATTTGGATATACCGAGTACCGACTTCGATGCCTTGAATATCCACGACTTTAACGCTTTTATGAATAACTGGTTAGACTCATTAGCGGTGGAAAACAGTGTTGACGATATTGGTGCACTGATTTTGCAGATAATTGCTCTGTCTGTCAAGGGCAACTACACTCTGCTGATAAATGCTCTTGCACAATTGACAGGTTGGGAGCACTATTTTGAAAGCAGAGTGGCTTACCACGAAAAGGGAAGAGATAAAGAAAGATACTTGAAAGGCGATTTTGGTTAGAGGTGTGATAATGCATTTATTTTTATTAATTATTGGGATTTTGTTAGGTCTTTTGATTGTGATAATCTTCTGTATTGCCCCGGGGAAGATGTCGGCGCGCGCTAAGGAAACAGCCGGGATATTTTATGGTTTGTATTGCGCTCACAGGGGTCTTCACATGGAAGATCAGTCGATACCCGAAAATTCGCTTTCGTCTTTTGCCGCGGCGAGAGAGGCGGGTTACGGCGTGGAACTCGATGTGCAAATGACTAAAGATGAAAAGATAGTCGTCTTTCACGATTATGACTTAAAGCGCACTTGCGGGATTGACAAGCTGGTGCATGACTTGACATATGCAGAATTATCTGAGTACACATTGTTTGAAACGGATGAAAAAATCCCTTTGCTTTCTGAAGCCCTTGACGTTTTGGGAGATGCTCCCGTTGTTGTTGAGCTTAAGCCGACAGAAAGAAAGAGAAATAAGCTCTTTTGCGAGAACACACTTGACGTTCTTCGCAAAGACGGAAAGATATGGTGCATGGAGAGTTTTGATCCGAGAATCGTAGGGTGGTTTAGAAAAAATGCCCCTGATGTTTTGAGAGGTCAACTCAGCAGCCTGCCGAGATTTCTCGAGCCGTTATCGCGATATACAGCACTTATCCTCGGAAATCTCTTGACAAACTTTATCTCTCGCCCGCATTATCTGGCTTTTTCCAATACTTACAGGCCTTTAACGGTAAAGCTTTGCAGATTTTTGGGTGTAATGAGGATTGCATGGACCATTCGTCCCGATCAGGATATTGAGCGTGCCGAAAGGGAGCACGACATGATAATCTTTGAGTATTTCACGCCGAGCCCGCGATATAAATGATGTAACAATGATGTAATGATGTATGGAGTGAAAAAATGAAAAAAATAATATTAGTAACAATTCTTACCCTGCTACTCGTCGTCAGCTTGACCGGCTGTGCCGGTTTTTCTCCTATCAGCCCCACTCCCGGCGAATGGAACAACCGTGTATTTACCAGTGAATACTTAGGATTTCACTTTGTATTACCCGCTTTTTGGGATATCCCCACTGACGAGCAAGTTTTAATGATTTTGGATGTGGCAACGGACTTTTTGGATGATGCCGGAGCGGAGTCTGCGGATGCGGCGGTCGATTCTCTCTACATGATAGCGATAAGTGCCGCAACGGGCGCAAATGTAAATATTAATTATGAAAGACTGCCCTTACTGCGAGCTGTCTTAGGTATCAGCAGAAGCGACATCTTTGAAAATGTGACGAATCAGTTTGAAGCTATTGGGGCGCGTATTACCGAAAACAGCGGCACTACCCGGATTGGCGGTCATGACTGGTACTCTGCATCTATTGAGATGGATGTAATGGGGGCTTCCGTGCAAATGCGCCAATTTTATAGTGCCCATGGTGGATATCTGCGTTCCATAACTATTACTTACGTACCGGGTGTTGAGGAGTTATCCGATATTTTGCATCTGTTTTCAGATATCGACGACCCCGTACCGGTGGCTGTGCCGGCAGAGCATGCCGATGTATTGCTCGGCACGTGGTTTTGGCTTTTAGACCTTAGTTACACATACGAGTTTCAAGCTGACGGAACGGGTGTTCGAGGTTTTGTCGGAGAGCGGGAGTCTTTTCAGTGGAGAACCTACGAGGATACTTTACTTATAGAGACAGCTTTGGGTACTGAGGGATGGACGTTTTCTGTAGTGGGAGATATCTTTTCCATCGAAAGTCTGCTAGTGCAAGGTATGAGCTTCAGCTACATCCGCGAGGAAGCCACAATGCATGTTGATCCGGAATTGGATGCGGAAGAGTTCATGGATATTGTTATTAACCCGGATTTAATCGGCACATGGGCTTGGGATGAAGATGAGAGTTATGTTTATCTTTTTTACGATGACGGTTTCGGTGAGCGCGGTTTTTCAGGTGCTATGGATATTTTTGAATGGGGCACAGAGGGTGACGACCATTTGTTGATGTATTTATGGGGGGTAGGGCTAGAGAGCTGGACATTCACCATTGATGACGATGTTCTGACATTAGCAAATCGTCAAACACCGGATTTAATCTTCAGCTACATCAGACAGCCGTAGATAAAGCAAGCACAGCAGTTATTGCAGAAATCACCCCGTCAATATACTCGCCTATATAATATACAGGACTATCTTTGCACATTAGTATCATACCTGCACCTCATTTTTGTCTTTTCTTCTTTCTGCTCGTTCAAGTGTTTTTTCCCACGTCTTGCAAAGTTGTTGCTCGAGCAGTCGCCTCATCGGCATTATATCTTCTGAGGTGTCGTATTTATTTAGAGCATCGTAGTATTCGTGTTTATCAACCTCGTATATAATTACTGGTGGATGGTTGTTAATCATCAGAAAATAATTTAATAAAACCCTGCCAACGCGGCCGTTTCCGTCGGCAAAGGGGTGGATATGCTCAAACTTCGAGTGGAAATATGCCGCCGCAGTTAATATGCCTTCCTCTGTACTGGTTTCCATTTCGTTTATAAGCTCGCTCATTTGCCCTTCTACTTCCTCCGGCAACGAACCAACCCCCTCTAAACCTACTTCAAAATCGTGCATTTTGAATTTTCCGGGTCTTTCTCCTAATTCTACGTATAGGCGCGTAGTGTATGAGCCCCCCATCATTGCTTCGTGGGTATCTTTAACCAGAGCAAGCGACAGCGGCTCTTTTTCTGCCAGTTTGGGCTTTAACATTTCATAACAGAGTTTTTGATTCTGTATATCAAACAATGTTCCGGGGTCGCCCGTAAAGTTTAACACTTTTCCGTTGGCAAACACTTCACGAGTATCATTATATGTTATGCTTGGGTTTTCAATTTTGCCGGAATTGTATGCAAACAATATTTTATGATTGTCAAGCCTCAAGTCATAATCAGTCTCGCTGATTACATTCCAGCTCTTCCACAACTTTACTATATCAATGTACGTTTTGCTTTCAATGCTCATAATAGTTATTCTCCTAATACATAATGCGCCCACAACTTATTTGCGGTTTCCTCGCTTATTTCCCTGTCCCACAGCGCAGAGCTGATTGATCCCTGAACTTCATTGATTAGACAGTCAATATATGAAACGTTATTCGCTTCGCCTTCTTCAAAGGCGCGTATATCCTTTTGCAAGTACAGAGGGAGTGTTCGTACTATTTGCTCAAGCTCGCTTATGTTGCTTCATCTTTTTTATCTGTGTTTTGCATTATTTTTTTTGCCTTTCCTATTATATATAATCTTCCATATACACTATTCCGCTTTTTTTAACGCTTCTTTGTGTGATTGATACTCATAATCAAGCGTATTTTCTACTGCATCTTGACCGCGCTCATCTAGGCTGCGATATTTTAGGATTAGCTCCATCTCATTAGGCTCCAAAGTAAACCCATACGTTTTTCCGTAATTTGCATCTACAATATCATCAATTGCTAAATACTCAACCGAACAATCAAAATACTTTGCAATGGCAAAAAGCTTGCTGATTGCGACATTATTTGTTTTTCCTTTAAGTATGTCAGCTAAAGTAGAGTTAGGAATTCCAAGTTGACGTTGCCGATAATGATGAGATTTATCCAACCTATAATATTGGAAAGTCTCATCTTCATGGGTAAACCTAAATCCACATTTTTTCAAAACATGTTGACTTCTCGTATTCTGATGAACTGTATCTGCAAATATCGTTTCAAGAGC
>WQTE01000004.1 GCA_009786445.1 Oscillospiraceae bacterium | reverse complement strand
CGGCAAAACCTTGACCAATACACACGTATACCCACTCTGGATGCGTTTGGCAACCGTATTTCCTGCGCTGCGGGATTAAGCACAAATCTCGAAATTGTTCCCGTTCAGACTAAGCTCGGAGGCAATGGGCCTATACTTTCAAATGCGCTTTTATCTTACGGAACTAAGGTAACATATATCGGAGCGTTAGGAATACCGGATATTCATCCGGCATTTGGAGATATGGCGAATAAAATGGAGCAGGTTTATAGTTTATGTGAACCGGCCCGAAGTGAAGCATTAGAATTTGGCGATGGCAAATTAATGTTAAACATGGTTACGCCATTTAATAATATAACATGGGAGTCAGTAAAATCAGCTATTGGAAACGTCGGAGATGTTGCATCTCTTTTTAGTAAATGCGATTTAGTTGGCTTTGGAAATTGGACGGCGATTTCGCATATGAACAGCATATGGCGTGGCTTACTTGAAGAAGCGTTCCCTCTTATGAGCGATTCAATGTCAAAGGAAAAACCTTTTGCTTTATTTGATTTGGCGGACCCTGAAAAACGCTCATACGAGGATATTATCGCCGCCATCGAGTTAATCAAGCAATTTGAAGAAAAATTCCGAGTTATTCTTGGGCTAAATGAGAAGGAACTAAACATTATAGCTGATGTACTGGATGTAGTCTCAACCGGGAGAAATAATCTCCGTGAAAAAGTAATGAAGACATTTTCAGCTTTGGGCATTTTTGGGGTAGTTGTACATCCGCTTAAAGAAGCGTGTTGTTGTATCGAAGGAGAATTTTTTCGTGTAGAGGGTCCTTATTGCGAAAAGCCGATACTCACCACAGGCGCAGGCGACAATTTTAACGCAGGATTCTGCCTGGGTTTGGTACTCAATTTAGGCGTAGTAAATGCACTCACACTGGGGGTATGTTCATCAGGCTATTATGTCAGAAATGCAAAAGCTCCAACATATGAGGAAATAATGGATTTTGTTAAACAATTGCTTTTGGATACATAGCTGTATAGCAGAGAATAATCTTGTCAACTGCATCTCTTACTATCTTGCATAATACACCGTGATACGTTATAATTGAACATATTTTTATGCATAGAAGGGGTAACTATCACAATGAATACCGATGTGGCATTTATCGTTATATCGTCAATATCTCTCGTTATACTGCTTGTAATCGGCACATTTTTAAGTGCATCGGAAATGGCGTTTTCGTCACTGAGACGTGCCAGAATTAACAGCTTAGAGGAAGTCGGTGGCAAAAAAGGCCAGCGTGCAAAACTGGTCGCTTTTATGTATGATGAACAGTTTGACAGGGTTATATCAACGCTGCTTATTTTGAATAATACAATCGCCATTGCTGCCGCCACGCTTTCGGCGACTCTTTTTGTGCATCTGATAGGCGATTGGGGATATCTGTTTTCGACCATTGTAATCAGTGCTATTGTAGTTGTATTTACAGATGTTTTCCCTAAAAGCATGGCAAAAGAGCGACCCGAACGGATTGCTCTCGCTGTTGCACCAATTGTCAGATTTCTTATGGTTTTGTTAAAGCCGATTAATCTCGGAGTTCTGAAAATAAGAAATAAGCTCAGCAAAGCATTTACGTCAGTCGAGACGGAAGCCTCTGAAGATGAGCAAAATATGCGCGGTCAAGAACTGATTTACATGGTTGGAGAGGCAGCGAGTGACGGCGCGATTGACGAGGAAAATCAAGCTCTGATTACCAATGCTATCACTTTTAACGATTTCGAGGCTTGGGATGTTATCACCCCGCGTGTGGATATGGTGAGCGTGCCGTTTGATGCTGATATGGCTACTATTGCCGAGACTTTTATTGAAAGCGGCTACTCGCGGATTCCCGTCTATGAAAACTCACCTGACAACATCAAAGGTGTCATACATATTCGTGATTTTTTAGGGCAGGTGGTAACGAGTGGTGCGGGCAGTTCTCGATTGCCTGAGGAAATCATCAGTCCTGCTTTATTTACCGTCACCAGTGCAAAGGTTTCTGATGTGCTTGCACTATTCAAAGATGAACAGAGCCACATGGCAATTGTCACCGATGAATACGGCGGGACAGAGGGCATTGTGACTATGGATGATATTTTAGAGCGGCTTGTCGGTGATATTTTGGACGAATCGGATGAGGCTGTTGATGAGTTTGTAGAAATAGGCGAGGGTAAGTACAAAGTTTTATGCTCGGCTTATGTCACAGATATGTTTGCACACTTCGGCATAAAAGCGGAGTCAGAGTCAAACACTGTCTGCGGCTGGATTATGGATTCGCTGCGGCGCATACCCGAAGTTGGCGACAGCTTCACGTTTGAAAACCTGTGTGTCACCGTGACCAAAGCCGAAAGCAGACGTGCCGAGGAGTGCATAGTTGAAGTTACCCCACCCCCAGAGATGACGGGCAATCTGCTATCCTAATGCCATATCAAGCACCATCATGGCGATAAATCCAACCAGAATACTTATCGTGCCTTTGTGCGAGTGTCCGCCTTTTTGGGCTTCGGGGATTAACTCCTCAACGACGACGTAAAACATTGCGCCTGCGGCAAATGACAGCAGCCACGGCATATACGGTGCTATCCATGCGGCGATAAGCACAGCGATAAGTCCGAAAATAGGCTCGACAACTCCTGTCAGGCTGCCGTATACAAAGGCTTTCCAGCGAGGAAGCCCTTCTTCGCGGAGCAGGTTGGATATTGCTGCGGTTTCAGGGAAATTGTGTACGCCAATGCCAATCGCGAGCGCGAATGCCCCTGCGTATGCGGCGGGGTTGTGCCCGTTTTGTGCGACAACTGCAAATGTAAGTCCAACGGCAATGCCCTCGGGAATGTTGTGAAGTGTCACAGCAGAGACGAGCAGTGTCGTTCTTTTTGATGCGGTTGATAGTCCCTCGGGTTTATCCGATGATGGGTGAATGTGTGGTATGAGGTTATCCAGCCCCAACAGGAATAAGACACCGAGAATAAACCCGCCGACTATCGGAATTGCGGGAAACTGCAAGGTTTCCATTGTGTCTTCCATCGCAGGCATTAAAAGTCCGAAAACAGAAGCACCTATCATCATCCCGGCAGCAAAGCCGAGAAAAATCTTCTCAGACCCCTCTTTTAAATTCTTGCGGAAAAGAAAGACGGTCGCACTGCCCAGACAAGTCATCACAAAGACAAGCGCAAGTCCACCGGCAATGAGTGTAAATGTTTGAAGTTCCATAGGTTTTCCTCGCAGTTACAGTTTTAATAGATGCCACCATGATAGCATAAATAAAAGCACCCCGCAATTGCAAATTAAGTCAAAATTCGGGCAAGTTGAATGGATCTTACTTGTCATAATCCTGTTACCTATCGAATTTATGCTGCTGCCGAGGGAGGGCACCGATTCATGTTTTGGACGGGTTTGCAATCGACCTGAGCGAAGTTTTCGCCGAGGTTCGCTGATAAGATTTGACAATTTGAGTAGTGGCGTGTATTATAAATAACGATTAAAACAGCACCCGACACGTATTGCACAGATGTGTACAATGTCGGGTCGCTCAATTACAGGAGAGGTTCCATTATGTCAGGGGAGAATGAGAAATCAATCAGTGTGCCGGCGAAGGATGGTCATGCTATACACACCTTGTCTGTTGGCATGGATAAAAGCGAAAAGAAAGCGATTATTATTATCAGTCACGGTTTTAGTGAGCATTCGGGGTCGTACCTTGAAATATCGCAGGAACTGTGCAGTGCCGGTTTTGCCTGTCTTGTCCCTGACCAGCGCGGACATGGAGTGCCTCCGGAAGGCATAAAAAAGTGGCATGGCATTATTCCAAATTATCAGAGTTTTATCGATGATATTGCGGCAGTGACAAATACGGCAAGGGAACTCTCGCCGGGCATTCCGATTGCTCTATATGGTCACAGCATGGGTGGCGGGATTGTACTAAACACCTTGCTTCGTATGTCTAAAGAGCAGCAAGCACAGTATCTGTGTGCTGTTGTGGAGGCTCCATGGCTCGGATTGTATGAAGAATTTTCCCCGCTTACTCGCGGCTTGCTTGGTATGCTAAGTATTATTGTTCCAAAGGCGCGGATGAAAAGACCACCGAGCAACGAAAATTTGTCGAGCGACTCCGAAAGAGCGAAAGGCATCACGGAAGATGAGTTTTATCACGGATACCTCTCGTTTCATATGTTAAAGGAGATTATGGATGCTTGCGACTATGCGATGGAAAACGTGCAGCAACTGTCTGTTCCAACATTACTGGCATTAGCCGAAAAAGAAGTCGTAGTGAATAATGATGCAATGCGTGAATTTGCAAAAAAAGCAGGGGAGATAGTGACACTCAAGGAGTACGATTCACTGCATGCTATTCATAACGATGATAAGAGAGATATTTTTTGCAAAGATATGATAGACTTTATAGATTCTCATTTACTAAAATAACGTACTTTGCAGACGATTAGCGATTTGCTACGCTTTTTGCGAGCTTGCGGCATCGTCGCCGCGTTCTCGCAAAAAAGACTTCGCAAACAGCCAATCATCTGCCTGAGTGTTAATAAAGGGAGATAGGTTATTGTTTGATGTTGCGATAATTGGTGCGGGAATCGTGGGAGCAGCCACGGCTTACGAGTTGTCTCGGTATAACTTGAACGTTGTTGTTTTAGAGCGTGAAAATGATGTGGCGCTGGGTGCGACAAAGGCTAACAGTGCAGTTATTCACGCAGGATATGACCCGTCACCCGGTACGCTTATGGCAAAGCTCGATGTCAAAAGTGTAGCTATTACCAAAGAGCTCTGCGCAAAATTAGATGTACCGCATAAGCAGTGTGGCGCGATGGTTCTCGCACTATCTGATGAGGAAGTCGAGATAGTTGAATTTTTATATAACCAAGCTCTGGAAAATGGTGTGAAAGATACGCATATTCTTTCAAAGGAAGAAGTGTTGCATCTCGAACCAAATGTGAGCCGGGATGTTGCTGCTGCACTCCACGCACCCACTGCAATGATTGTTGACCCGTGGGAATACACACTTGCCTTGGCTGAAACAGCGATGAGAAATGGTGTCGAGATAAGGTTTGAAACGGAAGTCACAGGCATCACCTCGACAGAACGCGGCTATAAAATCACGGTAAACGCTGCGGAAACAGTAGAAACTCGCATTTTAATCAATGCAGCAGGTCTGTATGCGGACGATATTCACAACATGGTTGCAAAACCGGATTTTACTATTTCTCCCGCCAAAGGTGAATACTGGCTGCTCGACAAAAGCGAGGGAGCACGCGTGAGCTGTGTACTGTTTCAATGTCCGTCAAAAGCAGGGAAAGGTGTGCTCGTGACTCCAACTGTCCATGGAAATCTTTTGGTCGGTCCCGGCAATATCCCCGCCATGGATAAAGATGATGTTTCAACTACGGCAGATGAACTTAAATATGTGCGAGACACAGCAAAAAAGTCGGTACCCGAGATAGATTTCAGTGCTGTCATACGCAGTTTTTCGGGAAACCGCGCTCAGACTGAACATAGCGATTTTATCATTAGGGAGGCTGCACCCGGCTTTATTGATCTTGCGGGCATAAAATCTCCCGGTTTGTCGTCAGCTCCGGCTATAGCAAAAATGGCAGCTACGATGATTTCAGATTGTGGCGTGGAGTTGCAGGAAAAGGAGAGCTTTATCGATTCGCGCAGACGCATTCGATTTAACACACTTTCGCCTGAGCAGAAAGCTGCGCTTATAGAGAGTGACCCACTTTATGGGCGAGTGATTTGTCGCTGTGAAACCGTGACTGAGGGGGAGATTCGTGATGCGCTGTTATCACCGATTCCTCCGCGTTCAGTAGATGCGGTAAAGCGGCGCACAAATGCGGGGATGGGTCGCTGTCAGGGTGGTTTCTGCGGTCCCCGTGTTTTGGAGATTCTGGCTAAGCACTATGGGATTGACCGCGTGGACGTGCTTCAAGACAGGGCGGGTACTTTTGTTTTGACGTCAAAAACGAAAGAGTTTGCGACCACGACCACTGACAAAGTGTCATTCTAAATGCAGTGAAGAATCTTAGAAAATTGTTATGAGAAGGTTACGGTTTATGATACAGCACACACATTATCAGTTAATTGTTGTTGGGGGTGGTCCTGCCGGGATGGCTGCGGCTCTTGCTGCTTGGGATGAAGGGCTTACCCGGATTCTTGTTGTGGAGAGAGATTTTATGCTTGGGGGTATTCTCAACCAGTGCATTCATACCGGTTTTGGCATTGAATACTTTGAGGAGGTTCTCACAGGTCCCGAGTATGCTTGGCGATTTGTCAGTATGGTGCATGACACCGATATTGAAGTTTTGACCGATACAATGGTTTTGAGTGTTTCCGAAGATAAAACAGTGCACTTGGCAGGGAAAAAGGCGGGGTTTTTAGTGCTTACGGCGGATTCTGTTGTCATGGCTACGGGTTGCCGCGAGAGGGCCCGCGGTGCTCTGGGTATTGCGGGTACACGTCCGGCCGGTGTCATAACAGCCGGCACAGCTCAGCGCTATGTCAATATCGAGGGCTATATGCCCGGGACTCGGTTTGTCATAATTGGCAGTGGTGATGTTGGGCTTATAATGGCACGGCGCATGACTCTTGAGGGGGCGAAGGTGCTGTGTGTTGTGGAGATTCTTCCGCGCCCGGGCGGTCTTTTGCGAAATGTCGTTCAATGCCTTTATGACTTTGAAATTCCGCTTCTTTTGTCCCACACTGTCACGGATATTCGCGGCAGGGAGCGTGTAGAGGAAGTTATTGTTTCTCAGGTGGACGGAAATAGAAATGCCATACCAGGCACCGAGCAGTCTTTTTCTTGCGATACGGTGCTGCTTTCGGCAGGGCTTATTCCTGAAAATGAGCTGCTAAATGCGGCGGGAATAGGGATTGAGAGCAGTAAGATTCAGACATCAGCCCCCGGTATTTTTGTTTGCGGAAATGCTTTGCAAGTTCACGATATTGTCGATAATGTTACGCTCGAAGCGCAGCGAGCGGGGATTGAGGCCGCTAATTTTGTGGGTTGTCTGTGAGCCACAGCTCATAATATGCAAGAACTTTTGCAATAAGGAGAACATCTATGCCTAAATACATTTTATCTCTTGACCAGGGGACTACCAGTTCTCGGGCGGTGCTTTTTGATAGTGAGCAGAATATAGTGGCTTCTTCGCAGAAGGAATTTAAGCAAATCTATCCGCGTGACGGGTGGGTTGAGCAGGACCCGATGGAAATTTATTCATCGCAGGTTGCTGTGCTGAGTGAGGCTGTTGCGCATAGTGGTGTCAGTGCGAGGGATATTGTGGCTATTGGTATAACCAATCAGCGCGAGACTACTATTGTCTGGGAAAAGTCTACAGGTAAGCCTGTTTACAATGCTATTGTCTGGCAGTGCCGCAGGACGGCAGGTATAATAGAAAAGCTTGTGTCGGGTGGGCTTACGGAGAAAATTCGCCGTACTACCGGGCTAATTCCCGATGCGTATTTCTCGGGCTCGAAAATTGCTTGGATACTTGACAATGTGGAAGGTGCGAGAAAAAGAGCCGAGAGCGGCGAGCTACTCTTCGGAACTGTGGATACATGGCTTCTCTGGAAGATGACGAAGGGAAAGGCGCATGTCACAGACTATACGAATGCTTCGCGCACAATGCTTTTTGACATTCATTCTCTCGATTGGGATGATGAGCTGCTCCATGCTCTGAATATTCCGCGTGTTATGCTGCCGGAGGTGTGCAGTTCGAGCGAAATATACGGGCACACCATTGTGCAAGGCATCGATATTCCGATTGCGGGGATTGCAGGAGATCAGCAGGCTGCGCTCTTCGGGCAGTGTTGTTTTGACAAGGGTGATGTGAAAAATACTTACGGCACGGGTTGTTTTTTGCTCATGAACACAGGTGCCGAGTCTTTTAACAGTAAAAGCGGCCTTATCACAACGATTGCGGCTTCTGCAAAGGGCAGACCGTCATATGCTCTGGAGGGCAGCGTGTTTTCAGCAGGTTCAGTCGTCTCATGGCTCAGAGATGAGATGAGGCTGATTTCTAAGAGCAGTGAGGTTGAGAAATTTGCTTCCAAAGTGCCTGATTCAGATGGTGTTTACTTTGTTCCGGCGTTTTCCGGTCTAGGCTCGCCACATTGGGATATGTATGCGCGAGGCTGCATTGTCGGCATCACGCGTAGCACAAAGCGCGAGCATATTATCAGGGCGGCGCTCGAGTCGATTGCGTTTCAAAGTTATGATTTGATTTCTGCTATCCAAAGCGATACAGGGATTGAGATAACAGAGCTTCGCGCTGACGGCGGAGCTTCGGTGAACAATCTGCTCATGCAGTTTCAGGCTGATATTTCAGTAAAGACTGTATGCAGACCTATGGTGAGCGAGTCTACTGCGCTCGGAGCGGCGTTTTTAGCGGGTCTCTCGGTCGGAGTCTGGCGTGATACAGATGAGCTGAAGCAGCTATGGCTGCGTGAGGCGGTGTTTTCTCCGCAAATGGGTGAGTCAGAGAGGGCGGCACTTCTCCGCGGCTGGGGTCGCGCAGTAGGCAGAAGCCTAGACTGGGCGGAGCGCTAGGGGACAGGTGGCACCGAAACCGCCCTTGTGTCAGTGTGTCAGCACTGCTACCTTTGCTGCTCCCATACGTAGGTTTGCACTCTGCTCTGGATGATTCTTGCAGCATCTTCGGCTGTTGAGTTACCTCGGAAGAAATCGTCGGCTACCTCTGTAATAATATTCCTGATTATTTCCTCGCCGCCTGTCTGAATGGTGCCGAGGGTGTTGAGCATTTCCATAAAACGGTCGGCATGGTTTTGGCTCATCGGAACGAGTTCAACGAGTACGCCGTCTACCATGATTTTACCGGCTCCGTTTTCAACGATTTCGCCCGAGCCCGGTGTCATCATCCACTTAAACTTCTCGTTTAGGCGCGTTCTAGAGGTTGGAATCCCTGCCCAAAAATCCCCATGTTCAAGCATAAAGCGGATAAACTCCCACGCACCTGTCTGATTCTGGGTTCCATATCCCATGGCGTAGAGCTGATATGGAATCATCCTGCTCCCCACCCCTTCGGCGACAGGAAAACCGATTGCTGTTATATCCACACCCGAAAGCATTTCGATGTTGTGCAGCTCTGTCAAGTTGTGAATCCATATAGAGCTGATGCTTTTGTTGCCGCGACGGAACTCAATTTCAATGGGGTGTTCTCTAACCCTATCTCTAACCGTCTCGCCAACCATGTCGGCCCTCTCCAATCTTTTTGCATATTCCAGCACTTGCAAAAAAGCATCTGTTTCAAAGTGTGCTGTACCCGCTTGATAATCAACCAATGTATTGCGGCTATTAACCCAATGCTCCCCTACAAAATGCTCCGGACTCAATTCTAGGAGTGAATATCCGTTATTAAATTGCTCGTCCAGCTGTATCAGCCGCTCTAAGGTTATTCCCGGGCTTGTACCAACCAGTGATGCGGGGGCTATGAAAGTCGAAACAAAAAAGGTTTGAGCCACAGCATAGAGGTTGCCGTCAACTTCGAGCAGCTCAAATACTCGGTCGATAAAATCTCCGCGGCTTATTTGACTATCTTGCTCAAACCACGGGTTTAAATCAGCTAAAAATCCGGCGTTTGCTAAAACCGAATAGTCCAAGCCGGAAAGGTCGATAATATCGGGAATTCGCCCGGCTATCATATCTATGTTAAAGCGAGTCATTGCAGCATCGGTATCAAGACTCCCGCCAAACTCGGAATAGTCTATAAGCACGATGCGATAATCCGCGCTCTGCTGATTAAAGTCGTTAATCAGCGATAAATTCGGGTGAAATGATGCCAAGGTTATAACTGTGCGGTCATCTGCTTCCACAGCAGTTCTGGTCAAGATGGTGATTGTATCGGAGAATAAATCCATAATGAGGGCAAAGTGATTTTCATTAACGGAGACCAAACTACGGCCGGAATGCGGCATCCCCAGATCCAACCAATGGAAAACCCTCTCCTGCTCTTCTGTCACTAAACAAAAGCTGTAAACGCCTGCCATTGTTTCAAAAAACAGTTCATTTTCACGTGAGCCGGGTATGTATCTTGGAGTGTAGTGACTGGGAGAGTGTGGCAGAGCCATAAGCGGAATCAAGCTGCGTGTGTCATTGTCTATAGTAAAGAGTTGACTGCCCTCGTCGGGTATCAAAAAAGCTATCTGCATAGTGCCGTCAGTTCCCATAAAGGGTTCTCCTGCTCGCCAAGCTGTCTCCGGGCGCGGGATGGTGTGCTCATAGACTCCGGCAGAGTCAAACAGTAAAATATTTCCGTTGCCGGCTTGCACATAGATATTTTCCGCATGGTCGAGCACAAGGGAAGTCGGCTGACCATGCCAATCCATTTGCTCAAAACCACCAAAAGCTTCTGTTACGTCAACAGAAAATCGAATATTGCCAAGTTTGTCAATCCTTGTAAGAGTAACATACTCACTTCTTTCGGGATACCAGACACCTCTGCGGCATAAAAAGATAATATCTCCATCATCATTTGCAGCCATTACTATAATCTCTCGATTACCCTCCGTCGTATCCAAATCCGTGGGGAGTGGATAGAATGAAACCTCACCGGTATCTAAGCAAACAGAAAAGAAACGAACATAAGCCGTGTTCTCTTGAACACTTTCATCCCGAAAGCTTGCCGCGCCATACAAAGTGCCATCAGACACAGCGAGTGCTTGAATAAACCCTAAGTTATCTGCAATGACTATTTCGGAGAGCACATAGGTGTACTCCCCAGTAGGCAAACCGATTATTTGAACATCACTGCCGTCTCCCCACACATAATACACGTAGCCTCTGGACTTGGAATCTCCCGGTGCGGCAAGGTTGTTATTATCCAACGGTTCTGCTTCGCTATCAGATGTAAATGCGGTGAAAACCACAACAAAAACAAGAAGCACTGATGCCGATATAAAAAATATCGGAAAGAAAAGACGTCGTTTATTTCGCATTTTTTCCCCCCACAAGTGGCGTTACTGCAAGGCAAGTCTAACACGATAGACCGGGGTTGTCAAGGGAGAGTTATCTATATTTATGCTGTATTTGTGAGTGTCAATAAAAATAAAAAGATATGCAAAATATACAAAGAATTTTTATCCATGAATTTTACCGCTTTTCATTTGCATGATTACGGGTATTTATGGTATACTGCTAGGCACATAATTACTTCTTCCGGAGGGTATAAATTTGTCATTATCATATGAGAGTACACTCGCAAGCGAGCTTGGGTGTCAGCCGCTTCATGTAAAAAACGTAATAGAGCTTATCGACGATGGTAACACGATTCCTTTTATAGCACGATACCGTAAAGAAATGCACGGAGCAATGGACGATCAGGTGTTGCGTAAGCTTGCAGACAGATTGCAGTATCTGCGTAATCTTGACAAGCGCAAGGAGGAAGTCAGGGAATCCATTGATTCACAGGGAAAACTTACTGAGGAACTCATAGTTGCTATTGAGGCAGCCGAGACCCTTGCGGCTGTCGAGGATATCTACCGCCCATATAAGCAAAAACGGCGTACAAGAGCTACTGTGGCAAGAGAACAGGGACTTGAACCTCTTGCGGACTGGTTACTTTCCCAAGAAGAAAGTGACAAATCCCCGCTTGCGATAGCAGAGAAATTCATAGACGAAGAAAAAGGCATAGTTGATGCCGAAAGTTGCTTGGCAGGTGCGTGCGATATTTTGGCTGAAAACTTTTCTGACGATGCGGCTCTCAGGGCAAAACTAAGACCGCTTCTACTGAGAGAAGCCATAATCTGCTCAGAGAAAGCCGGAGACGGAGACCCTGTCTATCAGCAATATTATGAGTTTGAAGAACCTGTTAAGCGTATTCAGCCTCATCGTATACTGGCGATAAACAGGGGAGAAAAGGAAGGCGCGCTCAAAGTTACGCTCAAAGCCCCGCATGACACGGCAAGAGGCATGATGGACAGAGCTTTTCTCAAAGATATCGACACACCCGCGACGGGGTATATTCAAAATGCAATAGACGATAGCTGGGATAGATTGCTTTTCCCGTCGCTTGAGCGAGAGCTTCGCTCAACTTTATCAGAAGGCGCACAGGAGCAAGCTATTAAGATGTTTGCGATAAACCTAAAACAACTCTTGATGCAGCCGCCTGTTCGCGGTCAAAACATTCTCGCCATTGACCCTGCGTATCGCACGGGTTGTAAGTGTGCTGTGATAGATGCAACGGGGCTGGTGCTTGCCACAACTGTTGTTTATCCGACCCCACCTCAATCAAAGACGGCGGAGGCTACAGCAACGCTCATCAGGCTCATAAAAACCCATAAGGTAACAGTTATAGCGATAGGTAACGGCACGGCTTCCAAGGAAGCGGAGATATTTACAGCAGAGCTTATCAAGCAAACTCCCGGTGTGTCATACATGGTTGTGAGCGAAGCGGGAGCCTCTGTGTACTCAGCTTCAAAAATTGCTGCGGATGAGTTTCCGGATTTTGACGTGTCAATACGCAGTGCTGTCTCGATAGCAAGGCGTTTGCAAGACCCGCTTGCCGAACTTGTGAAGGTGGACCCAAAGTCGATAGGCGTTGGGCAGTATCAGCACGATATGCCTCCTGCGCGGCTCGGCAGTACGCTTGACGGTGTCGTTGAGGACTGTGTCAACAGCGTGGGTGTGGATTTGAATGTTGCTTCTGCTCCTCTGCTTGAGCGGGTGGCAGGTTTAGGTCCGCAGGTTGCTAAAAATGTTGTGAATTATCGTGAAGAAAATGGCGCTTTTTCTGACCGCAAGTCTCTGCTGAAAGTTCCTAAGCTCGGTGCAAAAGCTTTCGAGCAATGCGCAGGATTTTTGCGAATACCGAGTGGAAAAAATGTACTCGATACTACTTCTGTTCACCCTGAGTCCTATAAGGCTGCAAAGGAACTGCTGTCGGCATTTGGATTAACGCTCAAAGATGTCGGAGCTTTGCCTCCGCTTGAGGGGCTTATTGAAGAACGTGGGGAGGAGAATTTGGCGACGGCGTGTAATGTGGGTGTTCACACGCTCTGGGATATTGTCACGGCACTCCGCAAGCCCGGTCTTGACCCGCGCGATGAGCTTCCTCCGCCGCAACTGCGCACAGACGTTATGGATATAAGCGACTTAAAACCGGGGATGAAACTCACGGGTACGGTGCGAAATGTAATTGATTTTGGCGCCTTTGTAGACATTGGTGTGCATCAAGATGGCTTGGTGCATGTATCTGAAATGGCAAACAGGTTCATAAGGCATCCTTCGGAAGAAGTAAAGGTTGGCGATATAGTAGATGTCATCGTGCTTGAAGTAGATGTACAAAGAAAACGCATTTCACTTAGCATTAAGCAGGCAAAGGGAGAATAATTATGCAGATAACAGTTGTTGGTGCTGCTAATATTGACATCATAACTAAAAGCAAAGAAAAGATTGTGCCGGGTAACTCTAATCCGTCAGAGGTGAAGCTGGCGGCAGGTGGTGTCGGTCGAAATATCGCTTCGTTACTGGCAAAACGCGGAATGGATGTCAGGCTTATCACGGCTGTGGGCAGTGACCCCCTTGGCACGCTTTTAAAGGATAGTTGTGATGAACTGGGCATAAACACTGAATCTTGGATAATAAAAGATAACATGAGCACGGGGGCTTATCTTGCGACTTTGGAAAATGACGGCGAGCTTTACGCTGCGTTTAATGCAATGAATGTACCGGAGTCAATCAGAAGAAGCGAAATTACAAAGCACAAGGCTTATATAAATGATGCAGACCTTTTGATACTTGATCTAAATCTCTCGGAAAAAATTCTGGCTCATTGTCTTGAACTCCGTGGGGACGGACCTGTTTTGGTCGATGTCGTCTCTGCTGCCAAAGCACATCGTATTGCCGATATGCTCGACAAGGTCAGTATATTAAAACTCAACCGGCTCGAAGCGGAGCAGCTCACAGGCATCAAACTTGATACAAAGGAACGTGTCAAGCAAGCGTGTTTTATACTTGTAAACAAGGGAGTAAAAAGGGTGTTTATCACACTTGGTATGGCAGGGGTCTGTGCTTGTGAAAAGCAAAATGCGATTTTCGTTCCCGCTTTGCCCGTTGCTATAAAGGATGTAACCGGAGCAGGTGATGCTTTTGCGGCAGGTATTGCGCTGAGTATAGGTAAAACCTTGAGAGCACAAGCCCAGCAAGGCATAAACTTTGCAACCGAGCATTTAAAGCAAATCGTTGAATAAATCTTTTCTATTGCATTATTGCTCTTGTGCTGTTATCATGTTGAGTTACCACTTGTTATATCAGATTTGAGGTGTTTTATGAATATATTAATCAAGGATATCCTTACATTGCTTCCAAAATCAGAACTCAGTGATGACCCAGAAGTGAAAAGTTGCTCTGTCTACATAAAAGACGGCATTATTGAGTCAACCACGACCGAGCCGGAGGGATTTAAAGCTGATAAGACAATTTCCGGTGGGGGAAAACTACTCATGCCGGGGCTTATCAACGCTCATACCCATACTTCTATGTCACTCCTCCGCAACTGTGCGGACGATCTTTTATTCAATGAGTGGCTGTTTGGCAAGATAATACCGCTTGAAGATAAGCTTACCGGAAAGGATTGTTACTGGGGAGCTTTACTCGCCATTATGGAGATGATTAAAACCGGTACTACTTCTTTCATAGATATGTATTACTTTTTAGATGACATTACTTCTGCGGTAGATGAATCGGGCATTAGAGCTGTGTTATCACGCGGGCTTATCGGAAACGCTGATGACCCGTCGCTCGGTGAATCGAGGCTGCGTGAAGCATTTGAGGCACTCGACAAATGGAAGAACCACGATAGAATCAGCTTCATGCTTGCTCCGCATGCCCCGTATACGTGTGACGAGGGATTTCAGCGCGTTGTAGCCGGGGAGGCGAAGCGTCTTGGTCTGCGCATAAACACACATATCTCCGAAAGCCTTACCGAAGTTGAAAACATAAAGAATACCTACGGTTGCTCACCTGTTGAAATACTGGATAAAACAGGTTTGCTTACGGACAAAACAGTTGGGGCGCACTGTGTCCATATCAGTGATAATGACATTGAAATCTTAGCTGACAGGGGAGTGTGCGTTGTCACAAACCCTGTGAGCAACCTCAAGCTGGCGAACGGAATCGCTCCGATTCCGAAATTGCTGAAAGCAGGAGTCAAAGTAGCGCTCGGAACAGATGGTGCATCCAGTAATAATACCCTCAATATGTTCCGTGAATTATCAATACTCGCACTGATACACAAAGGCGCAGGTCACGACCCGCTTGCCGTTACGGCATGTGAGGGAGTGTCGATTGCTACAAAAGGTGGAGCAGCAGCCATGGGGCGTAGTGATTTAGGAGTAATAAAACCCGGAAATGTCGCCGATCTTGTAATACTAAATCTCGACACCCCAAATATGCAGCCATGCAACAATCTTGTTTCGGCTCTTGCATATTCAACTAACGGAAGTGAGGTTGAAACCGTTATGGTTGGCGGGCGTGTCATTATGGAAAACAGGGAATTCCTTACAATAGACTCCGAAAGGGTCTATCATGAAGTTTCTATGATATGTGAAAGGATAGGTACACGATGAAGGTTAACTCAAAAACAGCAGGTAAATCCATAGGCTATGCAACGGAGACAAGCGAAATGCCGCAATCAGCGGCAGGTACGGTTGAGCACGAGAGTCAAATAAGGGATATTTCTCTCGCACCGTCAGGCGAGAGGAAAATCGCATGGGCGTGGCGCAATATGCCGCTGCTTCGTGCAATCAAGGAAGACTTTGAGAAGACAAAGCCTTTTAAGGGTCTGAAAATAACTCTCTCAATACATATGGAAGCAAAAACCGCTTGCCTTTGCCGCACTCTTGCAGCAGGTGGTGCAATTATGAATGCTGCGGGATGTAACCCGCTTTCGACACAGGATGATGTCGCAGCAGCACTTTCAAAAGGCTCAGAGGATGCACCTCCAATGAATGTCTATGCATGGCATAAGTCAACCGCCGAAGAGTACGAGCAGCACTTGACTATGGCTCTTGAGTCGGGTCCGAACATCATCATTGACGACGGCGGCGATCTCATCAACATTATGCACACAAAACTTCGCCACCTCATCCCCAACGTCTACGGTGGCTGTGAGGAGACAACAACAGGCATAATGCGGCTATTCGCAATGGCTTCCGACAAGACTCTCAAGTTCCCGATGGTAGCTGTAAATAATGCGCAGTGTAAGTATCTTTTTGACAACAGATATGGCACAGGTCAGTCTGTCTGGGACGGCATCAACCGCACAACAAACCTTGTTGTTGCAGGTAAAGATGTTGTCGTTGCAGGTTATGGCTGGTGCGGTAAGGGTATAGCCATGCGTGCAAAAGGTTTTGGTGCGCGAGTCATTGTAACGGAAATAGACCCCATTAAGGCCCTTGAAGCGATGATGGACGGCTATGAAGTCATGCCTATGGACGAAGCAGTTAAGTATGGAGACTTATATATCACGGCGACCGGTTGTGAAGGGGTTATGACCGAGCGGCATTTCGATAAGATGAAGGACGGTGCAATAATGTGTAATGCCGGGCACTTTAACGTCGAAGTTGATGTAGCGTGGCTGGATACAAATACAGACAGCGCAGAGCATAAGCCGAATATAATGGGTTATACTCTCAAAAACGGAAAGAAAGTTTTTGTTATCGCTGAGGGCAGGCTTGTGAATCTGGCATCAGGCGACGGACATCCGGTTGAAATTATGGATATGAGCTTTGCCATTCAAGCGCTCAGTGCCGAGTATGTCGTCAAAAACCATAAAACCTTGGAGCCCGGTGTCATTCCGGTGCCGACCAAAATAGATAAAGATGTTGCGTTTAAAAAGCTTGAAGCATGTGGTCTGAGCATTGACAAACTGACTCCCGAGCAAGCCAAGTACCTGCTGAGCTGGGACATAGAATCCGGCGATTAATCGGGGTAATGTAACTGGCAGACCCTTTTTGATAGATTAACGGATTATAACTCAGAGAGCATTTCGTCCATGGTCACAAAATAGTAGTCACAGGTGGCTTTCAGCTCGTCTTGAAGGTCGTCTGAGGCTAAATCGTACACACCTGCAACTACAAAACCGATGTTTTTTGCAGTTTTCGATGCGTATAACGCATCCTCGATTACAAGTGTTTCATGTGGGGCTGTCCCAAGAGACTTGGCGGCTTTTAGGAATATATCAGGATGTTTTTTGCTCGTATCTTCTTCACTGCAAGTAAAGATACTCTCGAAATAGCCCTCAATTCCGTGCGCTTTGATAGCAGGCTCAGCAAGATTTCGTTCTGTTGCGGTAGCGATACACATTCTCACACCACGTTTTTTTAGGGCTTCAAGAACTTCTCTAACCCCCGTTTTCAGCTTCACGTCACTCAAATAACGCATGAGCATCATGTTGTCTCTCTCGCGAATTACTTCGTCAATCGGCAAATCTACGCCATACTGCTCAATATAGTATCGGCATTCTTCTATGGTGTTTTTAGGACGTAGCTCGCTGCGAAGATTGTCGCGAGGTGTGACTCCGTGACTTTTTAAATAATCCTCGGCAATATCGCCCCAAATTGTCATTGAGTCAACGAGTGTGCCGTCGAGGTCAAAAATCGCCCCTCTAATGTCTTTCATATTTTCCCTCTTTCTGTTATTTCTCCCACATAATTATCAGAGTCCCTTTGACTACTGTAATCATTGCGGGTTTGTCCGTGAATTCATTACTCACGCCCGGATAGTAGTTTGTGACATCAGCATTATCCAGCGGGTATAGCAGACCGCTTAGCGTGACACCTTGCGCTTGTTTTTCTGCACTGAAAATGGAGACAGATTTGCCTTTTGCGCTACCCGGGTTTAGTTCAAGACTACTGTCTTTTATTGCTGTCACACAGTTGTTTTTGCCGTATAATACACCGGTGGCTGCATTTTCTGCAATGAAAGTAAGGATTTGGATATTGGCATAGGTTTGGTCGAGCTTTCCGCCAAGTCCGCCGTTAATTGCAAACTCCTTATATCCCAGCTTGAGTCCCTCTCTCACAGCGAGCAACATATCCGTGTCGTCCTTTTCAGATGAAACACGGATAACATTAGGGTGTTTATATACGGCTTCCATCAAATCAGCAGGCATTGAGTCAAAGTCACCAACTATAAGGTCCGGCTCAATCTCGTGCTCATGGAGATAAGAAAAGCCACCGTCAGCAGCTATCACAAAATCACCGCTTCGCGGCAGCACACTCTCATCAAACTCTCCGGCACCGACAATATAACAGCGCATCTTATCCAACAAAGTCACTCATTTCGTAAGTTTATCATGTACACTTTACTATACTTGCGAAAAAAAATCAACTAAGGCTGTCCGCCGCATAAAAAGAGAGAGGCTGTTGCTACAACCCCTCTCTTTATTTAGCTTAAACCAACCACTTATGCTACTGCCTTAAGTAACTAAGGCTTTGCGAATTGCAGCTGGGGTTTGTCGGGATTTTTTGCGAAGCGGACGTAGAACACTATTACGGAGATAATCTTCGAGGATTCTATCATCATGCCCATGATGTTCCAACGTTCGATGCCATAGCCTTCGAGAATGTTTATCGGGGATTGTGTGAGCAGTACGACTGCTGCGTATGCCACAACTGCGGCACGCACATAGTGTACTCCGGGAAGGTATTGGCAGACAACGAATGTGATTGAGGTAATCATGCCGAGGATGTGTAGCCATCTGACTTGAGGTGGTGTGTTAATGACTGCAAGTGTACCTGCGACCAGTGCCACTACAATCATAACAAGGAGGAAAATCAGACCGCCTTCTTTGCTCTGCATAGTGTTTTTTCTGAAAGTTACTGCAAACACAGAGTTACGGACTGTGCTGTAACTAGCGGCGACAATGAGAGAAATCTGTGTGCTGATTCCTGTAGCAATGCCTATGGATACGAACATTGTCATCCAGAAAAAGCTGCTGATAGCCGAAATGAGAAAGAATTTTGCTTTATCCTTTACTTGGTATGTCCAAAATTCAAAGAAGATAGTGATTACACCCAGAACTTGTGCCAATATAAACCAATTGCTTACGCCATAAAATATGTTATCCATTATGAATATTATTCCTTCCTAATCATCTGTAATATGTTATGAGTTATTAAAGTTTAACTTTGCTTTAACTCACTTTATCGTATTTTTTGCAGTATGCGAATGCGAGTGCTCCCGGGCCTGCGTGTGAGCCGACAGTTACGCCGATTTCTGTGATGGGATTGGGTATTTTAATGCTGAGTGCGGCTTCTGTGTTAGCTTTGAAGGCAATAGCATCTTCTTCGCTCACAATATGTCCGATGCTCATATTTATGTTTTCGAGATCATCCTTTAAAGCATCAACCATTGCTGCCTCGATGAGCTGGAGAGCTCTTTTTCTACCACGCACATTGTCGAGCTGTGAAACTTCCCCGTTTTCCACCTGCAAAATCGGGCTAAGCCCTAAAATGCCGCCGACAAGTGCTGTTGTGGGACCGATTCTTCCGCCTCTTTTTAGATATTCCAAGGTGTTGAGCGTGAAGTAGACATGCGTTGACTTAATAACTTTTGCAGTTTCCTCTACCGTTTTTTCGAGAGAATAACCTGCATCCCTCATCTTGACGATTTCTCTCAAAATCAAACCTTGACCGATGCTGACGTTGAACGAGTCTATGAGTTCAATTTTCCTGTCGGGGTAGTCCTCGCTGAGCATATCCTTTGCAATAACAGTGCTTGCGAAGGATCCGCTGAGTTTTGATGAAATTGTAAACAGGAAAATATCTTTACCTTCATCGAGAAACGGTTTGAGGACATCAATGTAATCTTGCGGTGTGGGCTGTGAAGTCTTCGGGAAAAGAGTTTTTTCCGACATGAGACGTTCAAAATACACTTCTTTTGTGATGTCCACGCCCTCTTTCATATAAGTTTGCTGGTCAAAACTGACATAGAACGGCACAACAGCCACTCCACTTTTTTTTACTTCTTCCGGGCTGAAATCGCAGCCGCCGTCTGATACTATTTGATACATGTAATTTACTCCTTTTGGTTTTGCTAATGTTTTATTTTTACTACGCGGATTCCGGTAGTGCGTTTTCTAATGCAATTGTCATGCGTTTGGGGCGCAATAATAATGCTGCAATGGCGAACCCGACTGATGCTGCGCCTACACCGATTGCACTGTACTTAATTATGCGATTTCTCGATGCGCGGGCGGAATTCGGATCTGCTAACTTGGTTTCCACAAGAAATGAATCCGCTATTGCTCCAATGCAGTTAAGCAGTTTTTTTGCTCTTTGTGCAGAATCGTAACTCATAAATGAACTCCCTCCTTTTCTAAATATGTTCCTAACTTTTTGCGGGTTCTAAACAAAATGGACTTGGTTCTGCTTTCGCTTATGCGAAATCTTTCGCTCAGTTCTCGTATGCTTTCCCCATGGAAGTAGCGTAAAACAAATAGTTTTCGTGTTGCTTTCTCTAAAGTTTCAAGATATTTGTTTATTGCCTCTGTGACGAGTGTTGCTTCAAAATCTTCTTCAGGTCCGGCGGTTCCGGGGATGCAGTCCTCCAGTTCGCTAAGCAAAAGTGGGACTTCGCCTCCGCCTCTCTTTTTTGCCATGCTTGACTCCCATCTGTTGAGCGAGAGGTTTCGCGTTATCTTTGCAAGATATGCGCCGAGACTGGCCGGAGTTGCGGGTGGGATTGCTTCCCATGCCTGAAACAGTGTATCGCTCACACATTCCTCCGCATCTTCTGCGTTATGAAGAATATTCATGGCAGTTTTTTGAAGGCGTTTGCCGTATTTCAGCTTTGTTTCATCAATTGCATATTCACTGCGTTTAAAGAACAAATCGAGAATTTCATGGTCTTCCATTTTCTGCCTCCTACTCATATAAACAGAAAAAAGTACACATTGGTTGCACTTTTATAAAAAATTTTTTGAGAAAATAAAATTATTTCCGCCAATGCCGTGCATTGTACACTATTAACGGATAAAAAACAATTGCTTATTCCATGAAAATATGTCATAATTGCTTTGGTAAATCATGCATAACAGATAATGGGTAATTGGTTGCGCTTTTTTCGTCGTTACGGGGCTTGTCGCTCTGCATACAACGAAAAAAGACTAAACAAACCGTTTTTTGTCTGCGAGCAAGCAATCGGAGAAAGTTTAAATGATGACACAGAATAGTTGGCTAAGTTCGCTTGGGGGCGATGTTGATAAGACGGATAAAAAACAGATTGCAGTGGTTTTTGGCGGATTTTCACCCGAGTACGAGGTTTCGTTGAAATCTGCGTTTTCTGTTATTGGAGCAATAAACAAGGAAAAATACAATATTATAATGATTGGAATAACAAAAAGCGGACAGTGGTTTCGATACTACGGCTCTGCTGAAGATATTCCCACTGACAGATGGCATACACAAGCAGAGCAACTCAGACATGCATTTTTGTTGCCGGAGCGTGGCGGGTGGATTTTAGAGTTTGATGGGAGTGAAGTGCCCAAGTCTACTAAAATCGACCTAGTATTCCCTGTTTTGCACGGAAGATACGGTGAGGACGGAACGGTTCAAGGGCTGTGTGAACTTGCGGGAGTGCCGTTTGTCGGATGCGGCACGGCAGCATCGGCACTATGTATGGATAAACACAGAGCGCACAAAGTTGTTGAATTTGCGGGCGTAACAGTTCCAAAAGCTGTTTGCTTTGAAAACGCGCCGACAAACGATGAACTCGAAATGGTTAAACAAGAGCTGAAATTACCCGTTTTTGTAAAACCTGTCAAAGCAGGTTCGTCAATAGGCGTGGCGAAGCTTGAGCGTTTTGGTGAGCTAAAGGCTGCAATTGATGAAGCATTTTTATATGACGATGCCGTGATTATCGAGGAAAATATTTTCGGTATGGAAATAGGTTGCTCGGTTGTTGGCAATGAAGAGCTCATAGTTGGTAAAATCAATGAGATAGAGGTTGATAACGGGTTTTTCACTTACGACGAGAAGTATACACTTAAAAACTCAAGATTTTACATCCCTGCGAGGATAGACGAAAAGACAGAAAAACGTGTTGTTGATGCGGCAAAGATAATATTTCGCGTGCTCGGTTGCCGGGGATATGCGCGCATGGATATGTTTATCAGAGAAAATGGCGAAATCGTCTTCAATGAAGCGAATACAATACCGGGATTCACTGTCCACAGTCAGCTTCCGAGAATGATGGCTGCGGCGGGATATCCGTATCCGGAACTTGTAGAAATGCTGATTAAGCTCGGCTTAAAGACACCGCGGGGGAAGTGGTATGGCTCATAAAAAAACGGGGATATTTAAGCGAGCTTGGATCGAAATAGACTTAGATGCTCTCGCTCATAATGTCCATGATATAAAGTCAAAAATTCAAAGCGGCTGTGACATAATGGCTGTGATAAAGGCTGATGCCTACGGACACGGAGTCGGGCGGGTAGCCGAGCGGCTGGTTCGCGAGGGGATAAGTACTTTTGCAGTTGCTACGCTTTCAGAGGGTGCAGAAGTGCGTGAGTACGCACCGGAGAGCGACATACTGGTACTTGGTTATACTCATCCTGCTGATGCGAAGCATTTGGTAAAATACAGGCTGGCACAGCTTGCATCTGATGCTGTTCACGCAAGGGCTCTTGACGAGACGGGTCATAAGATTAGCATTCACGTCGCCATCGACACGGGTATGCATAGGCTGGGTGTAGAGCCGATGCACTTTTCTGATATTGAAAGTATCTATAAAAGCAGGAACTTAACGGTTGTGGGCACTGCTACTCACCTTGCATCGCCTGATAGCCTTGCGGAGAGTGATATAGAGTTTACGGAGTTGCAGATGGAGCGCTTTATCACTGTTGTACAAAGGCTGCGAGATAAGGGGTATGATGTCGGTAAACTGCATACGCAGTCGAGTTATGCGATTTATAACCATCCTGATATTGATTGTGACTACGTAAGACCGGGCATTATGCTCTATGGTGTACATAGTCAAGATGATGATACTAAGGTGAGCACCGACCTTCGCCCGGTTCTTTCGCTAAAAGCGCTCATCGCACAGGTGAGGCAGATAGATAAGGGCGAGAGTGTGAGTTACGGAAGAATTTATACAGCCAAGACACCTATTATGCTAGCGACTGTCAGCATAGGATATGCCGATGGTATTCCGCGCAATCTCACAGGGCATGACGGTATGTGCATTGTAAATGGCCGCAAGGTGCCGATTATAGGGCGTGTTTGCATGGATATGCTTATGCTTGATGTGACCGGAGCGGGGGAGGTAAAGGCAGGGGATATTGCAACTTTTATAGGCAAAGTCGGCGATATTGAGATTCGCTGTGAGGAGCTTGCAGATTGTGCGGGTACAATCACAAATGAGATTTTATGCAGACTTGGCGCGAGGTTGCCGCGGATTTATACCGAAAAATCAACAGAAGAAGAATTTGTGCGGCAGAGGCTTTGAGCGGTTTGTCCGTTTGCCGCTACCGAAGAAAATAAAGAGGTGTTTTATGGCGCTTGGCGATTTTAAGTTATTCCAATTCAAGAGCAAGGAACAAGCAGCACAGGAAGCTGCCGAATATGAGATCTGGGCTTTTCCGCACGGGGAGAAGCAAAGAGAGAATCTCCTATTGAGACTAAAAGAGTTAAACCCGAAAGAGGCAGAAAAGCTCATGCTCATTTCATTTCTCACCTGCAAGGAACTCTATGAAGCGGCAGTTAAGGAAACGGAGTCAGATGAGGATGCTATAAAGACTTTGATTGCCAAAGCGAGCAGGTTCAAGCAACTTATCCATAAAAAAGATTTAACCATGTATACCGCTGCGGTTATCGCTGATGCGGCTGTCGATGAAAATTGTGAATACCCCACGGTTGCTCAGTTGCGCGAGCATATGCGGGAGATAGATGAAATGCTCCAAAAAAAGAAGTGAATCAGACAGATGGCGGGTAATTTGTTACTTTAATTACTAACGAGGTGAATCATGCTTAAGGCTGTTGAGGTTTTGTTTGTTTATCCGGATTTTCTTGAAAAGACCCGAAATGTTAGAAATATATTGGGTAGTTATAGTGAAGGTTTGGCTTCGCTGTCGGCTGTGCTCAAAAAAGATGGTCACAATGTGAGTTTGTATCATCAGACTTATATGCCTGACAGGCGGGAATTTATTGATACTATAAGAAAACACAGTCCCGATATTATAGGTATAAGCATCAGAACGAGTGCATTTCCTTTTGCAAAAGAGATGATTGGGTGGCTAAATGATGAGCTGCCCGATATTTGTGTAATGGCGGGTATGTACCACGCTTCTCTTGCGCCGCAGGAAGTTATAGATGTTGAGGGTGTAGATGCTGTTTGTATCGGCGAAGGTGAGTATGTCTGCCTTGATTTCGTGAACTATTTTGCCAAACATGGTAAGATCAACACAGCAGCAGACAGTTTCTGGGTAAAAGACTCCGGCGGCACAGTGCATAAAAATCCGCTCCGCCCTTTTATCGCCGATTTAGACGAGTTGCCGTTTCCTGATTTGGAGTTGTTTGATTATACGAATTTACGCAGTAATGTGGAGCAAAACACTGCCGAGGTGATTGTCAGCCGGGGATGCGTGTATTCTTGTACCTATTGCGCCAACGCTGAGCTTAGAAATCTTTACCCGAACAAGTCGGGTTATGCAAGGTTTCGCTCACCTGAAAACTCTATAAAACTGCTTGAGCGTGTACTTGAAAAAGACCCGAAAATAGAATGTTTCAGCTTTAATGATGCCATTTTAAATGCAAACGCTGATTGGTTTTACGAGTTTGCCGCTTTGTACAGAGAGCGGATAGGGAAGAGGTTTGTCTGCAATTTGCGTGTTGAGCTTATTACCGAAGAGATGGTGGAGGAACTTGCCAAGACAGGCTGTTATCTTGTGACCATCGGGATTGAAAGCGGCAATGAAGAGCTCAGGACAAAGTATCTCATGCGCACTATGAAAAATGACCACATAATCAAGGTCTCTCATCTGCTCAAAAATGCAGGTATTATCGTGAACACTTACAACATAATCGGTCTGCCTTATGAGACACCCGAGCTCACGCTTGAAACGATAAAGCTCAATGCCCAAATGCACACGGACAATATAGTAATCAGCTATTTTCAACCGTTCCCAAACACCAGGCTTCGTGCGATTGCGGAGCAGGCGGGTTTCATTGATCCGAGCGTTCGCCCAAATGATCTTGTTCAGCTTCGTATGCCCGGGTATAAGCGCAGTGATATCATTTATTTCCGCTACAGTTTCCTTATGTTCATAAGGAAATACCGGAAGCTCTACCAAAGCTATAGCGGTGAGCGGCTTGAGCGTGAGATTGCTCGGCTTGACTCAAAAATCCTCGGCAAAAACCACCCGCGGGGGCTGATTGGCGTTATCAGACAAAAGAAATATTGGCTTAATGTGTTCATAAAACGTACCGTTTCACGCACTCTTCCGGGGGTTTATAAAGCCTTACGCCGTTTGCGAGACAAAAAGTCAGCAATTGGGAGGTTGAAAACATAAACAAGTTGTGGTATAATGGCTAGTACGTAGCCACTATATGAGTGGGTTATTGCTTAGTGGAAAGGCATGGTCACTGAAGAGATGTTATGGAAAGATAGTTACTTACTTGGGCATGCGCTGATTGACGAGCAGCATAAAGGACTTTTTAAAGCCGCAGATACACTCATGGAAGCCCTCAAACAAGTTGACACCCGGGAGGACTATACGTACCATATTCGTGAATCTTTAGCATTTCTGAAAGAGTATGCCTTGAATCATTTCAGGTATGAAGAAGCGTATGCGTTTTCGATGGGGATTAACTACGATGCACACATGAAGCTACATGGAAAGTTGCTAGGAAATGTTTTTCACCACGAAAAAAAGCTGATGGGGTCCAATTTTGCCAATTCTGATGTTAAGGAATTTTTAGGTTTTTTCATAACGTGGCTCATCTACCATATAGCGGAAGAAGATCAGATACTCAGCAAAGGTAACATAGCAGCAGGCATCACTTCACCTGTGAGTGATACAATCCGGTGGGATGAAGTAATCGAGAAATTTGCAGACAGAACATGTGATGTTTTTAAAACCGTTACAGGTCTTTCCGAAAAAGATATAACCCGGCAGATGAAGCATAACACGCGCATAACACCGGATGTTTGCTACGAGGTAGCTATAATAGGTAAGGTTGAGAAGGTGATAGGTTATATTTATTCTAAGGAAATCGCTCTTGGTGCTTTTAAGGTTATGACGTCTATGGAAGTTGACGAGCTCAACGAACTCATATACTCATCGTTGCAAGAAATTTCAAATATTATCAGCAGCAGATTTTCAGGAATTATAACAGCAAGCGGAATAGAGTGCGATATTGATACGCCGCGGCGCGTGACAGTGGAAGAGATTCCTTTTACAAATCATAGATTTTTGACGCACACAAAGCTGGGAAGCATGGAAGTAATTTTATTTGATAAATAACAGTTAACGATTGGATGTGTTATATGAAAAACTTAAAAAAGGTGCTGGCTGTCACTTTGATAGTGGCCATTTTGTCATGGGCAGCTCCCCTTCAGGTGTCTGCGAATTTCACGGTTGCTCTTACGGGAAGTGTCACTGAAAATCAAGCCAATATACAAAATGCGATAAACGCTGCTCCGGCAGACGGCAGGGTAATAGTAACAGGCACACAGAGCAATATATTTGCGGGCTTGACACTCAATATACCGAGCAATGTTACGGTTGAGTGGCGGGCCTTTTATGTTGGAGCACCGGGAGAGACATTGATTCGTTTAACGGGTAACGGCACCTTTTTAGTTTCAGGGCAAGCATGGATTGAAAACACAGGCAGCGGAAATGCGATTTTTGCACCCATGGCAGCAGGCTCGACAGGCAATGCGCAAATCACCGTTACAGGCGGTGTCGTAGCTGCAAACACAGGTAATGCGATTTTAGCGGAAGGCCCGAGTGCCATTGTCACCGTCAGCGATATAGGGTCAGTTTTCAACAACGCAGCAAATAACCTTCGTCCGGCTATAAACATGACCGGAAGCACAGGTCCTCCCGCAAACCCGATGAACCCACTTGAGAACATACGCATTCTGGGAGGCAGTGTAGCCTCAATATCACTCGATGGCAGCGGATATGCTATTCAGACATACGGCAACGTGAGGGTCGAATATCCGGCACAGGTTTTTGTCACAAACGGCCGCGCAATAAATCTCGTAGGGCTGAACTCCACAGCCACTGTCAACGGCGGCACTGTGGAAGCTATCGGCAACGGTGTGGCAATCTCAACGGCAACGACTGCGGGTCTTATTGCACAAGTTGCAAATGCAGGGGTCATTGTAAACGGAGGTATAGTTCGGGCTGTGGGCAGTGTCGCCATACAGACTACCGGACTTAACAGCACAGTTACAATTAACGGAGGCACGGTGTCAAACACGTCATCGGGTGCTGCCGGAAATGCAGCTATACATGTCACAGGCGAAAATACAGTAATCAACATAAGCGGTGGTGAGGTATGGTCGGAAAACGGCAGGGCAATTAATATGACAACATCGGCAAGCAACACCAGTGTCAATGTGAGCGGTGGGATTGTCGGTTCTCGCGGGGACGGAAACACTATACACACGATGGGTTCTGTGGGTACAATCACAATCAATATCAGCGGCGGACAAGTGGCGGCAGCACGCGGCTATGCAATAAACTTAGCAGGAACAGGCGCAGTGAATGTAACAGGCGGCCAGGTCTATGCCATGAGCCGTTTCGCTGTTTATGCAGTGAACGGAACATTTGCCATGAACGGCGGTTTTGTATTCGCCTATGGCTCGGCGGTTGGTGATGTTGTGAGAAATGCTGCGTTTGCGGGTCCAACCGGTAACGGAATCTTAGTTGGGTGGGAGACACCTAGCAGGCTTCGTTATGTAGAGGCTACCAATGACGGACTTTTCATTTTGCCGGCAGATGCCAGAGGTGGCGAGGTGCGCTGGACGGGTGGCGGCATAGACTACTATCGCAGTAACAATAGCGGTCATCTAAACATTCCAGATGTAACCGTCTATTCAAATAATGGCTTGATTTTTGATGTTTCTACAGGAGAATTCTTCATAAACTGGGATGGAAGCTTTACCTTGAATGCTACTAATAGAGCACATCCATACCTGTTTCAAAGGGATAATTATGAATGGGATCCGGTAACGCGCACACTCACTCTGGATGGATTCAACTGGTATTCGGAGATGGCTGATACAGCCGAACAAAATCTTCTTCGTGGAATGCAAGTTGCGCTTTATATTTTGGATGGAAGCGGTCTTGCATTAGGTCACCATTTGACCATATATCTTGCGGAGGGGAGCACAAACACCTTTAGGTCTGCATTCGTCATCGGTGCGGGAGACGTGGCGCAAATTGCCGGAATTTTTGTAGAACCAACAGTGACAAGTGTCACCATTGAAGGTAGCGGTGAACTTATAGCAGAGGGCGGCTCTATGAACATAAATGGAGGCATAAGCGGTGGAGTTATGCTTTACGGGACGGAATTAATTCTCAGAAGCGGTACCCTCAGAGCTCTCGGCGGAGAGGCAGACAACATCAGTGCGGGCATAATGTGCGTTTCCTTTCTTCCTCCTCCCTTTACAGACTTGCGTGGAAACGTGACTATTTATGGAGGTGAACTCATATCGATTGGCAGCGCAGCAATTATTGGCGGTAATAGTTATGGTATTATGAAATCAAATGAAATCAATATTCGCGGAAGCACTGTTACTGCTATAGGGCACAACAACGCATTCAGAGTGGGCCTTGGTTTTGACATTATTCCCGGCACATATGCTTACTGGACATCATCGAATATTGCATTTCCGCGAGATTTTGATAGGGGTAGCTGGTGGCCTTATGATGGTATAGAGTACACTAATGCCCTTTTAGATAGGCTCGTAAGAATAAGTACCCGACCTGCTGCCACTATCGGCAACAGGGTCGTGAGCGGAATGGCGTGGGTACCGCTTGGTGATACTTTTTCTGTAGACATAACGCTCTTTGGGATTACTGTTGACCATAATCTTGTGAATGAGTTTGCCTCGCAGTGGTTTGTAAATTTACCAAACGGAATTATCGTCATGGCAAACGCAACAGCCGGCTCAAATACGATTACTCTCACATTCAGAGGCACAGCGTTTAGGTGGTTTGAGGGTCCTTTCGATATCATCATACCCTCAAACATACTCTCCGGTGATACGGGAGCTCTTGCGGTGCAGTTTAATCCCGAAGCTCGATTTTCCATCGTGACAAACCCCGACAACCCATGCCCGCCGGATGAGCCTATGATAGGTCCCGACGGTCCGGTCTACGGCCCTTACGTACCGCCACCCGCCCGCCCCGACCTTCCTGAAGGTCCGGATTTTGGATGGATGTTTGAACAAAGAATTGAGTCGCCGCAAACAGGGCTACCGCGCAATGTACTTGTGCCGATAGGTTTAATTTTGCTGGGACTGTTTCTATTTATCGCAGCAAAGGTATATGGAAGACGTCAATCAAAGAAGGGAACATAGTCGGATGAAATTACTAAATTCGTCGTACATCGTAAACATTATCGAAAACACGCTAAATCACATGGACGGGAGGCTTATAGATCACGGTAAACGGGTTTCTTATTTTGTCTACAAGATGTTAAAAAAACAGAACAAATACACAAAAAAGCAGATAAGAGACATTTGTCTGCTATCCCTAATCCACGACATTGGAGCTTACAAAACAGAGGAAGTTCATAACATGGTTGCTTTTGAGACAGGAGCGGTGTGGGAACATTCAACCTATGGATACCTGTTTGTAAAGCACTTCTCACCGCTCACGCACCTAGCTCCGATTCTGCTGTTCCATCATGCTTCTCCGAAAGAACTTGAGTATCTCCATCCCGATTATCGTGAATTGGCTCAGATAATTTTTGTTGCAGACAGGATTGATGTACTGGCTCTGTCTAAAATTGAAGAGTGGGACGAATTTATCGGATACTTTGATGAATTTCGTGATATTTTGTTTGACTCAGATGTAATAGACCTATTTTTCAAAGGTGATGGTTGCGTAGTGCTTGATGACTTGAAGTTTGATTATCCCTCGGAGTTCACTGACATATTATATGGCAGTGAATTTTCAGACGATGAAGTGAACGCTTTTATGAACATGGTGATATTATCCATCGAATTTAGAAGCCCTCAGACGATGAACCACACTTTTATACTGATTAAGGTCTGTGAAGTACTTGGAAGAAAAGCAGGGTTAACCGATGAAGAAATCGAAGATTTGCAGAGCGGCGCACTCATGCACGACTTGGGGAAGGTGGGAATTCCCTTAAAGATTCTGGAGAGCAAAGAGCGACTGTCTCCCGAAGAATTTGAAGTAATGAAGTTGCATATTGACATCACACGGAAAATATTAGACCAAAATGTGAGCAAGTCTGTGCTCCGTATTGCGACAAATCACCACGAAAAACTGGATGGGAGCGGGTATGGTTCCGGTCTTAGGGGCGATGAACTAACCGTCTCCGACAGGCTTTTAGCAGTTGCAGACATATTTTGCGCCTTGTGCAGCAAAAGGTCATACAAGGAGCAATTGCCAAAGGAGAAGGTCATTTCAATAATGGCTGACATGAAGTCCGGCGGATATATAGACCCGACTTTGACCGACCTATCGGCACAGTGTTATGAAGAATTGGTAGCGGGAATTGATGAAGTGACCTCAGCACTGGTTGCGACATATGACGATTTATGGGCGGAATATGAGCTTGTGCTCTCACTGGTAGATGTCTTTAAAACCGGGCTTGGCACTAACGAAATGTACGTAAAAGAACCATTGATTTTATGAGGAGCTGTATCACAGCCTCTCGGCGGGTCGGATGAGAATGAATGGCGTAAGCTCGCCGCTCTGACCTGCGGGATTATCCTTTATTATTGCTTGCAAGTCAGTATCCAGCAGTACCATTGATGGAGATTTGCCAAATATCGTGACTGAAAAATCGTTGGCATCAACCAACATTACAGGAATGTTAAGCGCTTGCTCAACCTCGGCGCATACCTTGTTTGGTTCGCGTGGGTTGAGCAGCGCCATGTCGTGATATACTTCAAAGACAGAATCCTTGTAAAGCCCGTCAATACCATCAATGCCGTGCCCTGCGATTTTATAGAAAATACCGCGTTTGCCGAACAGTTTACCTACCGCAGAGCAAAACGCCGCTAACAAAATGCGCGGTAAACCTGCCAAATTGATGGCAAGTTGCATCGTATGCGCTTCATTGACACCTTGCCCGTGTTGGCTGCTTGATGCTGCTCTGCAAAGGATTTTCGCCCAAAAGCCCGGTGTTAAATCTTTGCGCTCTACGACGTTGTTTTGGCACATGGAGATAACCTTCTCAGAAAGCGACAGCATATCGCCGCTGCGTTTAATCGGTGCGATGTAACGCTCTACGAGCTTAACATACGATTCGCCACGCTCAACAAAATGTGTCTGCACCGCGAGACGCTGATAGGTTAGACCCTCGTGCGTGATGGACGAACGCTGGTAATAAACAACACCGTTTTCCTCCCGCCGGTTCTCCGGTTTGTTGCGTGTTTCTGCCATATGCTGTCCCAACTTTTCTAACAAAAATCAAATGTGCCGGTAACTTTTCTCAGGCTGCCTGTTTTGCTTTTTTTTGATTTACTGCATAGGATATTGGCTTTGTTCACCCAGTTTTTTAAGTTGAAGTGCGCCTATTAGGTAAAGCACCGGTATAACAAGACCAATCACAACATTAAGCCCTGTTGCGCCTGTGAAACCGCTTGTCGAAATATCAAAAATATTTCCAAGAAGCTGAACAGCAATTACCACACACGCAATTATCATGCAAACCTTGGCATTTTCAGATTTGTTATGATTTTTAACACCAACTATGCCTGCTACCAATTGGACTGCTGAACCTATGAAAATGATAACAGATGAAACCACCGCAAGTTGAGCAAGTTCTTCACCAACACCTACTCCTGCAATCTCATCCGGCATAGCGGCAAGAAACCCCGCCCCCAATAAGCCCAGTAAGCTGAGAAGTAATCCAAGACCTCCGAAAATAATCATGAGTATACTTACCACTTTCAATAACGTGCTGCCCTTTTCCATTTTTAAATCTCCCCTCAAATTATATTCTGTGATGATACTATCATCATCACAAGGAGAGTATACATCATAAACAGTCACTCAGCAATATCTTTTTTCTAAAATCTTGATTGATTGCCCATCGGGTGATATAATGGGGTACATATGCGGTGAATATCAATTTTTTATGGATACAAAACTTCTCATACAGCGGGGTGGTGTAACGGTAGCACTATGGACTCTGACTCCATCTGAGAGGGTTCGAAACCTTCCCCCGCTGCCAGCCATAAGCAGAGGAAGGGCGTTAAAAATCTAAGAAATTCGTAAGCGACTCTTTGCGGTGTAGCTCAGATAATGCCACCAGATAGTTTTTTTCTGATGCAGTTTCAGTAGTCTCTACCCGCACGAATTTTTAGATTTTTAACACCCTTCCTCTGCACAGCCTTCCTCTGTGGGCTTCTTATTGCAAAGTCGGAGCAACACTGAAAACCGTAGAAACATAAAACTCCCCGCGGCTCCCTATGCTGCGAGCAACAGCAATACCCTCCAAATCATTGAAATGCCACCACTCGGAGGATATCGGCGTAAATCCGGCATCGGAAAGGTACCCCTGCATTAGCACTACTCCCTCTGTTACGGATGGTAACAGTGGCACTCCAATCCATGCAGTAGGCGACGTTGTGGAAACAGGATTTCTAAAAATGGCAGCATCAGGGCTGAGCTCGTGCATAGCCGTAGGCATTTCATATCGTTCGTGCTCCGTTATGAGTAAGTATGAAAAATCACCGGTACTCCTACGCTGATAAGAAACGACACGACTCAGACTGACATCCACAGCAGCACCCCTCTGATGGTTTGACAAAGATGTGGCAATGAACCACCCCAGACTCCATGGCGGAGTGTTAACATGCGCTGCAACTGCCGCATTTTCGTTCATCAAAGTCTGCATACCGGTTGCAGCACTTATCTGAGTCATGCGGGGGCGAAAAGCCTCATAAACGATTATGGTGCGCCCGTCTTCGAGCGCAGCCCGCTGTGCAGCCGCCAGCTTGATAGCTGTGGAATACATGACCGGAACAATAAATTCATATCTGCCGAAACGGGGGTTAAAGCCATAAGCCTCGTAAAGGATTTGCCCTGAAATATTGGGAATATCATAGCCGCTTGAACGCTTGAGCGAAGCGTAGGCATTAGTTATATCATAAACAATAGATGGAATAACATCAGGCAGATTTATTAAGCAGTATCGGTGAGGCACCCATCCTCTGACATCACCGGCCTCAATATGCCACCACGCTCCATCCTCACCCAAAATGGTAAAGCCTTCTCCCGGACTCAGCGTGAGAAGGTTCTCGGCATTTGCTTGAGGATTCGCCCTAATTACAACGGAAACAGCCGCATATCCGCTCGCACCTATCACAGGTAGTTCTAACAAACCGCCTGTCGCAAAATAATCAATAACGTAAGCCGGCGGAGGTGTATGTTCCGGTTCCGGCTCAGGTGTAGGCTCAGGCTCTGTAGGTTCATAACCTTGCTGATCGTCCGCGCCGAGCTCTTCATCTCCTACAATTACAAAATCGGGCGGCGCAAACTGCATATCAGAATCAGAGTGCGGCTCGTCCCTGTCAACGTTGACCCTTTCTTGACCTCCCCACCAATAAATAAAAGCCGCAGTCATACCAAGCAAAACAACGGTAAACATTATCATAGTAAAAATAAAAAGCACTTTCATTCAAACGAACATCCTATATGTCAATATTCAATCTGATTCAACCACGGCTCAAAACTATAAATCGAATCTATGAAAAAATCGCCTTGCAAACCGTAACTCCGAGCAATTGCAGAACCTTCCCTATCGTCAAAATGCCACCATTCGGATGCCACAGGAGTAAAGCCCGCTTCAGTAAAATAAGTACGTAAAAGACGAGAACCTTGGGTCATTGAGCGTGCCGTAAAAACATCTCGCCACGCATGTCCCGCTACCGGCTCTTCGAGCGATGCTGCGAGTGCACTGAGTTCGTGCATCTCAGTCGGCATTATCCGCTGCTCATAGTTAGTAATATAAATGTATGCAAATCTACCTGCCACTCTCGTCTCACGTTCCAGCACAAAAGCAAAACTCACGTCAACGGCAGCACCCCTTTGATGATTTGAGATTCCGGTTGATATAAACCAACTGATACTCCACGGCGGAGTGTTAATGCCCCGATCTACAGCGGGGTTTTCAGCCATTAATGCGCTCAAGTTTTCCACTACAAGGCGTTGTGTTGCGTGTGGCCGAAAAGCCTCAAACAAAATCACAGTGTTATTGCTCAGTAGGGCTGAACGCTGCACTACGGCAAGCAGCTTAGCCGTGGAATAAAGTGCAGGTACTATGAACTCATATCTATCCAAACGCGGATTAAAAGCCCATGCTTCATAGAGTGCATATCCCGATACATTGGGGATGTCTATCAAACTCGAGCGTTTTAAGGAGGAATATGCATTAGTTATATCATATCGGATCGACGGCAAGACATCAGGAAGATTTATGAAAGCTGAGGAGTGTAACACAAACCCCTCTTCATTGCCTATTTGTATTTTCCACCAATCCCCATCTTCGTCCAGGATTGTAAATCCTTGTCCGGCAGCTAAGTTATATATAACTTCTGAACTCGCATCGGGGGCAAGATATACTCTTGTGTCACGAGATGCAAAGCCGGTTGCTCCGTTTATCGGAAGTTCAAATATGCCGCCGTACCAAATGAGCTCAATTTCAGGCCCATGGGTTTCCTCCGGCGGCGCAGCAGGTGGCGGTGTGCGCTCGGCTATTATTGGTGCTTCAGGAGCTTCAGGAGTTGCATAAAATCTGAAATAAACGTATGCACCTGCCAATATAAGAGCCACTACCAGCAGTACTTTTATTGCTGCTTTCAAAAAACCATTCATGGAATATGCAACCTCCTTTCCTGAAATCATGCCGCCCTGAGTGCAGCGAAGAATCTTGATGCGGACATGATGATAAATTTAAGACTTTGTATAGTATCATCTGCAAAATCACAGCTAAGATGTGATTTGACGTAACATCCTTGCTTGTAAAACATAATACATTTCAGAGTCAATATCAGTGGGTGAAACTATAGTAATGATTTGGTCGTACTCGGTAACATCAAGTCGCGTGTTATACATTGATGCAAGCGTAAAATGCATAACAGCTTCGCCCCAGGTATAGTTGTCCGGATGATTTACCGTCAGAAACGGTAATGTCGGTGGGGAGACATAAAACGAAAAGATCTCCCACTCAAAATCGCCGAATAGGGTTGAGAAAGATAAGTGCGGATGCCTGAGAAAAAAGTCGTAACTACTATACTCCCTCAAAGCTTCACGAATAGAAACGCCATATGGGATGTACACAACCATGTTGTGCTCCAGTCCCATTATTAAGTCCACACTATAGTCGAGAAACGCCTGCCCTGTAGCCGAGTGTTCGCGGTTTATATCGTGGGTTAAATAAAATGAGTTGCTGTCAGCCTGCAATATCATCTCTTCATGACCTGCAAGGTGCAGAATGCCTACGATGTCGTCATTGCCATATATCTCCCATAATTCGACAAACTCAGGGAACGGGTCAATTACGCCGCGAAGTTCAGGCGTACTAGATTCACTATTTTGTATGGAGGGAGCATCTGTTTCATGGAAAAATCTGCTATCTGCGACATCATGAAAACCAAAAATATTTCCGGATGGCAAAATTGTGCCGGTTTCGGCGGTTGAGCCACCTTCTTCATAGTCTGATGGTCTATAGTAGTTGTTGTACCAATAAACTATCCCTGTGACTAAAGATGCTACGCACAAAACAGCAAGTGCGGCAACACTACCCCACGGCATTTTTTCAAATCCTTCCATCTTCGGCTCATCAACCGATGGCGACTGCTCTGTCTCCGGCGATTTTTCAGTTTGCAACGTTTCATCAGTCTCCGGCGGCATCTCTTCCTGCGGAGCCCCCTTGTCCTGCGAGTCCTCGTCCTGCGGAGATTCCTCGTCTTGTGACTCCTCATCCTGCGCAAGCTCATCAAGCTGCCAACCCTCTACAGCTATCTGATACTCATAAATCAACTGAGATTCCTCAGCTTGCGGCAAATCTTCGTCATGCAAATGCTCTACAGCTTGCAACGATTCCTCAACCTGCGCTGATTGCTCAGTTTGCTGCGATTTTTCAATTTGCTGTGCTCTAATCGCCTTTTCTGCTTTTTTTCGCACACCCGCTCTTTGTCGTTTATTATTCATGTAAAATCACCTCGAAGCGAATTAAATATTTACTATCTTGCATTATATAGTTGCTCAATCAAGTCAGGCATCGTAGTTGCAGGAATATAATTTACAAATAAAAGGTCAACATTTTCTAAATATTCCAAGATTTGTGTGACACTTCCGAAAAATTGTCGCGGGTCAATGACAACAATCATTTCATAATGAGGCGCAATCCAGGGAATTAGTGCATTTGCAAAAGAATCTTTTACGACCACAAGTGTACGCCCGTTTAAGTTCGATGTCGTGAACGAATAAATGGCTCTGTCGCCGCCTAAAAAGACTCTATAGCTCAGTGCAGAAAACTCTGTAGGTATAACAAACATATCTATCGAAAACTCGGTTCCGTCATCAAGTGTATAAAAATATATTGTGTCGGGATTTTCGAGAACGGTGCGGTTGCGTGTCCCCACAGCAAGCGAGCCGATAAAACCTTCGATGGCGTGTTCTGTATAGTTTTCGATGGTGATTGGGTCAATCCCCGCTGCCTCTGCAAATGCTAAATATGCGTAGTATGCTCCAAGTGCCGTCCAGTGATGGTCAAGGCGAAAGAAGATATATTCCTCGAAATGTGCCTCCAAAAAACCATGTGCATCAACTTGTACTATGCTCTCATCAAGCAGCTCACCTATAAAGTTGATTGTGCCAAGCTGCGAGGAATTTACTGCTCTGTATCTCTCGCCCATAAACTCCACCTTGACAGGAGATATAAGGGAGAACATCCGCACATCATCAGCAACTGCCGCTCTGTATGAGTTTAACACTTCAGCATAGCGTGCCGCAAGTTCACGATTTTCGGTGTATCGCAGATAGAATACCGCATCCTCATGAAAATTTACATCGACACTGAAAGGCTCGGAAACTGCCCCTGTTGTAATAACTTGCACCTCCGAAAGTCCGGGCGAAAAAGCCGAAAAAGGAATAACATCATCCGGCTCATCGGGAACAAGCCCTATACCCAAGTCTGCACCACCGAAATCAACCATTGCGCCGCCTCCCGGGAGTCGTAGCCCATATGACATTTCTGCTATATGGCCGAGTGTCAACCATGATGTGCGCATGGCTGTGTTATCCAAAAGATAAGACTCAAAGCGTTTGAAAAATTCACCGCTCAGATAGCTTTCAAAGGTGAGGACGGGAAATTGCTCCATATTTCTGTTTTCAAACTCGGAAGCATTTTCATCCGAAGGCAAGATAAAAACAAAAAAGAACAATATAATAAGAGCCGCTGACGATAAAACTATATTGAGCCTTATATTATCACCCATAACACGTATCCTTGTGCCTTTCTAAAATCTAAAGTAAATAAATGGTGTAAATGTCTGTCCTATCAGCATTATGAAGCTTGCGCCCAATATTGTCATATTGAGAGCCGCTTCCGAAGCCGGAAAACGAATCCTGAGCTGCTGCCATATTTGTATAGGTTTTTCCGTTGAAAATATAGCGAGTATAGGTAATATCCAAATATTGCCAAGCAATAAGTCAACCGCGCGATAGTCCCAAAGATTTCCGCCTAAACCGAAGAATCTTTCCGATGCCACGGTGAGCTGCGACAGGTCTACAAAATAAAACACCAGCCACCCAAATAAGACTATGAGGAGTAAATAAGCATGGCGGATAAAGGCAGGCCATTTCTCCATGATATTACGCAGCAGGTACTTCTCTATCAGCAGGGCAACGCCGAAATATAGCCCCCATATGATGAAATTAAGCGAAGCACCATGCCAAAATCCTGTTGCCATCCAGACTAACATTATGTTGAAAACAGCACGTTTTCTATTGCCGCCGAGCGGGATGTACAGATAATCCCGAAAAAATCTTCCCAGCGAAATATGCCACCTGCGCCAAAAATCAGTGACTGATTTTGCTATGTACGGATAATTGAAGTTTTCTTTAAACTCAAATCCCAAGACTTTTGCAAGCCCTATAGCCATATCGGAATAACCTGAGAAGTCAAAATATATCTGAAACCCAAACATCAGGGCACCTAACCAAACGCCCAATGTAGATAGATACGGAGCACCGAGAAGCTCATAAGCTACCGCTCCCGCATGATTGGCAAATATAACCTTTTTCCCAAGACCCATTGCAAAGCGTGTAATGCCGTCACTTATCATTTTTCGCGTGGTTTTTCTGTTTGTGAGCCTGTCTTCAATATCCGAGTATATGATAATGGGACCTGCCACAAGTTGAGGGAACATTGCGACAAAAGTGAGAAAGGCAACCGGATTTCGCTGCGCTTTTATTTTACCTCTGTATAAATCAATGGAGTAGGACATTGTTTGAAAGGTGTAAAACGAAATTCCGATTGGTAACACCGGCGCAAATGCGACAGAAATCCCCACAAGCCCCAATAAAAATTCAGTATACTTGAAAAGAACCAAAAGTCCCAGGCTGCTGCAAAGCGATATCACGAGCAAAACCTTGGCAAGAGGCGTTCCGCGACATCTCTCCATGAACAGCCCTATGATACAGTCCATGGATGCGGAAAATAATATAAGCACAAACCAGATTGGCTCACCTGCCGAATAGAAAAACAATGAGAAAATCAGCAGTACAAGGTTTCGTATTCTTATGTTTGTTTCGGGTACGGCAAAATAGACAAACAAAAAAATCGGGAGAAAGAACACAAGAAATGTTAAACTAGAAAAAACCATGCTTCCTCCTACCGTCGCCTAAAATGAATCATTCCGGATTCTACATTCCAGACAGCGGTTGTGTTTGTTAGAATTTCGACAAGTTCCAAGGAGATAAAGACTTCGCCTCTGAATACTTGCGCAGGTGCATCCATTTCGAGAGCCGTACCGTGAACGATGGCAATATCCCTGTCGGCAAACAGTGTTACTTCGCTGCTGTCCGTTTTCATAATTATTACACCATGTTCCTTATGCCACTCTGTCGAATAACCAATATGCGCAGCAATGGAATTAAGCGGCAACATGGCTCTCCCATGCAAAATTGCAGGTCTGGTGTCCACCTGCACACGGCGGCTGTGTATGAGTACGTTCATCGTATTACGTATGGCTTCTCTCTGCTCCAGTACCTCAAACCCATAATTTAAGAGCAATCTGCTCTGCTGCTGGCGTGCTGAATTGCTTGGAGTATTCATAACAACTGCAATCAGTCGTTTTCCATCGCGCTCGGCAGTGGTTGAATGATTCCATCGCGCTTGGCGAAGCGACCCGGTTTTAAAACCGTCTGCGCCTTCAAATACAGTTCCTCTGAGAAGATGATTTGTATTGTTGTATGTCCTGCCGCCATAACTCACTGTCTGCATGGCAGTAATACGGAGCACGTCAGGAAACCGGGAAATAAACTCGCGTATGAGAATTGCTATTGAATATGCATTTGTATGGTGAATACTCGCACCATGTGAACTGGCAAAATATCCATACATACCGAGCCGTGCGGCAGTTTCATTCATACGCTCTATAAAGGCTTCCTCACTTCCCGATATGTGCTCGGCAAATACAACACACGATGTATTGTCAGACGGAATCAGTGCGAGAGCGAGCAGTGTTTCAACTGTTATAGCTTGACCCTCACGCATCCGAATATTTACTCCGTGAGCCCGCCCGGCGGCTGAGAATCTTGCGGCCTCTTCGCCTACAATTATTTCGGTGTCCAAAGTTAAATTACCTGCTTCTATCTCCTGATAGACAATAAAAGCTGTCATGATTTTTGTCATGCTTGCCGGTATCCATCGTTGCTCCATGTTCCTCTCATACAATATCTCTCCCGAATCATAGCACATAAGTATGGCGATAGGTGCAGTAGTCGGCGAGACGTCTTCGGCAACTGCGTGCGGAGTGAGAAATGAAAGCAGAATCGACAGTAGCAACAATACTGCTAAGGTCGCTGACAGGTGTGATAATATTTTGTTTATGCATTTACTCATTTTTTGCAAAACTAACACCCAAGTCCCATTTAATCTGAAAATCTGCGAACTTAAATCTATTGTGATTTTATTATAGTATAACAAAGCTGTCAATAGAATGTTATTATTTTAATTAGCGAATAATTTTTCACTGGAATTTTTAATATTTTCATGTTATACTAGTGTCAAATTGCAAAAATCTCTGCGATTATCTTGCGGCATCTTTTTACGTCTGCCGTTGTCGAAAAACCTTGAAAGGCGAGTGCATTCCTGCGATTTTTCTCCTAGTCAGCCGCAAAAATATACCACAATCTATTCACAGCGACTTTTGCAATTTAACACTAACCTAAACTTTTACTCCAAATCCTTACGAGAGGATGTGTGTATTACATGAAAATTGAATTGTCTGAGCTCGAATTTCGGCGACTTCTGGACATGGTATATGTTGGAAACTGGGTACTTAATTCAATGCGAGGCTTAGATCGTTTTGCCGACTACGACAATGTAGAGAGCCGCCTGTTTTCATATTGCTCTTCACATGATATGCATTCTCTGGTTCAATATCCGGAGGGTGTGGCGCGCCCGTCTTCTGCTTTTGAACACGGTGGTATACATGAGGCTATTGCTGATTATGAAGACTCAATGTTCTTTGAGATTTTAGCTGAAGAACTGGCTCGCCGTGACATGGATTTTGAGCCGATAAGTCCTGAGAATTTCAGTGAACTTACAAATCGCATTGACGAATACATCGCAGAATTTGAACAAAACGGGATAGACAACATCTCCCTTGACCGATAGTTTCGGGGGTGACCGATACGAATATGAGTGATTTGAATGACATAATAAATTCAGCAAAGGATGCCGCGGCAGAGCTTATCCATACCGCTAAGCTGAAATCGGGACAAGCTGTTGTTGTCGGTTGTTCGACGAGTGAAATTCTGGGCGAAAACATAGGCACCCACTCAAGCATAGAAGTTGGTGCGGTTGTGTTTGATGCGCTACACAGCGTTTTTTCTGCGCATGGCGTATTTTTAGCTGTAGGGTGTTGTGAGCACCTCAATAGAGCAGTGATTGTTTCGCATGAAGTTGCAGCAAGTTTTCAAGTTGTAAACGTCGTTCCCACACCCGAAGCGGGTGGCGCTTTTGCGGCTGCGGCTTTCAGCGGTCTGTCACGCCCCGTTGCACTGGAGACTTTCCATGCCGATGCAGGACTCGATATCGGCAACACGCTAATAGGTATGCACCTAAAGCGAGTGGCAGTTCCGGTTCGGCTAAGCACAAAAATTATAGGTAAAGCCCCGCTGGTTGCAGCACGAACCCGTCCCCCCTTCGTTGGCGGTTCGCGTGCTGTGTATGATGAAACTTTGCTTTGAGCAGTTGTTGACAGCAAAGAAAGAAAGTGTTAATATTGCATTGGTTAATTCAAAACGATGTACAGCTTATGGAGACGTACCCAAGTGGCTATAAGGGGCTCCCCTGCTAAGGGAGTAGGCGTGTTAAAGCGTGCAAGGGTTCAAATCCCTTCGTCTCCGCCAGACGAGAACATATGACAACCTTTAAACAACAAGGTTGTCATATGACACAAAAACAACACAAACGGTTGCAACACCAGTGTTTCACATAAGTTATCAGATACCGCACCAAAAGGCGCGGTATTTGCATTTTCACCCCGAAGGTAGTTTTTTCCAAACTAACCCTCAAAAACCAAAAAAAAAATCACCCCCAAAAAAGCCAGAAGTCTAAAAAACCTCTGGCTTTTTTTCACGCCCAAAAACGAAAGGAATACCAAAATGTCAAAAATCAAACTAGAAAAAAACGAACACCCAACAGCAGAAAAATACTACCTAATAGACAACGAACTAACACTCAGAGCAAAAGGACTACTAACCCAACTAAGAGCAATCCCCGAAACCCTAGACTTCAATCTAAAATCCCTAACGCACCTAACAAAAGACGAAATCCAATCAATACGCTCCGCAACAAGCGAACTCGAATCCCTAGGCTACCTAAACCGCCACCAAAAAAGAGGCATTAACGGGCAGTTCCTACCAGTAGAATTCATAATATACGACCGCCCCCAAGATAATCCATATTACTGCGCTGAGTTCAATAGCCCAATATTCAACGATGACTATGAAGATTTTGACTATGAAACTGACGAAGAAAACGACTCCGATGATGATGGCTGGAACATAACAGAAGATTACGCAGAACCCCAAAATACAGAACAAAATGGCGATTACGCACACATACGCAAAATAATGGAGCTAATGGACAAAATATTCGATGAACTCCTAAAAAACGCAAAAATCACAGCGAGAAAAAACTAAACACACCCCCCAAAAAAAAAGCTCAAAAACTCACCAAGTCACCCCCGCACCAAACTTGTCAAGGGAAGTGTGGAGATTTTACCGACCCGCCACGCATAACCTCCCAGTCACCACAGCAACAGGTAAAATACTACCGACCTTGACAACACACCTCAGTATAATGGAAACAGGTTAAGGCAAAAGCAAGGCAACCAACCACCACGCCGCCACAATTTGCCTTAACCTTAGCTACTACCACTGCGATTAAAAATCACGTAAAACAAAAAAACACCTAAGCTCTAAACAATTGACACCCATAACCTACTTGAAATCCCCAAAACATAAAAGTCTCATTTTACCACCCATAAAATCCAATAAAACAACGAAGGGAGAACCCGAAAAATGAAAAAAACACTAAAAACGCTAATCTTCTTAGCAATAATCCTACCACTAATCACCCTAACAAACACAAACCAAGCAAGCGCAACTCGTAGCAAATGGGGGTGATGGAAAATGACCGCCTATGTTAGAAGACAAACTACAAAGTACGGCTATCACAGATTTCATGTATATGAGGGATTGCCTGAAAATCACAATGAAGATACTAAGACTGTTGGCATTTACGTTACCCGCCGTCAAGCTATACGGAAAGCTGAACAAGATGGCTACAAAGTTATCATCAAACTGCTATGTAATGAATAATACTTTATCAACCCGCGAGAATGTCAGATGCTTATCAATACTGCTTTTAGCAATATTGGGTCTGTTAAACCCTGGAAAATTACAGTTTTTACTGTTACTCTCGTGGATTAGTATTAACTTAATCGTAGGGAATGTGCGTCACCTACCTTACAACAATAAGTTAACATATTTTGTTCGTATGACGTTGTATTTTTTACCTTTTGCATTGCTGCCGATTATATTTGGGGAGATTAGCTTAAAACTAAATGTTTCGATATTACTATTCTCTACAGTCGCAATCGTAGTGTTTTGTGTATGGTTCCTGATAAACTATAAGAGTATTAGGCTTATGCTATCTTCTGCGGTCATAGCAAATACGCAAAAGGAAAGCAGATATGTGATTGCATTGAGGATTTACAATGCAATTGGATCTACAATCAGCGAAGAGTTGTTTTTTAGAGCATTTATACTGTCCATCCCTCTCCCTTTGTGGATTACAATTCCAATTAGTACTATTTATTTTATGCTTAGCCACTACATTGTTCCTTGGGGGGATAGATTTTCGCGAAGCGACATTGTCAATCAATTGATATTTGGGCTAATCAGTTCTGTGTTGTTTGTTTTGTCAGGCTCAATCATTCCGTCTATAGTTCTGCATTTACTGCTAAACTACCCAACACTTGATAGGATGGTGCGCGTCTATGTTCGACATTATATACGGACTGCCTGGTATGACAAACTCCTTTCTAAAAAAGACAGATTTGATGAACTTTCTCTATGATTGCAGAACTCAGTTATTTCTGAGCGATTTAATATAAAAATATGAAAGCGGACTTTCTATTATGATAGTTGATATTAACAGTAAAATAATAATGAGCGATAAGTACAGTATTAACTTTGATGACATTCTGAATGAGTTAAAGCCATTCCCTAATGATATTGTTTATTTAGGCGGCTCTCTAATAGAGGGTACTATCAGCGTGTATTCTGAAGGTATGGGCAATTGTTATTCTGATATTGATGTGTTCATTATCCGTGAGAAAAGCGAATTTGATAAAACAGAGGCCGTATATAGCTCCGCAACTCGTAAAACATACTTTGTAGATAGCTTACTTAATGGTGCAGATATTGAAGTATATAGTTCCGAATTTGTATATAGTTTAAAAAACGTATTGAACAGACATAAGATAAGTGCCGACGTGAGGATAGCAAACGTTTTTGAAAATGTCAAAGGTGTGGAGAATGACCTGTTTCTAATCAATACTTTTCTAAATAGATTATACTACTCAATTTGTATATACAACCATGAGACCTACTCGTCTTTGAAAAGTGGAATGAGTTTTAGAAAATTTCTCAAAATAAAAGATGCAGAACTGACGGCATCTATTGAAAATTTGATACCAGATGTGAAAGGTAATCTGGAGGTGGGGCAGATTGATGTGGCATTATATTGCATGAGAGAAGCATACCTTAAAATGATGAACTTCATTTTGGTTAGTGAAGATATTTTTGTTGATAGAACAAAGTGGATACCGCTCAAGTTCAAAAATCTGTGTAACGAAAAAAGCCGGTATTCTTACTTGTGGGATGAGTATTTGCAGTTGTTCCGCTTAGGAACTGAAAGCGAAAAGGAATGCTACGCTGTTGTTGAGTCCAACATGGCTACTGTTAAAAAAGCAATGGAAGATGTATTGATGAAAGGACTGGCATTATGATTGACAACATGAATCAACTAAGCCGCAAAAATGACGCACAGCTACGTAAGCTCGACGAAACATACTATATAATAGCAAAAAACTCTTGCTTTGAAGCAAACGAAATTGGAGCTACAATTATGAATGCGATTGGAAAGGATTTGCACATAGATGATGTTTGCAGCAAATTGTCGAGCAGATATGAATATGACGATGTAGAAGGAATAAAAAGCGATGTATATTCGTTTATTGAGTTCTTAATAGAAAATGATATTGCGGAGCTACATAAGCCCATGTAAAGCCGTAAAAATCATCATAAAATGACGAGGAAGTACTGTTTCAATGAACAATGAACTATTGAAAAACTATGCAAAACTATTCGTCCAAGTTGGAGGCAATGTCCAGCGTGGGCAGACGGTTGTTATTTCCTGCCCTATAGCTTGCGCACATTTCGGCAGGATGGTGCAAGATGAGGCATATGATGCAGGAGCATCAGAAGTTCTAATTGACTGGGTAGACGACTTATCATATAGGATATGGTTTCTTCGTTCATCTGATACAGTGTTTAGTACTTATCCGCAGTGGAAAGTAGATAAACTTAAGGATCAAGATAAAAAAGATGCAGTTTATTTGCAGATAGACTCATCTGACCCGGAATTGCTTAAAGATATAAATCTGGAAAGAATCAAGAAATATAGAAAAGCATCGCGAGGGGCAACAAAAGAGCATTCACGAAACTTGATGACAAACGCCCAACGCTGGTCTATAATTGCAATTCCTTCCACATCATGGGCTAAGAAAGTATTTCCACACTTAGCGGAGGAAGAAGCTGTCGAAAACCTTTGGAATCTTATAATAAAAGCAGCACGGGCAGACAGCGATGACCCTGTGGCAGACTGGATAAAACATAGAAATATTCTTGCTAAGCGCATTGAGTATTTAAATAACGCAGATTTTAGTAAATTACGCTTTTCAACAGGGCTTGGCACGGATTTCACAGTTGGGCTTGTCCAAAACCATATATGGGTAGGCGGCAATGTTTTAGATAAACATGGAACTCCGTTCTTTCCAAACATGCCCACAGAAGAAATATTCACAATGCCGGATAGAAATAGCTGTGATGGACGTGTCGTAGCTTCAATGCCAATGTTCTATAGCGGAAATTTGATTGAAGACTTTGAGTTTACGTTCAAAAGTGGCTCAGTGGAGAAATATGATGCAAGGATTGGCAAAGAGTCACTAGCGTCGATTCTTGAAATAGACGAAGGTGCGTCGCAGCTCGGTGAAGTTGCACTTGTACCAAACTCATCGCCTATAGGACAGATGAAAACAATGTTTTACAACCTTCTTTTTGATGAAAATGCAGCTAGCCATTTGGCGTTAGGTAAATCATACCCATTCAGCGTTACCGGCGGTGAAAAATTAAATGACGAAGAACTAAAAGCACTAGGTGGAAATTATTCCCTTACTCACATTGACTTTATGTTTGGTACATCAGATATGCGAGTTGCTGGGTTGAAACATGACGGTAGTGAAACTGTCATCATGGAAAATGGAGAATTTGTAATTTAAAGATATGGGGAACTACTCTATGCCTATAATCGAAGTAAAAGATTTATCCAGAGATTATGTTATAAATGAAGGCGTTTTTAAGAAGAAAATGAAAGTTATCCATGCTGTGAAAAACATCAGTTTTAGCGTTGAAAAGGGTGAGGTTTTTGGCCTTTTGGGTCAAAATGGTGCAGGAAAAACAACAACTATCAAAATGCTGATAACCATGCTCGCACCAACAAGTGGAACATGTAAAGTGCTCGGCTATGATACTTTTGGTCAAGAAAGGATGATTCGCACTCGTATCAATTTCGTTTTTGGCGGTGAATATGGACTATATCGCAGGCTGTCGGCAAGGGATAATCTAAAATATTTTGCAAATTTATATAAGCTCCCGAAGGGAACCAGGGATAACCGCATTGATGAATTGCTTAAATTAGTTGATTTAACTGACAGGGCGGATACACGTGTCGAGACATTTTCAAAAGGTATGACACAGCGGGTGCAGATAGCAAGAGGTCTTATTAATAACCCGGAAGTTTTATTCATGGATGAGCCGACAATAGGCCTCGACCCGGTCGGTGCGGAAACGTTGCGCAAGACAATAGTAGATGTGAACAAGTTAGGCACAACTGTACTGCTTACAACCCATAATATGTATGAAGCCGATGAGCTGTGCAACCGAATTGCAATCATAAAAGAGGGGGAAATCATAACCCTTGATACTCCGGCTAATATAAAGAAGAAACTTGCGAAAAAAACTTCTTTTACAATAGAAGTTGAAGGGAATTCAGCAAACATTAAAGATAAAATGCAAAGCATGGAAGAACTCTCTGGTGTTTCAATTACTGAAAAAGACGTTATGACATTAGAAGATGCATATTTGCAATTAGTTAAAGGAAGTAATGAAAAATGAATTCAACGAGTGTACTTCTGACATCAATGTCTGTTCAAATGAAGCAGACTTTTGCACGCAATATGTTTAAGTTTACCTTGTTTGTGGGACCATTTCTAATTACGGTGATTTTAGGCGAGATGTTCAAACATTCTACTGCGGATAATTTTGTCGCTTATGTTGTGCTTGGCAGTGGTCTATGGAACTTATGGAACTGTATTGCATTTTCTTCAGCAGGTGATATTAACCGCGAACGCTATAACAACACTTTGTCTATAATTTTTTCAGCCCCTGCGGATTTTCGATTGATTTTGTTAGGTAAAATTCTAGGAAATACATTGCTTGCACTATGTAGTTTCTTTTTGAGTGTATTCTTCGCTACAGTGTTTTATCGGCATCCTATCATAGTGACCAACTGGCCTCTTTTGATAATGTCGCTGTTACTGGCAATACTGGCATTCATAATAATGAGTATTTTCATAGCGTACTTGCTGACTCTATCGCGGAAAACGGCTATATATATGAATTGCCTGGAGATACCAGTTGCCTTAATTTGTGGTTTCGTGTTCCCTATAGAGAATTTACCTCAAGGGGTGCAGTTTATTTCTTGGATTTTCCCACCAACATGGGCGGTTCGTCTCATTCGGCTCTCTGTAACTGAAACAACCTATGGTTTACTAGAAAACTTCGTACCGCTCATTATAACTTCGGTTATATTCGTAATATTGGCAACACTTCTTTACAGGATAATATTTAAACAAGTAAAAGTGCTTGGAACACTTGATATGGCGTAGGAGAGATACAGCATGATTCAAAGGTTTTTCTCACAGGCATGGCTAAATGCTAAGGTTCATCAAGGTGGGCTGAATTTAACAGAGTTTTTGGCATTTAAAGTTGGGGTGTCAATTTTAACATTGGTTTTATATGTCCTTATCGCCCGATTCACAACAGGTTACGTAGATTTGACGGCTTGGGTGGTAGGGAATGCCTTTGCGCTATGCGTGTATGAATGTATTTTTGGAATAGGTGGTACTTTTAGCTCTGAACGTTTTAACGGGAGATTGCGCTCAATTATTGTAGCACCAACAAGTAAACTGACAGTCATCATGTATAACGGTGCCTCATCAATTGTTACAGGGTTCTTGACCATTGCTGTTTCGTTTTTCATTGGTGGGTTGCTCTTCGGAGTGCAGTTTTCGGAATTTGATTTTGTAATGTTTGCCTTAGCTATTTTTGCAGCAACTTTTGCATCGGTTGGCTTAGGGTTATTGCTTGCTGTGTTTGCATTGATTACAGATAGCATATTTTTGATGCTGAATGCACTGGCTCTATTAATCATCATTTTCAGCGGTGCAAACTTTCCTGTCGGTCAACTTCCGTTGTTCTTTCCATATATCGCAAACATTTTTCCTCTTTACCGCAGTATTGCGGCGGCAAGACTCAGTATAGGCGGTGCTTTTTCTGTTGAGTTTTGGAGTTTACTGTTGGGAGAAGTTTTACTTGGATTCGTCTATTTATTAATTACTTTCTTGGCAATTAGGATTATAGAGCGTGTTGCCACTAGAAATGCTGCTTTGGAGATGTTTTAGATTAAATCAAAGCAGTAAAAGGGCAGTCAAACTTCAGAGACATAAGGTTATAGTAAGGTGCTTATTAATAATTTGCATTTTAAAGACTGACAAAATATATTAAAAATTGTGTAATTTATTTAACAAGCAGCATGAAATTCAATTATTGTATGTTCGATAAAGTCGTGACTCTGATTTGACCTATATGCCTGCTGTGTTTACAAGGTTACTATATCGCAATTTGACGCGATGGATGGTATAATAGCGGATTAAGACAGACGTTAGCTGACAATATGCTTTCTGAACGGATATAGGTCACAATGGACTTTGTAAAGAGCAAACCACTGTTTCCTTGCTAAGGTTGGGAGATTTAAAGAAAGAGAGGTGAATGTCGAGTTTGTCTACTCGACAGTGTATGAAAAAAACAATATCGCAAGTTGAGATGAAAATTTTGCATAATTACGTGTTAAATGGCAGTAAATTGCCCAGAATAGGTGCAGATCCAAAACTTGTAAATAATGCCTTGGAACATGTGAGAAATATTGAAGCATTAAGTAGAAACTATCTTCCTTTTAAGGCTATAAGGGCGATTGATGAGCCAAATGAGTTTGCTAACTATTTAAGTAAACTACCATCGCCGCATATGCTTTTTTCTGATTGGCGTTTCAACAAAAAGACGAGAGTTGAACTGATAAAATTGTTGAGCTATAATGAATGGAGCGTCTCCCCCCATATCGCTTTTATATGTTGTCCTCACTTAGGCGTGCTATTTAATATACTCTTCCCTGAAATCAAAATTAGCATTTATGATATCAATGCATCCATTGTAGAAATTGTTAAAGAGTATGTGAATGAAAATGCATCAGTAGAGGCTTGCGATGTTAAGTCAATTTCTCATGGTTGCCGTTTTACTTCAATTATTTATGATCCTCCACTATATTTATCATACTATCAAGCGATAATAGAATTATCAAACCATGCTCTATATGCAGGCGGGAATTTATATTATGTATATCCAAACAGTACTTTAAGAAGCGATTTTGGCGAAAGACTAGTATTGCAAAGCATGATTTCAAAATACAATTTTTTAATCGAAAATGTGTACACTTCAATTTTACATTACGACGTTCCGCAATTTGAAAAGAATACATATATGGAAATTGGTGTTGACTGTGTAATTGACTGGCGCAACCATCAATTGTATCATTTAAAAAAGGTTGAAATGTTACAGTTGAAATCCAATGAACATAATGCCATTGTATTTGATCCCAATGATTGGGAAATCTACAGATTTAACAAAAAAACGATTGCATTAAAAACAAAGCGAATAGTAAGCATATGTGATGATAGTAAATTGGAACCCCAGTTGGCTTCAATATATGATGATACAGGCATACTGCTAAAGTCGGTTAGTTCGAGACACAAAAGCAGGCAGTATATTGATTTATGGACATCGGAGAATATTGCGTATAAGGTAACCAATTTGCCAGTTATAAAAAGCATACTGGATGGGTATAAACAATATGGAGAAAGTATCTCAAAAGACTATATATATAATGAACTTAAACAGAAATATACATCAGGTCTACCAAACCAAGACAGCATGTATGCTATAATCAGTCAAATCAAAAAAATCATAGGAGAGCAATTATGAGTGTTGATATTATCGTAGGTGGACAGGCAGGGAGTGAAGGAAAAGGGAAAGTAATATCATATTTAGCTGGTGATTACGATATTATTGTTAGATCTGGCGGAGCTAATGCTGGCCATACGATTTACCATAACGGAGAAAGACATGTTTTTCATATGCTACCATGTGGAATATTCAGTCCATGCAAGTTGATGCTGGGAGTAAATACTTATATAGACCATTCAGTTCTTGTGAATGAGATTACCAAGTATGGAATTAATACAGAAAGATTGTTTATTGATTATTACGCAACGATTATTGATGATAGGCACAAAAATTATGAAAAAGAAATGCGTGAAGATAAAATGTCAACCGGTAGTGGAGTGGGGATGGCAAGTAGCGAACGCATAATCAGAAAAAAGGGACTGAAGTTTGCTAAGGATGTGCCAGAACTTATTCCGTATTGCGCAAATGTATGGGAACTGCTAAATGATAGCTATGACAACAATGGCAAAATACTTGTCGAGGGTACGCAAGGCATGGATTTAAGTCTTTTACACGGATCATACCCATATGTGACCAGCCGGGATATGTCTCCAGGAACGTTGCTTGGAGAAGTCGGACTGAGTCCCAAAACGAGCAGAAACACAATCATGGTGTTAAGAACATTTCCAATTCGTTCGTGCAACGGCCCCTTGCAAAATGAAATATCCTGGAATGATGTTAGCAAAATGAGAAATATGACTGTAGAAGAAGTTTCTACTGTAACAAAGAGGGTAAGAAGGGTCGGGATGTTTGATTTTAAACAAGTAGGAAAGGCTATTAAAATATGTCGACCAAACCAGCTTGCAATAACATTCGTCGATTATATAAATTCTGACGATTGTGGTGTGAAAACACTAGACAACTTAAGTGTTGAATCTAGAACGTTTATAGATCGAATAGAGTCGGAATATGGTGTTCCCGTTACTCTAATAGGAACAGGACCATCTACTGACGAAGTGATTGATTTAAGGGGGTGCACGAAATAATGGATTTTGACTATATCAAAAATCTAAGCAGTATAACAGTAAAACCCGTTAGCGACTTTAGTTTACAAAAAACTTTAGAATGCGGGCAATGTTTTAGAGCTACAAAAGGCAGGGATGGCAGATTTATCATTGTTGCGATGAATAAGGTTATAGAGTTGGAACAAAATGGCGATTCAATAGTATTCTATAATTCGACGGTTGAAGATATACAGCAGATATGGCTCAATTATTTTGACTTTTATAGTGACTATGGCTCAATATATAAAAAGATAATGACGTTTGATAAAATGAAAGATATTGTTGACTTTTCATATGGGATTCATGTACTGAGACAGGATCTGCTAGAAATGATAACTTCCTTTGTCCTTAGTTGTAGGAACTCAATAAGTGGTGTCAGCAAAACGATAAATTTGTTGTGTGAGAACTATGGCAACCCTCTAGAGTATAATGGAGTAAAATATTTTACGTTTCCAGAAGTAAATGTCTTAAGACAATTATCTGTTAGTGAATTAGAGAAACTAAAGTTTGGTTATAGGGCGAAATACCTTTACGAGGTATATAATAATTATGATGACGATTATTGTTTAGGCAACATTACTCGTGAAGTATTATTATCGTTTCCTGGTGTTGGGAACAAAGTTGCTGATTGCGTTATGCTGCACAGCGGTATAAGTAAAGCGGTTTTTCCTGTCGACATATGGATATCTAGAGGATTAAGAACTCTATACGGGTGTACTTCAAGCGATTATGCTAAACAATCAAAAATTGGAACAGAAATGTTCGGAGAACTATCAGGCTACGCAGAAATCTTGCTTTTTTATTATGCAAGAGAAAATAAGTTAGGAGTATAAATTACAATGTATATTACTGTAGAAGGATGTATCGGATCGGGTAAAACATCCCTAGTTAATGAACTTAACAAAACTTTAAAGTATGCACCTCTTATTGAAGATTTTTCTAACAATCCATTTTTGTCTGGGTTTTATACTGATGACCCAAGTTCTTTATTCCCTACAGAAATTGCTTTTTTGCTTATTCATTACAAACAGCTATTAAGTGTTAATGCTGAAGGGAATATTATCTCTGATTTTTCCATTATGTCAAACATGGTGTTCGGTGAGGTTAATCTAATCGAACCAAGGGGCAAGAGTATTTTTTTAAAATTATACGAATACTTGGAAACTTACCTTCCAAAGCCAGATGTTACCATTCTTTTGCAATGTGATTCTGGGCTTTTGCACAAGCGCATTAAAAAGAGAAACCAGCTACATGATGCGAGCATAACATTTGAATACCTAGATAAAATAAACTCGTTTTATAAAAATAAATATAAACATATATTATGCGAAAACTCTGTAAAGGTAGTTGAGGTAAATGCTGGAGAATTTGACTTTATCAATAATAGAAGTGACTTTGAAAAACTATCCCAAATAATTCTAAGAGAAATCAATTAGTAACAATGTGGGGTATGACCCGAAATCGAATTTGCAGACAGATTGAATATCAAGTAAAATAAGAAAAAAACGAAGGAGATATTCAAGATGTCAAATAAAAGAAAACGATATGACCC
>WQTE01000003.1 GCA_009786445.1 Oscillospiraceae bacterium | reverse complement strand
CGTAACAGGCTTGGTGCATTTTTGTTTTCGGGTGAAGATGTGTTTAAGTATGTGGGAGATTTGTCCGGCGGCGAGAAAAGTCGACTGCGCCTTTGTATGCTGACATATGATGAGATAAATTTGCTTATTTTAGACGAGCCGACGAATCACTTAGACCTGGCATCACGTGAGTGGATAGAGGGTGTTGTTGATGGATATGATGAGACACTTATTTTTATTTCGCACGACAGATACTTTATAGATAGGTTTGCGACACGCATCTGGGAGCTTTCAGACGGCGAGTTTACCGATTTTAAAGGCACGTATGCACAGTACATGGAAAACAAAAAGTCGCCGCGCTCTCCACAGCTGAAAAAGGCAAGTGATGAGGGCAGAGGTGGGATTTCAAAGGGAGATAAGGCGGCGAAGAAAAAGTTAAAGCCGTCTGATTCTCAAAAGGAGCTTAGACGACTCGAACGGGAGATAACAAAGATTGAATCGGAAATAGACGATTTAGCATTGCAAAAAGAGCAGCACTCCAGCGACTACGAGAAGCTGATGGAACTCGAATCTAAGGAGCAGGAGTTAAGCATCGAGCTGGAGCGGTTGCTGGCAGAGTGGGAAGCGGTCGCGGAATAGGGGCGCAGTCCTCGACGTCCTGTGAGAGCATGTGTTCACAAAAATTTAATAAATGCACCCAAATGTAGAAATTTTGTAGAAAAAACACGCTTCTAAGTTTTAATATTCTACAGCAAACGCCCCAAAGTGTGAAATCTTCAACTTTGGGGTGTTTGCACTGTGGTTGTAATCTTGATGCGGGTTGTGATATGCTCACGCAGCAAGCAAAACGGCGGTTGGGTTGCTCTCTCTGTGAAGGGGGTGGCTGCATGACACTGCTTGAAGTCATAGCACTTCTAATGCTAATCATCGCGGTTATCGGTTTGGTGGTTAATATCACCAAAAAGAAGTAACCGCACCCTAGGATAAAGGCGCGGCGTTCCCCAAGTTATTCAACTTTTCGGAGCGACCCACCCTTACCAAAGGAGCCACCCGATTGCTTGCTATGATAGCACATGATACTACGGTTTGTCAAGACAAATATTTTCTGAAAAAGCCTCTGAAAAAGCCGTGCAAACACCGCAAAAAACACATTATTGTTGAAAAAAAGGCTTAACTGTGATAAAGTTAGCCAACATGCGTGTGAAAGGAAGAAAGAAGATGTCTAATGTAAAATTTCTATCAGGAGAAAATGTCCCGCTTGAAATGCACAAAGTCAGGATGGTGCAGAAAGTAAATCTGTTGCCGGTGGAGGAGCGCTTTAAGAGCATGAAGGAAGCTGGCTACAACACTTTTTTGCTCAGAAATCGTGATGTTTTCATGGATATGCTCACCGACAGCGGTGTCAATGCCATGAGTCAGGATCAGTATGCAGCAATGATGCAGGCTGACGACAGCTACGCCGGTTCGGAAACCTATTATAGGCTTGAAAAAGTGTTGCAGGATATATTTGGTATGGAATACTTCCTGCCTGCTCACCAGGGTCGCGCCTGCGAGAATATTATCGCACAGACACTTGTTAAGCCCGGAATGGTTACTATCATGAACTATCATTTCACAACAACAAAGGCGCATATTACATTGAACGGCGGAGTTGTTGAGGAAATTTTATATGATGAGGGCTACAAAATTAAGAGCGATGCACCTTTTAAAGGTGACATTGATGTTGATAAGCTTAAGGAATCGATTAAGCGCAACGGTCCTGAAAACGTAGCATTTGTGCGCATTGAAGCGGGTACGAACCTAATCGGCGGACAGCCTGTTTCCATGGCAAATATGCGTGAGGTCTCGCAAATCTGCCGCAGTGAAGGCATTAAGCTTGTCTACGATGCCAGTTTGCTCGGCGACAATTTGTATTTTATCAAAATTCGTGACCCTAAGTACAAGGATACCAAAATTATCGACATTACAAGAGAAATTGCATCGATGATGGATATCGTCTATTTCTCAGCGCGCAAGCTGGGCTCAGCACGTGGTGGCGGAATTCTTGTTTCCGATAAAGCTCTATTTCTTAAAATGCGTGAGCTTGTGCCGCTCTACGAGGGTTTTCTGACTTACGGCGGTATGTCGGTGCGCGAAATGGAGGCTCTGGCTGTCGGACTTTTAGAGACTATGGATATTGACGTTATCAGCCAAACGCCGATTATTGTTGAGGCTTTGTGTAATGAGCTTATCAAGAATAACGTGCCTGTCGTGACTCCGCCGGGTGGTCTCGGATGTCACGTAGATGCTTCAGAGTTTTGCTCACATATCCCTCAAGAAGAGTATCCGGCAGGAGCACTTGCAGCGGCGATTTTCATTGCCAGCGGAGTGCGCTGCATGGAGCGAGGTACCATGAGTGAGCAGCGCAACGACGATGGTAGCGAGAGGCTTGCCGAGATGGAACTTGCGCGTATTGCCGTTCCAAGGCGTGTGTTTACTTTGTCGCAAGTCAAATACACAGCCGACCGCATAAGCTGGCTGTACCGGCACCGCAATATGATTGGTGGTCTAAAGTTTGTCGAAGAGCCGAAGGTACTCCGCTTCTTCTTTGGTCGCTTGGAGCCATTGAGCAATTGGCCTGAAGAACTTGCAAAGCAGTTTAGGAAGGATTTTGGCGATAGTCTGTGATGTCGCAGCTGCTTTCAAAATTCTCACAGGAGATGGGCTGTTTGTGAAGTATTTTTTCGAGAACAGGGGTGAAGATTACCTGGATCGAAAAAAGCGTAGCAAATTTCCCATCTCCTGCTAATTATTTACGCTGTTTCGCTCCCTTTCGGCTTGTGAAGGGCGTAGATAAGATGGCTCCAGTTCCTCTGATGATATGGGCTTAGCATGAAGTGCTGCGAGGGCTACGCCGTACGCAGTTTGATAGTGAAGTATTTCCGGTGTGTCGTGAAGATTATTGTCAGAGATACTTTTTTTGCACACCTCTGTGCCATCACCGACAAACATAAACGGCTCGCCGTAGTGTTTTAAATCTTCTGATAGCTCATCTATGGAGATGGCGCGGTCGTCTCTTAATCTTTTGAGTTTATCGCCATGCCACTTGAAAAGAGCATTATAGACTTGACTTCGGCGGGCATCCATTACGGGGCAGATTATAGTGCCGGGGAGTCTTGTCTGGCGAGCCATCGCCTCAAGTGTTGAGACACCGCAGACAGGAATATCAAGCCCCCAAGCTAAGCCTTTAACGGCGGAGACACCGATGCGGATTCCTGTAAAAGAGCCCGGCCCTCTTGCGACGGCAGCAAGTCCGATGTCAGCAGGTTTGAGATTGAGGCTTTTGAGTAATGTTTCGGCCATTGACATGAGGGTGCGGCTATGTGAAAAGCCATTGTTTTGGAAGTACTGTCCCAGGAGTTTATGCTTGCATGAGTCGGCAGAGGTGTCGCAGACTTCCAGCACCGCAACAGAAGCGGGTCTTGCAGATGATTCAAATGCGATAATGAGCATAGCTGGTTTCTCCTATCCCTGAGTGTAGCAGATGATATGCGGTTTGCGGAGTCTTTTAATGATTACTTGATTTTATTGTTATAGTCCGTACATTTTCCCCGCAGCTTTCGAGGCGTACTTTGATGGTATCAGGCGGGAACGCTCCAGGAACCTTTTCGCTCCACTCAATGGCACAAACGCCGCCTCGCTCTAAGTAGTCGTCCCAGCCTATGTCAAAAAGTTCGCTTTCGTTTTCAAGGCGATACATATCAAAATGAAAAAGCGGAATGTCACCGGGATACTCGTTGACGATTGTAAAAGTCGGACTGGAGACAGGCATTTCTATACCAAGCCCAATAGCAAGCCCGCGGGTAAAAGCAGTCTTACCTGCACCCAAATCACCATAGAGCGCAACAACCGCTCCCGGGCTCAGTGTGCGACCAAGCTCCTCACCTTCAGCGGCAGTTTCAGCTTCGCTGTTTGTATTTGTTATTTTTATAATGTTATTGATTACATTTGTCATGTTTTCGATTATACCACGGACAATCCGTTTTTATAAGTAAATTTGCATAATAATGTAAAAAATGGTAAAATTGCCTCCGAGGTGACAAAGCGATGGAAACGGTAGTAACATTTTTCAAGGGAGTTGTAAGGTTCTTTCGCGAAGCGGATATGGTTATCCTTGCGCTGAGTCTCGCAAGCTCTATACTGGGCGTATTACTCATAGGGAGTGCAGTTACAAACAGAGCAGGGGAAGCAGGTGCTGTAGATGTACAGACCGGAGCCATTGTGCTGGGCATGGCGTTCTTCCTTCTGTTTACCTATATAGATATAGATATGATTGCAGATAAATCCAGACTTCTGGTTGTATTTTCGCTCCTGCTGCTGTCCACACTGCTGATTTGGGGTGTGGAAGAAGCCGGTCAACGTGCATGGCTCAGATTTTTTGGCATAGGTATGCAGCCGGGAGAAATAACAAAAGTTCCGTTTATAATAGTTATGGCGAAAATGATAAGTATGTATAAAGAGCAGAGAACTCTAAATTCGATTTTATCTTTGGCTCTGATTTTTGCTGTTTTTGCCATTTTCTTTGGTGCAGTGTTCCAGATTTCCGGAGACTTGGGAACGGCACTTGTATACTTCGGAATATTTGTCATCATGTTGTTTGCCGGAGGAGTAAAGCTCCGCTGGTTTGCCTTAGGTGCTTTAGTCTTAACAGCAGCGGCTCCACTTGTATGGGAAAATGTACTTTCCGAGCGGCATAGAAACGTGGTAATGGCTCCGTTTTTTCCTGATATTGTTGACCCTGACCGCTCTGATGCATTGTGGCAGACATATTTGAGCATTGAGGCAATCGCAACAGGCGGACCTTTTGGGCAAGGTCTTGGCAACGGCAGATTGACACAGGCTGCTATCATCCCGGCGCACCATACAGATTTTATTTTCTCGGTTGCAGGAGAAGAACTGGGATTTATTGGCTGCATAGCGATAATTGCACTTCTCACATGTGTAATTGCAAGGTGTTTTTACGTAGGGGTAAGGTCGAACAATCCTCTCGGAATGTTGGTTTGCACAGGTGTCGGAGCGATGTTCATTGTTCAGTCAATCATGAACATAGGTATGGCGCTTGGTTTTCTTCCCGTTATCGGGATTACACTGCCGTTTATAAGCTACGGAGGGTCTTCAGTTGTCACTTGTTTTGCCGCAATGGGGATTGTGTCCGGAATTAAGATGCGCCCGAAACCCGCAAGATTCAGACATATATAATCACCTTTAAAATAAAAATTTTTAAAGGATTTTCGTATTTTCTTTCGTATAAGAATAAGAGAGGGTGGTGAGAGGCTGTATGAATGGGCAAAATCCCAGAGAAATCAGAGAGGCGCTGGAAGGACAGATGCTGTCAGATAAAGCGTCTCAGGCGGTGTGTTCAAGAGGGCGCGATCGGTACGAACCTGAGTGTGAAATCAGGACATGCTATCAGCGTGATATAGATCGCACCATACACTGTAGAACATTTCGCAGACTCAAACGTAAAACACAGGTGTTTCTGAGTCCTGAGGGCGACCACTACAGGACACGGCTAACGCATACCCTTGAAGTGTCAAGAATCAGTAGAACTATAGCAAGAGGACTGAGGTTAAATGAAGACTTAGCGGAGGCGATAGCTCTCGCACACGACTTCGGGCATACTCCGTTCGGTCATGCAGGTGAACGTGCGCTCAATACGCTGCTCTCTGACGATGGTGGTTTTAAACATAACGAACAAAGCCTCAGAATAGTCGAGTATATAGAGAAAAACGGCAAGGGGCTCAATCTTACTCATGAGGTGCGAGATGGCGTTTTATGTCATACCGGTGATCGTCTTCCTCAGACACACGAGGGAGCAATTGTAAGGATTGCAGATAGGATCGCCTATGTAAATCATGATGTTGACGATGCCATGAGAGCCGGCATCTTGCATGAGACCGATATTCCAGAGAAGATTAGCGTTGCTCTGGGTGCAAGGTATGACGAGAGGATAAATACTCTTGTACTGGACATGATTGTTGAGAGTGGACGTGTCGGGAAAATAGCTTTGAGTCCGCATATTGCAAGCACATTTGATGAATTTCGCAGCTTCATGTACGAGCGAGTTTATCTCAACGATACGGCAAAAAGTGAAGAGAAAAAAGTTTTTGGAATATTGAGCGGGCTGTTTAATCACTACACTAAGAATCCCGGCGAGATGACCGAGGAATACCGTCAAATCATAGAAAAGGACGGACTAAATCGCGCAGTCAGTGATTATATTTCCGGAATGACGGATAACTACGCCGTACACATATATGAGAAACTGTTTATCCCTCTGGGATGGCAGGTGCGCTAATAAGGAGCTTAGATGTGGCAATACCGGATGCTTTTCTTGATGAACTTGTCAGCAGAACGGATATAGCTGAGCTTGTCGGCGGTTATGTCCGCTTGAGTAAAAAGAGCGGGGCAAATATGTTTGGCATTTGCCCGTTTCACAGCGAGAAAACGCCCTCTTTTTCAATTAACTCCGAAAAGCAGATATATCACTGTTTTGGTTGCGGAAAAGGCGGTGGTGCGATAGGCTTTGTCATGGAAATAGAAAATCTGCCTTTTAGAGATGCTGTTGAAGTGCTTGCAAGGCGCGCCGGGATGACTGTACCGGAAGAGGCAGGGCAGGTAGAGGTGGCAAATCGCCGCCGCCGTTTGATTGAATTAAACCGTGATGCGGCACGCCATTTTCATACAATGTTATCTTCTTCACTCGGTGCATCGGCACGTGACTACTTGGTACAGCGAGGGATTTCAAAAGCGAGTGCCACACGCTTCGGGTTAGGTGCCGCACCTGATAACTGGACAATCTTGTTTGATGCAATGCTCAAAAAAGGCTACAAAAAAGCGGAACTTGTTGAAGCCGGATTGTGCAGACCGGGGCGCGGCGGCGAAGGTGCTTATGACTTTTTCAGAGATAGGTTGATTTTTCCTGTAATAGATGTGCGGGGTAATGTGATTGCGTTTTCGGGCAGGATTTTAGGGGATGGGGAGCCAAAGTACTTAAATTCTCCGGATACGGTGGCGTTTTCAAAAAGCAGAAATATGTATGCGCTCAATTTTGCAAAAAATTCCAAGGCAGGAAATCTTTTACTTGTAGAGGGCAACATAGATGTTGTAACATTGCACCAAGCCGGATTTGATAGTGCGGTTGCACCGCTCGGAACGGCCTTTACCGAGCAGCAGGCAAGACTTATGGCGACGTATACAGAAAACATAATTATTGCCTTTGACCCTGATGAAGCGGGCAAGAAAGCAACCTTGAGAGTGCTTCCACTGCTTGAAGCGACGGGTAAAAATGTAAAGGTTGTGGATTTAGGTGCTTCGGGCGACCCTGATGATTTTATCAGAAAACGCGGTGTTGATGCGTTTCGGGCGCTACTGAAGCATGGTGAGAGCCAAATAGATTACCGCCTTATCACAATTTCAAAAGGTCACGATATGCAAACAGATGAAGGCCGGTTATCCTATCTCGCAAAGGCGACTGACCTGCTTGCCGAAATAAATAGCATACCTGAGCGGGAGATTTACACATCAAAAGTGGCGTTGGCAGCCGGAGTGTCTGTAGACTCAATCAAAAATGAGATAACGAGAAAAGTCAGAACGAAAAGCAAAGCTAGGGCGAAAACACGGGAAAAGGAAGTTATGCGCCCAAGGGTGAATATCCAGCCCAAGGGTCGTGAACTCAGATATGAAAACGAATCTTCCGCCGTTGCAGAAGAGGGGATTATAAGATGTATAATGCGAGACTCAACGCTTATAAAGGTGATATCGGAAAAGGGTTTTGCACACAGTGAGTTCACTTCAAAATTTTTAGAAAAGGTGTATTTGATTTTAGAAAAACGGCTGTCAGAGGACAGAGAAATAAACGAGGCGCAGGTGTCCTCGGAACTGGAGCCGAATGAGGCATCAGAGTTCATGAGAATTATGAGAAAACCTGAGTCTCTGCCGGACAGTGATAATCGAGTACGCTCATACATCGAAAAAATCAGAACAGAGAAACTACGCACACATGCGCCTGACACAGACACTTTGCTCGAAATAAAAAGACTTAAAGAAACCTATGGAGGTCACAAAGGATGAAAGAAAAAAACCCACTTGGAATACCTGAAACAGAAGATTTTGAGGATACCCGGATTAACGACATTGAGGAGGGTTATGAAGTTGATGAAATAACGGCGCTTGATGATGAGCGGGATATTGGCGAACTTGAGGAAATTATTGATCTCGATGATATCGAAGACCTTGATAATGTTCCGGATATTGATGAACTTGACGATTTAGATGATTTGGAGAATTTGGGAGAGCTGGATACCCTCGGAGAGACCGTCACACTTGAAGATATCGATGCGATTAGTGAACATGAGAAGTTTGCAAAGCAAGCACATGACCGATACGTCGAAGACCGCCTGAAGGCACTCATAGAAGAGGGAAAGAAGCGTGGCAGCTTGAGTTCTAAGCAATTGCTTGATGTTCTTGAGGACTTAAATCTCGAGCAGGAACAGATTGATAAGTTTTATGATACACTCGAAAATCTCAACATAAACACTGCGGAGACAGATGAGACAAATTACATCCCTCCTGACGATGAGTCCCCTGAAATGGAGGAACTTGCAGAGATTGAAACGCTTGCCGAAGATGAATTGATTGACCCTGAATCGCTAGTTGATAATTTTAGCATTGACGACCCTGTGCGTATGTATCTCAAAGAGATCGGTAAGGTAAATCTCTTGACTACAGAAGCAGAGATTGAGCTTGCAAAGAAAATGTCTGAGGGCGATAAAGAGGCAAAGCGCCAGATGGCAGAAGCGAATTTGAGGCTTGTTGTAAGTATTGCCAAGCGTTATGTTGGTCGCGGTATGTTGTTTTTAGACCTAATTCAGGAGGGCAACCTCGGGCTTATCAAGGCTGTTGAAAAGTTTGACTACAAAAAGGGTTATAAGTTTTCAACCTATGCGACATGGTGGATTCGTCAAGCGATTACAAGGGCAATAGCTGATCAGGCACGCACTATCAGAATTCCTGTTCATATGGTAGAAACTATAAATAAAGTCATGCGGATTTCCCGGCAGTTGTTGCAAGAATTGGGGCATGACCCGACTCCCGAAGAAATTGCGGAGGACATGGGTATGCCTGTTGAAAAGGTGCGGGAAATTCTAAAAATTGCGCAGGAACCTGTTTCGCTTGAGACTCCGATTGGCGAGGAGGAGGATAGTCATCTGGGTGACTTTATCCCGGATGAGGATGCATCAGAGCCTGCGGAAGCAGCATCCTTTACTCTATTAAAAGAACAACTAAATGGTGTTTTGGGAACGCTGACTCCGCGTGAAGAAAAGGTGCTAAAGCTCAGATTCGGTATCGAGGATGGGCGTACTCGCACTTTAGAGGAAGTTGGCAGGGAGTTTAATGTAACAAGGGAGCGGATAAGACAAATCGAGGCAAAAGCCCTTAGAAAACTCCGCCATCCGAGTCGAAGTAAGAAATTAAAGGATTTCCTGTTTCCGTAAGCAAAACAAAAACAATAATGTAAATGAGGACTTATACATATATGCAAACTTTAGGTGTAAACATAGGCTCAACCAGCCTTAAAATGGTACTTTGCGAAGATGGCAAGGTTATTTGGAGCGATTCGCTCAGTCATGAGGGAGACTTCTCTGAGGCAGCAAGAAAACTACTTAGCGATGGAAACGTGCCTGTAGGCATTCCTGCACTGATAACGGGTAACGAAGGTCGATTTATTTTTAACCTCTCAGGCACACTAGAGCCTGTGTGCGTTGAATCGGCGATAAAGGCACTGGGGATAGATGCTGATGCTGTAGTCAGTATGGGCGGGGAAGACCTTATCGTTTATTCCCTTAATAAAGGTAAAATAGTCGGTAGCTTCTCGGGAAATAAATGCGCATCGGGTACGGGCGAATTTCTTATGCAGCAGCTTGCCCGTATGGACCTGGGACCCGAGGATATTGAGAAAGTACCGGAGACAGCGAAGGTGTATCCTATATCGACTCGCTGCTCCGTGTTTATGAAAAGCGACTGCACTCATAAACTCAATAAGCGTGAAGCTTCAAAGCAGGATATTGTCCTGTCGCTGTCTCATGTTATGGCTGTGAAGGTTATTGATTTTCTCAAAAGAGCAAACATAAAAAGCGGTAGGGTGGTTTTAACCGGAGGGATGACCCTCAACAGTCATGTAATAAGATTTATCAGAGAAAGCGCACCGAATATTGAGTTTATCGTTCCGGAGACTGCATCGGTGTTTGAGGCTCTGGGTGCTTCTGTTCTTGCAGCAGAGTTTGGCAGACCGCTTCCTGAATTTGAAAACCTGATGAAGCCGGGTGAAGTCAAATTTGAGACACTTGAAGCACTTGAGGCTTATGTGTCTAAAGTAAAGCTGTTTGACAAGCCCGACGGCAAAGTGCAGACAGGTCGGCGGTATATTCTAGGTGTTGACGGTGGCTCCACTACGACTAAGGCTTGCCTTGTAGATGCCGAGACAAAGGAAGTGGTAGCGAGCCATTACGGGAGAACGCACGGCGACCCTGTGAAAGCGTTGAAGGAGTGTCTGAAAATCTTGCAGGACAAGGTTTATGCCGACACCGGAAGCAAAGATATAGACATTATAACCTCGGCAACAACCGGGTCGAGCCGCGAAATATTGGGTGTTTTCCTTGAAACCCGCGGTGTTTACAATGAAATTATCGCACACTCAATGGGGACAACGTACTATGACAGCGACGTAGAGACAATTTTTGAAATCGGTGGTCAGGATGCAAAGTATGTTCTTCTCAAAAACGGTGTGCCGATTGATTATGCAATGAACGAGGCTTGCAGTGCCGGAACGGGCTCGTTTCTGGAAGAAAGTGCGGCGGGCGACCTGTCTATATTCAGCGACAGGGATATCGGTCCGATAGCACTGAAAGCAAAGACACCGCTGAAATTCGGCGAGCATTGCTCTGCATTTATAAACAGCGACATACGAAAGGCGATAGGGCAGGGTGCAACGCGGGAAGATATCACAGCGGGGATTGTCTGCTCAATTGTGGCAAACTATCTAAACCGTGTAGTCGGTAACCGCACTATCAGCGGTAAGGTGTTTCTGCAGGGCGGCGTTGCAAAGAATCCTGCCGTTTCTGCGGCGTTTGCAATGTTACTCGGTAAGGAAATCCTTGTTCCTCCATCACCCGAGCTTATGGGATGTTTCGGCGTTGCTTTGCTGGCAGAGCGCAAACTCAACGAGGGTCTGCCGGAAGAAAGCAGTGTAGACATAGACCGTCTGCTTGAGACTGAGATTGAATATGACAAGGTGTTTGCTTGCCAGGCTTGCGAAAATTTCTGTCCGATTCAGGTGCTGAAGCTAAAAGACCGCAAAATCATGTTTGGCGGCAGGTGTAATAAATATGCCAATATGCGAAAATCCATTGCCGATGTGCCGATATTTGACTATGTGGAAAGACGGCAAAAGCTACTTTATGAGGATTATGCCGCACCTTCAACTCCAAGTACAGGCGATGGGGAAGCCAAAGTTAAGCGAAATTATACAGTGGGAATTCCCAAGGCAATCTCCGTTCACACACTGTATCCGCTCTATTCTTGGTTTTTCTATAAACTCGGCATCAAGACGATTTTATCAACCGAAGTTCCGCACGAGGGAATGGCGAGGGCTGAGGCGGCTTATTGCTTCCCGGCTGAAATAGCTCACGGAGCTGTGCAGGACTGTCTTGACAAGGGTGCTGATTATGTACTTTTACCGCATTTCAGGGATATGCCGAGTTATGAGACAGATGTACATGCAAACTTCTGCCCTTTGACTCAAAGCTTGCCGTATTATATTACCAAGGCTTTTCCACATGTGGATGAGAAGAAGTGGCTTCCGCTTGTTGTGAGCTTTAAGTTTGGCAATGAAAAAGCACTTGAGCTATTTTCTGAAATTGGAGAAAAACTCGGGATTTCCGATGATGAGATAAAGCAGGCTTTTGACTTTGCACTCAGTAAGCAAAATGAATATTTTAAAGCGGCAAAAAGGCTTGGACTTGAGGCACTTAAAGATGCAAGAGAGGCAGACAGACCGGTTATAGCAATTTTGGGCAGAGCTTACAATGCGTTTGCGCCTGAGGCAAACATGGGAATTCCGCGCAAATTCACTACAAGGGGCTATTCCATTGTGCCTTTTGACATTCTTCCGTTTGAAAGCGAGACTATTTTTCCGAATATGTACTGGTACTATGGTCAGGAAGATGTCAAATCTGCGAGCCTTTTGAAAAATGAGGACAATATCTACCTCACATATGTCTCAAACTTCTCATGTGCGCCCGATTCGTTTATCCTGCATTATATCAAGTGGATAATGGGTCAGAAACCGTTTTTGGTGCTGGAGCTTGACAACCACACCGCAGATGCGGGGATTGACACCCGTGTTGAGGCATTCCTTGATGTCATTGACGGTTACAAGAGCAGAAAGGCTGACGTAGAAGGCGAGCGTTATGACAACGGTTGGCGTTTTGTCAGCGAAAAACAGCCGGATGGTGAGTTTGACCTGCGTGTTGACAACGATAAAACCGGGGAGAGCGTGCCGATTCGCGGAAACAAGCGTGTTAAGGTTCTGCTCGCAAACATGGGAGAAATCTCTACTGAATATATAGGCGCGGTGCTGAGAGGGCAGGGGTTAGGTGCCGAGGCGTTGCCCGTTGCGACCTCAAAAACCGTCATGGCGGCACGTGCGCATTCTTCAGGTAAGGAATGTGTGCCGAGCCACCTTGTGCTGGGCTCTGCGCTTGAATTTGTGTGGAGCGAAAATTATCGCAAGGATGAGCTATACCTCCTGTTTGTGCCTATCACAACAGGGCCGTGCAGAACAGGGCAGTATTATGTGTACTACGAGAACTTGTTTAAAGATATGCGCCTTGAAAACGTGGTTGTGTTCACGCTTTCTGCCGATAACTCGTATGGCGAGCTGGGCTCAGGGTTTTCTAAGGACATGTGGAAAGGCATTGTACTGTCAGACTATCTGAAAGACATACGAAATTCGCTGAATACAACAGCATCAGACAGAAAATCTGCACTTGCTGCGTTTGATAAATCATGGCGTAAGCTCATGGACGTGGTAGAGCACAGACCTAATGATATTTGGAAAGAGTTGCAAAGCGTGGCTGACGATGTTAAAAAAATACCGCTCAAAATGAAAGTGACAGACTGCCCGAAGGTCATTGTCGTTGGCGAAATCTACGTAAGACGTGATGATTTTGCGGTTGGAGAGCTGACAGACTTAATGAGTGAGAGGGGGATTATTGTAAAAGCTGCGAGTGTCGGCGAGTGGATTCATTACCTAGATTTTGTTCGCACTTATGATTTAGACAAACAGCTCAATCTCTTGAGTCCGTTTAAGCGGTTTTTGTCAGTGCCCTGGAGAAAAAAGAAGAAGCTGGGCATAGAAAAATGGTGGAAACACTCTGTTGAGAAAAAGGTTCTTTCAATTTTAATGCCTACGGGGCTGATACCCGAGACTCCGCATGATATGGAGCTTATCATGGGTTATACAAGAGATAATTTCGTAAACCTTGAGCTTCAATCCGAGATAGCCGTATCTACAGGTTCTGCCGCCGCTGCAATGGAAGCAGGGTACTCGGGCGTTATAAACATTGCTCCTTTTGCATGTCTGATAGGCAGAGTCATCGAGGGGATTTTCACACCATGGGCAAGAGACAGAAACTACCCTGTACTCTCAGTGGAGGTAGACGGAAATGTTTTGCCGCCGAATATAGTCAACAAACTCAATATCTTCATGGTAAATGTCCTGCGCTTCAAGGGCGAGGGTGATATTTCAAAGCTGGTAGACGATGCACCGTAGTGTTTTTCTACGGGCTCGCAATATTAGTGTAAGAGGAGTGATGTAAGGTAGTGGCAAAGATAATGATACCTCGCTTTCTCACTAAGATTTATTCCTGCAAATATATGGTCAAAGGCAGTATGGTTGTCGGCGATATTCCTTCCACACGCGATATGTACAAACGTACGCTGAACATGGCAATGCCTGCCACAACAGAAACCTTGCTGGTAGGCTTGATGGGCATAGTCGATACCATTATGGTCGGCACAATAAGCTCTGCCGCCATTGCTGCTGTCGGCATCACAAATCAGCCGCGCTTTATTGTGCTATCTATAGTTGTAGCTCTCAACGTCGGAGTAACTGCAATAATCGCAAGGAGGAAGGGCGAGCAAAACATGAAGCTGGCGCACTCCTCGCTGAAGCAAGCCCTTTTGCTGTCTCTGGCAATCTCGCTCCTGCTCAGCTCCGCTGCGTATGTGTTTGCTTTTCCACTACTTACCTTCGCAGGTGCAGGGTATGAGATTATCGAAGATTCGGTTATGTTTTTTAGAATAACTATGATGAGTGTTCCTCTTGCATCACTTGGAATGACAATAATCGCAGCACAGCGCGGTGCGGGCAACACGCGAGTATCCATGAGAGTCAATCTGACAGGAAACACGTTTAAGGTTGTGTTTAATTTCCTGCTGATAGGCGGGCATCTTGGATTCCCTGCGCTGGGTATAAGGGGAGCAGCCATAGCTACATTTATCGGGTTCACTGTTTCATTTTTAATGTCGGTCTATTCGGTTACCGATAGAAAATCTGAGCTAAACATTCTGTCCGCACGGGGCTGGAAATTTGATGCCCGGACGTTACGCGGTTTTGGTAAGGTTGGGGGCGGTGCGCTGACCGAGCAGCTTGTCATGCGCTTTGGCTTTTTTATGTTTGCCAGAGTTGTTGCCAGTCTCGGAACAATGGCACTCACTATTCACCATATAGGCATGAACATAGTTATGCTTTCATTTGGTTTTGCGGAGGGGCTGGGTATTGCATCAAGTGCGCTGGTCGGGCAGAATCTGGGGGCAAAGCGCCCTGATATGGCAATAATATATGGAAAAGTCTGTCAGAGAATTGGGCTGACTCTTTCCGCTGCGATGTCTTTTGTGTTCATCTTCGGGCGCAGGGGACTTGTTGGGTTGTTTACATCCGAGGAAGAAATAATAACAACCGGATCTTATTTAGTCCTTATACTTGCAGTGATAACCTTTGCTCAGATTTCGCAGCTAATAATATCCGGAGCACTCAGAGGTGCCGGAGATGCAAAGTATGTTGCAATGGTGGCACTTTTAACCATTGGCATATTGCGCCCGGGGCTTGCTTGGCTTTTTGCATTTCCTCTGGAACTGGGGCTCATCGGGATTTGGTTTGCCTTCCTTGCCGACCAAGCTGTCAGACTCTTGCTCAATTACACGCGTTTTGCCAAAGCAAAATGGGTGAACATACGCCTTTAGATTTATGCATCAACTAATCGTCCATCATACACGCTAAAAACAATTTCTGCTTGACTTGCAATGTCGCGTGAGTGCGTTACAATCACAATAGTTTTCCCCATTTTGTGAATATCGGAAATACACTTCATGACCTCTCGCTCTGTTTCTGAATCTAAATTTCCTGTTGGCTCGTCCATCAGCAAGATTTCGGGATTATTTGCGAGTGCTCTCGCTATCGCAACCCTCTGTAACTGCCCGCCTGAGAGTTCTGCTGGCTTAGAATTGAGTTTATCAGATAACCCAACCAAGTTTAGAAGCTCAAATGCTCGTTTACGTGAAGACTTGCGGCTCGCTTTTGTAAATATCATAGCCGTTTCAATATTTTCAATTGCTGTCAAGTTCTCTAAAAGATTGAAAAATTGAAATACAAACCCAATCTTCTCTGCTCTCACCTCGGATAGTTCGCTGTCACTGAGATTTGAAATGCCAGTGCCGTCAATCACTACTCGTCCGGCGGTGGGTGTATCTAAACCTCCGATAAGCTGTAGTAATGTACTTTTTCCGTGCCCTGAAGGGCCGACTATACAACTAAACGAGCCTTTGGGGATTTTTATATCAATTCCTCGCAGTGCGTGGGTTTTGTTCTTGCTCCCATAAATTTTTTCTAAACCCTCAGTTTGTATGCTCCACTCAGACATTTCTAATCGCCTCCATCGGGGTTAACTTAGATGCTCTCCAAGCAGGATATAATCCGGATACGCTTGAGAGTAAAATCGACAACCCTAAAACAGTGAATAGTAGTGAAGTTGAGAAAACTACTGCTGTATCAGGACTGCCCAGGACAGTGACAAACTCATTTTGCTCTATGAGCGGAGCGGCGACCCTCGAAACTACAAAGCCAACTACGAACCCTAAACCTCCGCCAATAAAGCCATATAGTCCCGACTCCAGTATAAACATCTTAAAAATCGTACCGCGCTTACTACCCATTGCTCTAAGTATGCCGATTTCGCGGCGGCGTTCATAAATTGCAGTCATCATAGTATTTATTATGCCAAACGCAGCGGCAATCAGGGCGACTGCTGCGATTAGCTGAAGTGTCACATTCAGGGAACCCAAGATTAGCAAAACCGAAGATAAAAGTTCCTCGTTTGTCGATACAGACAAATTGGCAATATCCATAATCGCAGCTATGTATCGCTCGGCATTTGCTACATCATCCAGCGTGACAGCAATAAATGACACATAATCATCCGTTCCGAAAACATTTTGAACTATGTCAAGTGGCATGAATACTGAAATATCATCATTGCTGCCTGTGGCTTCTAAAATTGCTGTTATAGGGAACTCTTGTCCACGAAATGTCAGCGTTTCGCCGATTGAAAGCTCAAACCTCTGCGCAGTGAGATATCCCACTACTACAGAGCTTTCAGCATCATCTGTAAAAAATGTACCTGCGTTTACCGCCCATTCTCGGTGCATTTTCATTTCATAAGGTAAAACACCCACCAGAGTTACGGGAGTTTCTTCGATAGATACTCCAAGTGTCAAGTAAGGAATTGCAGCGGTTATGCCGTCTATTTCTGCGATTTTTCTGACAATTTCCCGCGGGATAGATTCAGGCAAAATGTCGCCTGTTAAAACCGAAAGATTGATAAAAGGGCAATCAACTCTTGACATGACGATTAAGTTTGCTCCCAGAGCATCAGCTTGATGAGCCACTTCAGAACGTAAGTTATCACCCATCGAAAGCAGAGCGACAAATGATGCCATGCCGATTGTTATACCTAAAAGTGTAAACACAAACCGACTTTTGCGGCGTAGCATATTTTTCATTGCAAGGTATATTACCCGCATATAGTTCACCTCCCGATTTCAAAGCTCATAGCCCTGAGCATAAATAACCTTGGGTCACAACAGTCTTTTTTAAGCTGACCGCTTATAATAATTTCATCCCCTATTTGTGGAAATGCTTGACTACCACGAAAATCAACCTTCATAACGGCTGACTCGCCTTCATTTTGAATATAGAAAAATTGAGAGCTGACATCAACCACATATCCCACAAGAATTATCTCATTTTGGCTTTGTAGTAAATAAGGGGCGTTACTAAGTATTTCATTAATTGAAGCTCCTCCATTAGTTACTTCTAACTCATTTTCAAATATATCATAGACTTCATCCGTATGTATAACATCTAGCTCAGGTGCTATCGGTGTCTGCTCATTCTCAGCGCAAGCTACTACGGAAATACCGGCGAGTAGAGCAATTAACACGACAATAATTCTTTTCATTTTAAGAACCCTTTCTTTTGAAAACTCTCGTACATGCTAACCTCGAATATGATTCTAATAAAATAGAACACCTTCATTCTATCGCAATAGAACAAAGGTGTCAAGGGTTATTTCTCGAAAATTTATTAAAAGTCGCATAGACTATGTTTTGTGGTTTTTGCAACTTATAGCGCACTGCCTAGCAGTTAATGCAACACCTCGCGGTATTTTTCGTTTGGTGGTTAGCCCTCGATGAGCTATATCCACAACAAAACACTCTGGTTGTTGTGATGTTGCTAAGATTTGGCTCATTAGTATAAACAAAATCAACCATGCCATCATACTGTTTATTAGTTATGCTGTCATCTTTTTCATACACGTAATCCATTGTAATCATTTCGTTATAATGTGATACGCGGCTATATACAGAAGTCGCTGCCATGACCACGCCTGTGCCTAATATCAGTAAAACTGCAAGCATAATACCGAAAACAGATGCTTTCTTAATATTCATAATTGCGTTTATGCGCTTTTCAAGCGGCTTTTTAGCAAAACTAGCAACTAAAGGCGAATTTATGCATTTATTTTCCTCAAGGCCTATCAGATTCAGCGCGTAGGTTGACTTAGCATCCATGCCAAAAGTCTGCACAACTGACTCGTCACATAAAAATTCAATATCTTGGTTTGCCAGTATATACATCACCCACACTAGCGGATTAAACCAATGTACACAAAGGGCTAAGGCAAGTAGCCATTTTATTAAAATATCAAAGTGCTTTATATGCGTAACCTCGTGTGTGAGTATGTGCATGAGTCTTGTTTCGTCATTTAAGTCGGTATTTCTCGGCAATAGTATTATAGGTTTCCACACACCGTAAGTTAACGGAGCGTTAACTCTGTCTGAAATCCGGACTTGTATATTTCTTTTTATATCCAGCTCACTGAGCCACTTGCTGATAAAGCTGTTTTGCACAGGAAGTGATGCATCATATTCTTTTCGGCGACGAAAGTGCGTTACAAGAAATCCCAACGCAAGGGCAACCGCTCCAAAAAACCATATGGCGATAAGAAAAGGATGCTGCACAATTTCGCTCAGAGTATTTGATATCCTGGCATTTAATGTGTGCACAAATTCAGTGACTGTAGTGTTCACGCCGATAGGGTTGTGTACCCCATACGAACCAAGCAAGGACTCCGAAAAATCCGGACTTGCGCTTAAATCTCCGATTGGTATGTAAAATGAAAACAAAAGGCGCAAAAGCACAATTCCCCAAAGTACCATGAGAAACTTCTTAGGTAGCCTGCGAAACACCAACATTCGCACCAACATTACTGCAAGTATGAGGACGGAGGCCGAAAAGCTCATTTGCAAAACACTCATATGCTACACCTCACCTGTATTTTCCATGTCTGTTATCTTTTGCTTCAACCGCTCAATTTCGTCTTTTGATAAAATCCTCTGATCCAATATTGATGCCACAAGCTGGTCCGCTGCACCGTAATACATTTTATTTATTAGCTCAGCCGTTTCATACTCTCTCGCTCCGTCAATAGTTACAAGTGGGTGACAGATAAAGTTAGGCTCCTTACGCTCAATAGCATCTTTATCAATACATTTCTTTATGACTGTATAGGTAGTTGTTTTACTCCAACCTACCGTTTCCCCGAGAATCTCAGCCAAACGCTTTGCGGTGGTTGCACCTTCTCTCCACAAAATATCCATAACCTTGAGCTCGGCATCAAATAACTTTATTGCCATGGCACACCTCCAAGAAGTCAAAACAAAGTGAAATTAGACAACATAGGCATTCTATCAAACTAGAATGCCCATGTCAATACGAAATTGACAGATAATTTTCTATTTATCTACGCAATTTACGCAAAAACACATATGACAACTCCGGTTTTTGAGAGTTGTCATATGGTGTCATTTGGTGCGGAGTGCTATGTGATATTCGAACACCATCTGGGTTGAGATTGTTGTGTTCACCATAATTTGCTGGGGAGTCATTGTCTGGCAGAGTTAGACCCTCAACTTCATCACACATGTTAATATATGACACTTGCTTGCCGCCCTTAATTCCGTTGTAGTATATAACTAGCTTGTTGTCATAGAGAAATATCGCATTGATAAATACGCTGATTATTCGGCGTTGATACTCTTCATCAAGCTCGTCGCCTGCACAAAAAGACTTTAGCCAAGCAGTTATCTGCTCAGTTGTGAACTTGTGCTCACTTGCAATTCGCAGAGTGACAAGATTTAACTCAATGTCGGCTTTTTGGGTTTCAAGCAATTCAATTTTATCGGCAGTTTTTAAGGCAGTTTTTTTTGGTAGTTCAACCAGAAGATCAACAAGCTTATTAACCTCCGTATCTATTTTAATGACTTGACGTTCCAAACCTTTTATGCGCGTAGCATTAAATTCATTATCGTAATCTGCTACTATTCCCTTGGCTATAAGGTCAATGTTGGATGGAGTGAGTACATATTTTACAGTTTGCTCTACAACGTACCATTCTAAAAAATTCTTTTTTTCGTTTTGCTTGTCGCACGTATGGTGCTTTTTGCGGTTTCCGCAAGCGTAATAATTATGAACTTTACCTGACTTGCTTGTCCCGGAATCGCCGACAAGCCGAACGCCACAGTGACCGCAGTACGCTTTGTTTTGCAGCAGATACTCTTTCCGTGCTTTCTGTGCAGCAGGAGCATGTCTTACTGCATCGAGACGTTCCTGTACAGCATTAAATAGGTCTTCGCTCACTATTGCATCACAGGCACCTTCTATTACTTCTCCGTTGAACATATATCTGCCGACATACTTTGTGTTGCGCAGTGCATTTTGCATAGATGTAATTGTAAAAGGCTTTCCGTTATAGTTAGATATTCCGCGAAAATTTAGTTCTTCCATTATTTTCTTTTTAGGCACACCGCTTGCATATTGTTCAAACACATATTTTATTATTGGAGCTTTTTCATCATCGGCGACCAGGCGCATTTTATCTCCATCTTTTACTGATTTAAACCCGTATGGTGGCTTACTCCCCAAGTGAGAGCCTTTACGTATACTTTCGCGTTGTCCTCTTTTTACGTTTTCAGACAGGCTTGCACTATAATGCTCTGCCATTGACTCTAATATTCCTTCAAGTAAAGCTCCTTCTGGGTTATCGGCAATGTTTTCCATCGCCGACACTACTTTAACTCCGTGCTTCTTAAGTGCTGCTTTATGTACCGCAGAATCAAATCTATTGCGAGCAAAACGGTCAAGTTTCCACACTATAATATATTGGAATTGTTTTTTTGAGGCATCTGAAATCATGCGCCTAAAATCTGGTCGGGCATCAGTTTTTGCAGAAATAGCCCTGTCAATATACTCGCCAACTACAATAAGCCCTTCGCGCTTTGCGTAGGCATAGCAATCGCGTAATTGACCTTCTATGCTTTGTTCTTGCTGCCCATGACTTGAATAGCGAGCATAAACTACTGCATTATTAAGTTTTTTTTCAGCTTTAAGCATAATGGAATCACCGCCTCCTCATAATAATTCTACTTCGTCCGTTAATAAGCACTATTCGTGTCCTCACCGTGAGGACTTATCTTTTGTCGCGGCTCATGTTGTGTGTTGTGTTTTGGTCTTTTGCCATTGTTTTTGTCCTCGGCGACCGCTTTGTCTATGGCTTTAATGTAACTTTCTTTTGAGTTTAGGTGAGGCAGTTTTACTATATTTTTTGCGCGCTCAAGAGAGGGTGAAATAATGTAATCATAGCGTGCTTTTGTTATTGTTGAGAGAAAGGCTTTGTGGATTTCTGATATATATGGTGTTTCGCTTATTATCTTATCCGTTGTTTCGTGATTTATTCTTTCGCCAATCTTAATAACAGCTTTAAGCAACATATCATCATTTGTATTTACTAAAAATCTTTCGTAATTAATTTTTATATCATTGTTCTTAATTGCAGAGTTCGGAAAAACAAATATCCTATTTCTAAGCTCTTCATTATTATTAAGAACATTTTGCATGATGCTTTCATTAATGCTCGGATATAAAGATGAGCCGCAATCGTACATAGGAGCTATCTTTACTGCGCCGGAGTTTTCGTTTATGAGAAATCCCCAATTACCGTTGTGTCTGTCAAAATTACCTATATAAGCATCAATGACAAACATATCCCAAAAGTACTGCTCTAACATATCGGCGGAAAGAAGGCTCTGGCTTCGTATTGTCGCAATAATATCTGATAATTCTGTTCCGTAACCGCTACCTTCGCTATCTATAATAGTGTTTTTGAGGTGTGCAAATTCCTTAAGCACGAACCCGTCTGTTTCAAAGTCTTTACATGCAACCGAAATTTTGCCTCTATAGACTCCAAGCATTGTTTCCTGAGCATCAACGCCTAATGAAGCAGCTATCTTACAGCCTATGTGTTCACTTATACATCCGTAAGTATATTCGAGCTCGCTACTGGTTTTTTGCTTTGGTTTTGGTTGCATTTTTACCATATGGTTCTCACCATTTTGGACATATATAAAGCCATCTTGATGATTAGCCTAGGTGTAAATAATAATGCATTCTCTATTCGTCTTGATTCAACTTCAAGGCCACACACCAGAGTGAAATAAGGTAATTATTATCAACCCAATGCTTAAATTTTATGCTTATTTTTTAGTTTTTCCGCATTTTTCTCTTCAAATGCGGTTAATTCCATGTGAATTGGCGTATCTTCTTGAAAATTCCCACTGTCAACGTCTATGTGGTCGGAAGTGGCAACCGGTGTTTCTTGATACTCATAGTCAAGAGTGTTGTCAACGGCAGACTTCCCTCGGTCGTCGAGGCGGCGATATTTTTGTATTAGGCTGTATTCTCTGTCTGTTATCTCGTTATTTGACTCGCAATCATTCCAGTCAAGCATCCAGTTCGGGCTAACACTAAGCATGTTGCACAGTCTATAAAATGTCTCAACGTGAGGCTTGCTCGTACCGTTTTCCCAATTACTGACAGTGGTGTTCTCAACAGAAAGGATTTGTGCGAGTTGCGACTGCTTCATTCCTGCGCTAACTCTCGCCGCTTTTAACTTACTTCCAAAACTCAAAATAACTCACCTCTTCTGCATAGTATCATATTTTTTTTATGCTGTAAAGAATATATTTCAAATTATTTGAACAAAATTGTTGACATTGCAAATTGATTGTAGTAATTTATAGATAGTTCAATTAATTTGAAATGAGGTGTTCTTTATTGAAAGCGCAAGAAGTCATAATGAGCAACATTAAAAGTCGCGGAATCTCACAAGCGCATATTTCTCGTCGAACAGGAATAAAGCCCTCTCGACTTAGTATGATGCTAAGTGGTGATTTACGTATGCCTATAGATGACTTTGTTTTAATTTGCAAAGCGGTTAAGGTTGACCCGACAACGATGTTATCAACTCATAACAATGGAAATTCAATCCAAATGAATAGCGACACACCAGAGGTGTCTGCGTGATGAGGAATACTAGTGATTGTGAATGTGGAGTAAATCATGAAGCCAGAAGAAAAATTTGAAACAATTGACTTTAATAGCGGTTTTGCACTTGAAAATGGTGAGCTGGACACTACAAACATCGGCGTAGCCATTTGGGACAACCTCGCTGACAGTGTAATTGACTATGATTCAATGGTGAGCGATTACGGAAAACACTGCATTGCTGCAGCAGCATGTGCAGCTTTTGAGAGGTTCATGTTGCGACCCGACGCACGTGCGATGTTAGATGCAGAGCGCAAGCGACTTATTGCTGAAGGTAGTAAATTATTGCAGTGAAGAACAATTTGGCTTCTGGAATGGCAATGCGAAAAATCAAGGCATCTGACACTAAACGTAAACTAAGTTGAGGGTATATAATGGCATTAAAGCCAATACCATTACTGGGAGGAATGGCATCATGAATACACACAAAAGCCAAAACGAGACATGTGATGAGATTATTTTGCGTGCAGTTTTGGAGACCATGTCTAAACATTATGGAGGATCTGAAGCTCAAATTAACGCTATTCTCGAATCCAAGCGTGATAATAGCGCAAGTGTACCTGAATCTGAGCAATAGAGATATCCGCAACCAATTTACCAATAAGTCGTAGTTGTTCCGGAGTGAAGCACTCCCTCTCCTCTTCGGACATGGTTGTTCTTATGGAATGGGCTACATCATACCTAATTTTATCTGCATCAATTCCGGCTAGAAAATCGTTAAAACTTTTCATGTAATCAACCTCAAGATTTTTCAATAGTTATAAGTATATATTTTACCAAATGCAAGAAACAATCTCAACCACCAGAATGTTTGCAAGAGAGGTACGTTATGATTATTAAGCTCAAAAAAAATGAACGACTCGTATATGCCGGCGATGCTCCGGTACGTGCGCCGAATGGTGAGTTTTTACCTGCCGTGCCAACGTTTGCTATTGTCAGCACAGAAACTGTTGACCCTGTTAACGTGGTCAAGCTCAAAAAAAATGAAAGAATTGTCTATGCTGGAGAGGTGTTGGAGCTAAAAAACGCTAAAGAGCGCTTTGAAGCTCTCAAAGCAGGGCGTGAAAAACCTCCGCAAGAATCTGGAACACCGCTGTATATTATAACGGATGCCAGTAATGTCAATGACAAAAAAGGCGTTACGCACGAACAGGATAAAGAGTGCAAAGAAATAGCAAGGTATTTTACACCCGCATTCGAAATGTCCATGCGAAAGAAAAGAGCGGCAGAACGAAGTAAAAGTTATAACAAGATACTCACAATGGATGCCGCATTATAGAAAAGGTGTATCGCAATATGGTTGATGATTTCAAATATATCAAGCCTGATTGTTTACGCAATTCTTTATACCAGGCTTTATATGGTGGAGATAAAGAAGACGGCGAATTTACTGATTTCATCCTTATACCACGAGATGTGGTCTTTGGGATTAATCCTTCGGCGCTGATTCTATATGGAGTCATTGTGTCCGACTTTCTTTCCGGCAAGTCCACCATTGACTATTCAGGCAGACATTTTGTCAGCTATAAGCTCAATGATTTGCAAAAGCTGATGAACAATTGCAGCTATAAATCATTGTGGAAATATATTCACTTTCTAAACGACAGTAAACTTATCCAATATGATTTTTTGAGCAAGAATAAAGGCTACTTGTTTTATTTGATTGGTGACAGTTGGTATCAATAGTTTTCTGTAAATTAATTAATTTGGAGGATAAATTCATGTACTACAGACTAGACAAAGGGGTTATACACAACCATAAGTATAAGGGGTTAGATTACGGATCTATTATCCTGTACTCACTCTTTTACGACAGAAGCATATTGCCGGAGGATTCAGAAAATGTACTTGTCGGTCCGGATGGAAGAAGATTGTTTATCATCTTTTCGGTCGATGAGATGTGTGCCGTCATGAAATGTGATGATGTTAACATAATTGCGGGCTTTTTACAACAACTAACAGATGCTGAACTAATAAATGTTGTTGGGCAGCCAGACGGTAAGCCACCCGTTATTTTTGTTAATCACTCGGACGGCTCAGGTCTTGCTTTAATGGACAACTCTACGCATAAAAGCGAACCTGTCAAACCCATTATCGTTATGGCTGAGCCCGAACCTCACGATATCGGGGAAATTGGTTGCAACTCTTCTGAAGCTGAAAGCACCACTAACGATACAGCTCTTTGTCCCGAAGAATCAGACACAAAGAGCGTGGTTGCTAATGAACCAGAGAATACACCTGCTGTCAACCCGAAGCCCGAAAGCACTTCTATAATAGAGGCGCCAGCCAACAAGAGTCCTCACAGTGAGGATAGTGCTGATAGTGTCAAAGATAATGCTGTTAATGCCAATGATGATGCTTCTGGTGTTAAAACCGAAATAAAAAACAACGAAAACAGTTCGCTCTTTAATACCCGTTACACATCAATACATGCTGCGTGTAAGGGAGAGTTTTCTCTTCACGATACTCAAACCATATGGTCATATATTGTTGAAAAAAAATGTATTGAAGAGTCTCGTTGGGATGATTTTTCTTACATTTTTAACTGGGTATCTGACAAGTATAACGAAACGCTGTCACGGTTTGGTGGAGGTGATAGTGGCACTAAATTTGATGGGCTCATGACAATAATAGGAGAAAGCTCGGTGTAGAAAGTGTGTAGCAGTGGATAAAAATAGAATTATTATGAGAGCATTACTAATCATAATTGTTGCAGTATTGGTTGCAACCGGCCTTATTTTTTACATTATGTACTCAATACTGGCAAGACACCTTGTTGCCGACCTCACCAATAGAACATACTCTATGCAAAAATACTTACGCGAAATGCTGGTTTTCGATGATTTTTACGTAGTATCGAGCAACGATGCTGAAAGTGTAACGCAGTTGAGAGGCAAGTTATCAAGTATAAAAGAAGCAATTGGCTTTCCCGCCGGTGTGCAGCAACTTTATATCGCATACATTGATTCTGATGGCAATTTGTTGACAAGCCTATCTCCCGACGAGCGTTTACCAGCAGGATATCTTTTAGATAGGCTGCAACAGAGTTTTAACGATTCAGCGCTGGTTGTAACTGAGTTCATATACACAACAGGCGGGAAAGCAATCTTCGGTTCATATTGGACTATTCTGAACCAACGTGGTGAGCCTGTTGGAGTTATCTGTATAGAATTTGACATTACAACAATCTATCTAGGGTTTCTCGATTCTCTTTTGTATGTAGGTATTGCAAGTTTGTTGATAATAGGCATTTCTTCAGCGCTCGGGTATCTCAGTATGTCAAAAGCAAGAGACAACATCTATAAATTCATGGCTTACTGCGACATATTGACTGGATACGACAACAGAATGGCATTTGAAAGTAAGCTTGCTAGGTGCAATGAGTTGGCTACAGAAGGAAGTAGTATAACTGTCATGGTATTTGACGTTAATAACCTTAAAATCGTTAATGATACTTTGGGTCATAAAGACGGTGATGAACTAATAAAGAATACCGCCGACATTATTGCCGAACATATTGGCGATAATAAGGCTTTATATAGAATTGGAGGTGACGAGTTTGGGGCACTTCTTGTTGATTATACGTGGGAGAAAGTGTCAGGCATACTAAAAGCAATTCGCTCAGAAAGTCGCAACGTATTAAATGATATGCCGTTTTCATGTGCTGTGGGAATGTCGCGTTACGACCGAAGCGGGGACAGTTCTATTAGGGATGCTTTGTTAAGAGCAGATAGCTCTATGTATGAAGATAAAAAAAAGTCAAAGGGCGTAACGCCTTTTAAGTGAAGTTGATATGCTCAGAGAAAAAGCGAGAAATGACATTTTAAATGCTAAAGTTAGAGGTGGTTAATTATGACTTTTAGATTCAACAGTTCAAGAAAAGGGAAAAGAAGGGGCGGTGTAAAAACTCGGAATACCCCATTTTCGCTTTTTTTCAGAATTGCTTTGTTACTGTTTGTGGCAGTTGCTATATTTGTATTTATTGTAAACGGAGGCAGCATAGACGGTTCAGATAAGTATAATATAGCTGTCTCGTATCCTGTATATACAAACAATTTCAATGTTATGGAACGCGCTTTTGTAAAGCGTGTAATAGATGGAGATACTATTAAACTCTATTCAGGTGAAAGTGTCAGATTAATCGGTATAAATACACCGGAAACAGGAGAACCCGGCGCTGATGAAGCAGCAGAGTTTGTTTCTGATGCTATTCTCGGACGCGGTGTATGGCTTGAGCGTGATGGTCGCAACACAGACCGCTTTGGAAGGCTCAGGCGATACGTATGGCTTGTAAATGCTATGGATACACAAGATGAATATTTAATCACCAACTATCAACTCAACGCATTACTGCTTATCAATGGCCATGCTGAAGTTTTGATAGTTGATGCAATAAGAAATGAAGCACTATTTAGAGAGCTTACGAAAGGGGTGCACTAATGGGTTCAGATAAATCAAAAAATTATGACAAATCTTCTGCTTTTCAAATGTTATTCTTCTTTACTCTTGGCATAACAGTTGGTCTAATTATAATACTTTTTGTCAGCAACTTTTCTTCAGGCAGCCAAGATGTCGCAGATATTATGCCCGAACGAGACGAACGGGATATACCAGCACGGGTGCCTTATGGAGCTACATTTTGTGGCTGGTGCAGTGGGTGTGGTGAATATCATTTTTTGTGGCATGAGCACTATCATATTTATTGTGGTTGTGACTTTGATTGCCACTGTCACGAATTGCCAGATAATTGCCCGTGCGATAACTAAACAAGCAATAGTTATTGTGTATAAATATTCACACAGTGCGTTATTTAAATATTTAAAATGACAGTGAGATATTATTATGATTATTAATAAACGCTACACTATTTCTGATATGGTCAATATGCGGTTTTACAAAATGCCGAAATTTTTATTTTCTCCCGAATATGAAAAACTTTCAAACAACTCAAAGCTGCTGTATATGTTGCTCCTAGACAGGCTGGAATTGAGTTTGAAAAATAATTGGGTAAACGAAGATGGCGAAGTTTATATAAAATACAGCCGCAGCAATATGTGTAACGAGCTGAGGCTTAGCAGACCGACGATCACAAATTCAATGAAGGAGTTGGTTATATATAACTTACTCCAAGAAGAAGTAATGACTTCCGAATACGGCAGAGCCGCAAACAGGATTTATTTACTGACAATTAACCTAAACCATGGCACAACCGAAGAAGTGTCAAATATGTTTCGTGAGCACGGAGTGTAGAGAATGGAATATGCATAGGCAAGAATTTTACCCTACATAGGTAAAAAACTTACCCTACATAGGCAAGAATTTTACCCTACATAGGTAAAAAACTTACCCTACATAGGCAAGAATTTTGCCCCATATTATATTGTAGAGTAAGACTAACAGAAATAATACTAATTTTAATAAGACTTTGTTAGTAAGACTTGTGCGCTATATAAGTAAATCATAAATATTAGGAGGTGAGCTTCGCATGACAGATGCAGAAATGGAAGAATTTGTGAAAATAATCGAATGCACTTGTATTGGCTCAAATGAAACACGCGCTCGCTTGAATGATAAATATACTCTATCCATCTGGAGGAATATTTTAGACGACTATTCGAGTCTCGAGTGTTTTAAAGCACTTAAAAGCTATATAAAAAAGTCAAAATATGTGCCACATATTTCTGAAATAGTAAAGGAAATAGAGGACGATTCTTCAGCACCCGGAAAATATGGAGTGCCAACACAAAATGATATTGAAAGAATGCATAAAATTCTTGAAAAAATAAAAAACGAAGAAAAGGTGCTACTGGAAAGTAAAAATTTACTGTTACTGACTAATTGTAATAGCTGAGGAGACTATGCCGATCAGCTATTACAAGAAAGAATCAAAGAACCGTAGTGCTTACGAAGCTTTGGTTGATGAGATAAGCAAGCGTGTGGGTAGTTATGGAGGAAATTTATGAACAGTATGGGCATATTATTATTGTTATTATTAATTGCAACTTTAAGAGGCGTATCTCTCTTGATTGGAATTGTTGGTACTTTTGGACTTCTTTTTTACTTGCTTGGAATGACTCTTCTTTTTATTGGGGATGATCTAAAGAGAAAGGTTTCTGGATTTGTACTCTTTGTAATAGGAATTATATTTTTTGTTATAGCATTACGATCCACTGCTACCGTTATTGACGTAGAGCCTGTGACCAACTTATTTGGAATAACTATTACTTATCGAATTGTTGCTAAAGTTTTTGTATTGGTACCCATTGCAATAGGAATTATATTTTTGTTATTTGGTATTATGGAAATTAATGATGCCCGTAACAATGATGCTGCACTTCAAAAATTTATGGAAAGAACATCACGAACTACTGCTACCGTTATTGATGTTGAACCCGTAACCAACTTTTTTGGAGGAACTATTGCTTATCGAATTGTTGCTGAAGCAGAAATAAACGGCACTAGGCATGTTATTAGAAGCAGTCGCCCTTTTTTCGACAATAATCCGATACATGAGTTCCCAATTGGAAGTACAGTTCCAGTTCTTTTTGACCCGCTTGATCCAAGCAATAATCGCTTTGATATGGATGAGTTTACGCGTGCGAGGACATCATCATGAAACAGAAAATAAGAAGCAACCTAGAACTTAAAAAAATGTAATAGCTGAGGAGACTATGAAATGATTTTTTTGTTTAGAAAATGGTACACATATTATTGCCCAATATGCAAGGCAGAAATTGACCTTAACACGTACATATGCCCGAAATGTGGGCACAAGGGATAAAGGAGTTGTTAGATATGGCAATAAAGATAGCTTTTCTTAACGGCAAAGGCGGCTGTGGGAAGTCCACATCACTGTTTCATATTGCGGGAGTATTGTCAAAATCCGGAAAAAAAGTGCTGGTAATCGACCTTGACAAGCAGTGTAATTCCACAGATACGTTTTTGATGCACTGCGATTATAACAAAAGTCCGGATTATGGCGAACATCTTATGCATACAGTTTATGATGCTTTGCTGGATGGTGATATAAGCAGCCACTTTCGCGCCTTGTTCCCGGCTCATGGCAATGCTCGCCCGGCATATTTTGGAGTAAATCTTCTCTGCGGGGATGTAAGGCTTGAAAATGAGGCTAAACTTCAGGAAGCCAAAGCTGAAAAGTTCAGTGAGTCCATCGATTCCTACGTGGCACAGGAAAATATAGACTACGTTTTGGTTGATATGCCGCCTAGTAATAAAACGCTCAACGAGATATGCCTTGGGTATCTGGTTGACCATGTGATTGCGCCGTTTTCAAGTGACATACACAGTGTCAGTGGCTACGGTGACATTATGGACACAATACAGGCGGCACGGGTCGTCAACCCCACGCTCAATATCGTTGGCGTATTCCTTGCCCGATACATGGCTAACTGTAGCGTTGACCGCTATATCCGGGAGAAACTATTGAGCTTTGAAACATTTATTGACATACAGATACCGCTTGCAGCAGATGTGCGCGAAGGTGTTATGTTCGGCAGGCCGATTAGTTATTACAAAAAGGAATCAAAGAGTCGCAGTGCATACGAATCTTTGGTAGGTGAAATAAATAGAAAGGTAGGTTTTTCTTTATGAGCATGATCACGTTATTTTATATTTTTTCTGTTTTAGGATTTATTGCATCCTCAGCAGGAGTAATTTTATTACTTATTGGAGTTAATGACGATTATTCAAAGGGCAAGACTAACGGATTAATAGTCGCAATAATGGGAATTGTACTTATACTCATTAGTGGTATGCAGATTAATAATATCCGTAACAGTGAAGCTGAACTTCAGGAGTTTATAGAAAGCGCATCACGAACTACTGCTACCATTATTGACACTGAACCTGTAACCAACCTTTTTGGAGGAACCATTGGTTATCGAATTATTGCTGAGGCAGAAATAAACGGTACTAGGCATATTATTAGAAGCAGTCTTTTCAGTAATAATCCGATACATGAATTCCCAATAGGCAGTACAATTACAGCTCTTTTTGACCCACTTGATCCAAGCAATAATCGCATTGATATGGATGAGTTAGCGCATGCGAGGATACCGTAATGAAACAGAAAGTCAGAGACAACCTAGAGCTCAAAAAAATGTATAGTGATGTAGTTTTAAGGGAAATGCAGAAAATCCATCCTGAGTGCGGTATACATGGTGACGATATTGTTTTTACCATTAATGCCAGTCTGTTTTCACAAAAATTTCCAGATATAAAACTATTCATGCTTGGCGATCAAATCCATATGGATCCATAAATGGCAAACCTGAAAGGAGTATTGCAATGGCAAAGAATTTTAAAAAAGCAGCAAGTGCGAAAACTTTTTCCGAGGTTGGAAAAAAAGATGCCGAAAAAGCAAAGGTTATAACAGTGCAAATGATTGCCGATGATTGTTTGTTTGATTATCCGAACAATGACCTTGATATTAACGATACGGCGGATCTGGAGAAAAGTATAGATGAACACGGCTTCTTTGACCCAATAGAAGTAACGGCTTTCGGCATGCCTGAAGGCAGGTTCATGATTGTGTCTGGGCACCGACGCAGAAATGCAGGGCGTAAAAAAGGGATAAGCACATTCCCGTGCTTGGTAAAATCATTCAGCGATGCCAATGACGTGGACAGCTACGTCCTGTCTGCGAATGCACAGCGCGATACGGCCAAAGACCCGCTGCTGTATTTCAAGTTTACGAAATTGGCTGAGCGGCATCTTGAGGCAATAGGATTTGAAGGGAGCGTAAGGCAGGAGATCGCGGACAGGTTGGGAATCAGCGTTAAGCACGCTGACAGGTATCTCAAGCTAGGCAGGGTCATAGAGCCGGTACTGGACATGATACAGACTGAAATTATCGGGGTGTCAAGTGTAGAGCCACTGTTCACTCTCAATGAAGATGAGCAGTCTGTAGTTTATGACATGATGAAAGAATGCTTAGATTCGGACAATGATTTGACCCGAAAAACCGTCGCTTATATCGTGAGTGAGTTTAAAAAAGGGAAAACTCAGTGGAAAGATTTGGATAATGCTCTCAATGCCATGGAAGCAGATAATAATGAGTATGTGCCGCATGAACTGAAGGACAGCGGATTGCCTTTACACACATATACCGAAGCGAACACGCAACCCGGTCAGTCGGGAGGTAGTAGCAACCGAAACAGTGAAGTCAGGCGGGAGTTTGACCCAATTGCGGCAAATGCTGACGATGCTGACCGCGCACACGCTGAATGGCTTGCGCAACAGGGAGATGAAAACGACGACGATGTTGATGATGCTGGCGTATCAGATGATTTCGATAGTCCTCACGGTGAGGATATTACTGAAGAAAAACAAAGAGTGCGCACAGGGGCAAAAATGCTTAATCTTGTCAGGAATATTGGCGACTGCATAGGTGGGGATTATGCTTTTTCTTCTGATGATGTTGCCGCTGATGAGCTGAGAATGATAGCCAATACCATCATTGACATAATTGATGAAATGAAAGTTATTTCAAGTAAATACAATATTTCTGATGAGTTGGAAACTGTTTTGACAGAAATTGCAACTGTTGCAAAGTAAAAACTTATATGGGTGGTTAAACGATGAAAAATATACCTTTGCATAATGAACTGATTATAGACAATTTCGCCGGCGGAGGCGGAGCTTCAACTGGGATAGAGCTTGCCACAGGTCGCCCGGTGGATATAGCAATTAATCACGACCCTGAAGCTATAGAAATGCACAAGCGCAACCACCCCTACACAAGGCATTATTGCGAGAATGTGTGGAAAGTAGACCCAAAGGAAGTAACATCAGGACAACGTGTTGCGCTTGTATGGCTATCTCCCGATTGCACTCATTTCAGCAAGGCTCGGGGAGGCAAGCCTCGTAAAAAGGAAATTAGAGGGCTTGCCTGGATTGCTGTACGATGGGCAGCATCTGTTAAACCAAGAGTTATAGTTTTGGAAAATGTAGAAGAGTTTAAGGATTGGGGACCTCTTTGTAAACAGGGCAAGTCTATTGTTTCTAAAAAAGGGCAGACATTTCGTAATTTTATTTCTGCACTTGAAATGTATGGTTATCAGATAGAGTTAAAAGAATTACGTGCCTACGACTATGGAGCACCAACTATGCGAAAACGACTTTTTATGATTGCTCGGTGTGATAATGCGCCTATAGTCTGGCCGCAACCATCACACGGCGCACCAGATAGTAACGCTGTCAAACTTGGGAAGCTCAAACTGTGGCGCACAGCCGCAGAGATAATTGACTGGACTATTCCGTGTCCTTCAATCTTCGCTACATCTGAGCAAATACGGCAACAATATGGCGTAAGAGCGGTGAGACCGCTTGCAGAAAACACACTCCGTCGCATTGCGCGAGGGATAAAGAAGTTTGTACTCGACAATCCTAATCCGTTCATAGTTGCAATCGGTCAGTGCGAGCCTATAAGCACGGTTGTATCAAGCTGTAAACAATATCTTGTTGCACCAACACTAATTCAATACCATGATGAACAAGGCAAAGACGAAACCCGAGGACAATCCCCCGAAAACCCTCTGCTAACCGTAGACACCGAAAACCGCTACGGCGTGGTGATGTCTTTTCTCAGCAAATACTATAGTGGTGGTTATGATGGAAAAGGAAACAGTGTCACAGAGCCGCTAAGCACAGTAACCTCAATCGACCATAACGCACTAGTCACCTCACATCTGACATTGTTTCGTAATAACAGCATCGGTCAAGATCTTAGAAAACCACTAAACACAATACTTACGAGCGCAGGGCATTTTGGGGAAGTTAGAACGCTACTTATCAAATATTACGGTGGTGATGATGCACAAGATATAACTGCCCCGGCACATACTATCACACCAAAAGACCGCTTAGGACTTGTCACCGTACACGGTCAGCAGTATGCAATAACAGACATAGGCTTGCGAATGCTCACGCCTAGAGAGCTTTTTAATGCTCAGGGTTTCCCGCCTGATTATGTGATAGATGCTGGTGCGCTAGGCTCACCGATAAGTAAGGCGGCGCAAATTGCTCGCTGTGGGAATGCGGTACCGCCGCCATTTTCAGAGGCGATTGTCAGAGCAAATCTTCCCGAGTTGTGCGGAAAAAAGATAACAACAATGTCAAAGTTGATTGAGGAAATGGCAGGGTAGATAAGTGATGGCACTGATAGAAACTACACTATTCGGAAAAGTGGATAAGGTCAAGACTGCAATCGACCGAATAAAAACATTCGACCCTTCGCAGTCAGAAATGCTCGCACATCTTGCCCCTTACTATGTGGCCTATAGCGGCGGTAAAGATAGCGATGTGCTACGAATCCTCTTTGAGCTATCGGGCGTGAAGTATGATTTGGTACATAATCACACAACAGTAGATGCTCCCGAAACAGTTTACTACATTCGCTCGATTCCTAATATTATTATTTCAATGCCTGAAATATCCATGTGGGATTTGATTGTTAAGCAACGTATGCCGCCGACCCGCACTAGAAAATACTGCTGTAAATATCTGAAAGAGCGCGGCGGGGTAAATAGATTTGTCGCAACAGGTGTCCGTTGGGGAGAAAGTCCACGCCGCAAAGCTACAAGAGGATTAGCAGAGGTGTATGTGCCGAAAAAAGGTGAGGGATTGATATTAAATTCTGACAACCACGAAAGCCGAAAGATGGTCGAAAGCTGTATCACAAAAGGGAAGCGTTTTCTTAATCCAATAATTGATTGGTCAACCTCTGATATTTGGGAATTTCTTGACCATTATGGCTGTAAATCAAATCCACTGTATGAGTTAAAAGGTCGCGCCGGTCGCGTGGGGTGTGTAGGGTGTCCGGAAAACAGCAATAGAGCGGCAGAATTTGCGCTCTATCCGAAATACAAAAACTTATATATCAAAGCATTTGACAGAATGATTGAGCAGTGCCGCATAGACGGCGTTGGATATGAGAAAGATGGAACAAGAGCGAGGTATCGCACTGGTGAAGAATGCTTCGACTGGTGGTTGTCAGAGAAGTCGCAAGCCGTAGACGAAAATCAAATGGAGATGGAATTTTGAAAATAATCAGAGTATTCCCACAGAAAACTTCATATACTCCCGATGATGATATGGTTTTCATAGGCGAACCACCGGGGCTTATAATCCCCGAACATGACGAGATTCACATATCGTGTACGTTTACGTGGGATATGCCGTATTGCGAATACTTAAAAGATCAATGGGAGATGTGGGCGGATAAGCCTGTAAGACTCGGCGGCGTAGCTTATGGCAGTGGTAATCATGTGCAGATACTTACAAAGGGTGGCGAAATTGCTGAACGTGATTTTGATTTGCTTGATAGCAATGATTGGTTCGGAACAACATATACAGTGCCCAACGGAGAGTGGCAAAAGCAGTTAGAGCCAAATGCCGCTACTACTTTTGACCGCCTAGAGTCATTGGAACGAGCAAGAAACAGATGCATAAAAACATGGGTATCACTCGAACCCGTGTACGACCCCGATATGGTTTATTTTCTGATACGGACAGCGTGGCATATTGACCTTTTCAGAATTGGAAAACTAAACTACCAACCATCAGATATAAATTGGTTCGAGTTCGGGCATAAATGTGTTGAGCTATGCAAAAAGCACGGAAGAAACTATTACATAAAAAACGACTTGAGGAAGGAAATGAATGCATAACAGTTAAAGAAATGGCGAAAGAATATTTAGAGCAAAACGGCTACGATGGGTTAACCGAGAAAGGCAGAGAATACCAGTGTGAGCACATGCGAGAATGGGAAAAAGGAACCATAAGCGGCACAAGGCAACTCGTGAAGCATGGTTCAATCGAAAAGGAGGGAAAACTGATGGAAGATAAAGACTTTACAGAAAACATCATAAAGGCTATGCACTTATGTGAGGAGCACTCAGAAGGAGAGACGGGAACTACAGGCGAAATTGAATGCCCCGTTTGTGAGGAACAGCTCAAGTACTCAATAAAGCTAAACGGACATATACAGGGAAAGTGCGAGAAAAGAGGGTGTTTACAATGGGGAACGTAGCAAGGAACGCGAGGAGGGCGAACATGTCTAAGATTGAAAGTTTAGCTATAATAAGCGGCAAGGGCGGTAGCGGCAAAACAACGCTTGCTATTTCGCTTTCACAGTTACTTGCAACCTGCGGAAAGCGTGTCCTCTTGATAAACTGTGATATGAGTACACACGGCGCAACTTATTTTTTTGAAAGTCTGTTGTCCGAAAAAGGTAAATAACAAAGTATGCAAAATTACTTGACTACATGAATGACAAATGGAAGCATTCCGTACCTGGAGGAAAAACCATTAACCTTGAGTAAGGGAACAGAATATTTTGGGGTGCTTTGCAAATTTATTGCCATACCTTTAGTCCCATTATTCTGAACGATTAAGCGAGGGTTACCAATGCAAAATTTCAAAAGTAAAAATGAATATTTAGCAGATATTGAGTCAACAATAAATGCGTTGAGCGAGCCTCTTTTTACGTGTTATAAACATATCGTTTTATATAACATAACTACGAACGGAACAAACTATGCGAAGAATAGCATAGTCAATTTTTCTTCATTAACGCTAGCTTGCGATAACAATAATAACTCAGCAAGCATTAGCAGTGATTTGTCTTTTAGTATTAAAACTAATAATAACTGCGTGTTGAGCGATGATAAAGGCGTAAAGACAATTAGTAAAGAATCGGCTTGCGAAATTATTTCAAAACTTTTTAGTCACGAATTACCGCTTTTTGTAACCTACAACGCTCAGCTAAGCATGTGTTTCATTAATAAGTTTTTTGAACTAAACGGAGTTGTGAATATCTTTAATAGTACGGACATTTTAGACTTACTTTCCATCTACAGGGATAGAAACGGTTTTCCATGCAAAATAAATCATGCACTAAGTAAATATAACCTTATCGCTAAAAACACAAACAATGAACTTAAAGCAGTCAGCTCATTATATGAGTTACTAAAAGCATTAATGAAAGAAAGAGACGACCTTGCAAAATATGTAAATATTTTCGGTTACGTTACTGGGGAACCTATGAGCAAATTTGATAACGTAACATATGTAAGGTTTAAAAACAATGATAACTACACAAGGCTTTACGAAAGGGTTTCGATATGAAATCGAATGATGTCACAGACGTATTCAATAAAAATAAACAACATGTTATATTTCTGTTTTCCTCCATCATATTTCTGATGTTTTTTCGCACATTTGCGTTTGATAATATAGTAATTTTTGGGGAATCAATGCATCCGACTTTTTGTAGCGGCGATGTAATTATATTTCAAAAGTTCAGCTTAAATAATGCTCAACTAGGCGATATTGTTATTGCAAATATTGATGGGAAATTACTTGTAAAAAGAGTGACGTATATTTCTTATTTTAATGAATTGCGAAAATTTTTTATCACAGGAGATAATTACAATTTGAGTTTTGATAGCAAAGATTTCGGGTTCATCTGTTCAACGCAAATAGTGGGAATTGCCGTCTTACGAGTTTTCCCATTTCGCAGTTTTGGACGTATTTTATAACAATCGGAGGCGCATTATGATTGATCCGCACGAAATAGAAATGCTCGCAAAAAATATCTATGATAATGCAACCAATAATGGCGTTGCGGACTCTATACGTCTACCTCCATTATTAACGGAAAGAGATCCTTTTTGGAAAAATGTCGAAACACATATTTTGCATTTCATTTTACTCTTTATGTTTGAAAATGTAGTGAAAGATGATTGTTCGCTTGGAACAGCAATAAAATTTGCAAAGAGCATAGAATACGCTACATTCGATGATTTTGTAAAGAAGCATACCAAGTTTTCCGGGGAGAGTGTAAATTTCGTTGCTTTATATAAAATGCTTCGATATACCAGCGACAAGGTAAGGGTTCGAGCAACCAAAAATGTCAGGCTATACTTGGAAGTATACGCAATTAGTTTTGTTGAGTTATTTGAAGAAGAGTACGGAGAAAATGTCGTACGACAAGTCATAAATAATATCAAAATCAGAGGAGTTGATATCGAAATTGTCGGAAAAGCAAACATCGGAAGTCGATATTTATGAGGAGGTAACTAAATCGTGAAGAAAGTAGTTAAACCCGGCACGCGAAGAGTGAATGGACTTAGCAAAAATTTAATTGCAACGAAGTTTCAATGCGGCACTTGCAAGTGTATTTTTTGGGACAATGACGTTGATAGTTTTGAAAAAGGGGAGATAGAATTGCGCGATAATTACTACGATTTTGCAATATTCGCATCGTGCCCAGAGTGTAATAGTGCTGCTCGTGAGGAGACATCCTGGACTCGCATATATACCTCTTGCGAAGAAAGTAAGTCAAAACAATTTATCAAATGGTTGATGATGCTGGGAGCTGCAATGTTGATTCTAGGCGTAGTGCTGCTCTGCATACGAAATCACTCTACGCTTATAATAGTCTTGATTGCTTCCGGGGCGGTCACATCTTTTGTTGGTGTATACATACACTATCGCCATAAAACCGATGACAAAAACCGCAAAGAATACGAAAAACATATGCTGAAGGATAGCAACGATGGAGGTTACAGGTAGTGAAAGATTATGAATCTATGGATAGAAGATACCAGCAACCGGAAGAGCCGGTTAATTTCACAGGAACTCTTGTCAGAAAATACTGGGGTAAAAATAATAATATAATTTTATGGTTCTTGACCGATAATGGCGAATGATATTTGTTTAGCGTTATTCGCGGTCATAGGTATGGTCCTCTCTCTATCTGCTTTAGAGACGTTGAAACAGGCTCGCGATGGATTGTTTACACCAAAATGTCCGGAAAAGGCTTTGTGTATATTGAAGAATGCGTGCCTGTTTTTGATGAAAAGTAAAAAGTTTCATTCATGAGCAAGCAGTGGCTACGTATATATTTCTGCGTTTTTTGAAAACGTTCGCAAGCTCACTTATTCCCAAAAACGCAGAAATACACACTCCGCCCGCCTCACGGCGTGTGCTAGGGGGCTTCGCCCCCTATGACCCCCATTTTTTACTCAGCGACATCGCTTCGAAATTTCAATTCCCTCACGGTAATTGAAGTTACCAGTCAACAAAAGCACATTACTAATGTATACATTAGCTCGCAAAAGAAAGGTATCGGTGATTGTGATTTGCGCTCATTATTTTTCTTGATTGTATATGGTTCTGCTGCGGGACTTTTCGTGCTTTCCTGTATGTGCGGTAAAATAAAAAATGATTTTTTGCGTAAAACGTTTAAGTGCTTTCTATACTTTTTGATTGCAGTTATAGTGATGTTTTTATTCTAATATCTTTGATTGATTATTTATATTATTAGAGGTTTTCAAAATGAGCAATGAATTAAGAAATAAACATGTACTTCTGAAATTAACCGAAACCGAACACTTTCTCTTAACCGAAAAAGCCGAGAGAGCGGATATGAGCCGTTCGGAACTTTTACGCAATTTGATATATTTCGGTACCGCAAGTCAGAGGACAAACTTTACCACCGAAGATGCTTTTAAGATTGTTAATGAGCTTAGTACTATCTCTAACAGCATGGAGCAAATTGCATATAGCGCAAAAACTAATTGCGCTGTTAGCGAGCAAGATTTTGATTCCATTATTGATAATTTTAAGGACTTTGTCATTACGTTTGATAACTTTGCACGCAAGGAAGGAAGTGAGTAAATTGGAAATTACACCTTTAATGTTATTTGAGAGAATTGTTAAAAAGAGCAAAAAAACAAAAGGCATTCATAAAGCAAATGAATACACTGTCAATGAGTTCGAGAGGCATTGTTCTTGTTATAGCTTTTATTACCTTTACGATGTTTCTCAAATCGATATATTTTCGAGAGAGTTAGGTCGCATAATACCAAAATTAAAGAAAGATGTTTCTATCCAAACAGGCGGCACTTATGTATCGCTCATCTACAATATAAGCAATATATATGCGCCTGATAGACGTCCTCACCTTAAAATTATTACTGAACAATTTAATGATACAACCATTACCGTTAATGGCAATCTTAACATCAATTTTGCTACATTCACGCTAAATGGCTGTAATATGACGCTAAGCAAAATGTTTAATAGGCAAGAGCTCTTATTTTTTAGTGAAGCAGAAATGTATGTATCACAAAAAAACAACAGTAAAAAGTTCATGTTTAATCTGAACACTATCAACTATATGGATAATAAATTAAGCAAAATTATACTTAAGTTTTTTTCAGAACACAACCCTATATGGAAAGATATTATTAAGCAAAAAGTTCGCTTGCCTATATCAATTGATATAGTTGCTAAGTCGAGAAATCCTAAACAACTTTTAGAAAATAAATTCAATGTGCAACTGCCAAATTCCGTGAATAAAAATAAAATCGTTTCAGGATACATCGCTTGCATTGCTTTTAAATACGTATTGCCGGAGCAAAGAGATTACTTGTTTAAATTTTCTAATTTAGTTGACAAAAGGCTGCTTTCTGGCTCAGATGTAAAGAACGCTCTCAGATTTGTGCGCCATAAAGTAATAGCCGAAAAAATGATTATAAAAATTTTTAAGAAGCGAATTGAATGCGGAGATTTAACCGTTCAGGAATGGCTTTTAAAAGATTATTTGCGCCTTGCGTTTATGTTAAATCATAAAATAGATTTACTTGCCGGGAAAAAGAAAATTAAGGCGTTACATGACGATTACGCAGTACAGCATAGATTAAAAAACATAGTTAAAATGAAAATTCCCGAGACTCAGCTTTCGAAGCTGGAACTGCCGCCTGATTTCGTACGGATAACAACAACTGAGGCATTAGTGAATTTAGCGGCAAGAGAATCCAATTGTGTATCAGCATACATAAACCGTATAAATAATGGAGAATGCCTTATATATCACCTTGTCCATAATAATGAAAGTTGCACTATAGAGATAGGTCTTGAAGATGAAAAATACATATTGCTCCAAATCAGAAAGACTTTTAACAAGGAGGTTTCTAGTGACACATTAAAGTATGTTAAAAAGCCCATAACAGCGGCAAACAGTATGCTATCGTAAGAGGGAGTACACTATGGCAATTACACATATCCATGCAATTAAAGCCACGCCGAAAGCGTGTATCGAATATTGCGAATCAGATAAAGCTTTGAAAAGAACCGACGACACTTATGTTTCCAAAGATGATATTGAAGGCATTATTGAATATGCAAAAAACGACAAGCACGTTTATGACGTTGATGAAAATATTAAGCATGAACATCACGACACTATAACTGTCAAAACGCTCAGCTCTTACCTAAATTGTGTTGCAGATAATGCCTTGTCCTGCTTTGAGCAGATTATCAATAAAGGCAGACACGCCGCCAAGTCAAAAAAGATTCAAACTAAAGATGGCAGGGAAATTGTAACTTGGCATCTTATCCAGTCTTTTAAAGGTCGCGAAGTTGACCCGGAAACGGCAAATGAAATCGGACTGAAGCTCGCGAAAAGAGTTTTCGGCAAACATGCAGTTGTAGTTTCTACGCACAATAACACAGACGATGTACACAATCATTTGGTTATCAGCGCATGGGATATAAATGGGAAAAGCAAGTGGAACGATTGTCGCGAAACTAAAAGGCTTATACGAAAAGTCTCCGACGAGTTATGCGAAGAATACGGGCTGAATGTTTTATACGATACACAGGATATGATTTTGACAGATTATGTTGATAAAGACGGTGTAAGAAGAGCTGTTGAGATTACTGACCGTAAAATGCAAAACTGGAAAAATTATAAAGAGGGGCTTTCAGATATTGCGTCTGCAAACGACTATAGACATTCAGATGCTTACAGCATGGCCGAACTGAAAAAATCATCAAACGTAAGATTAGTTCAGACTGATATAAATAATTTGCTTAAATATGTTTCGAGCTACGATGAACTACTTTCCGAAATGAGGGTTTTAGGGTATACGATTAAAGATAAAACCTCAAAAGGCGATTGGCGGAAGCATATAACCTTTGTTTCGCCGGGCACTACCAAGGGCACCAGAGACAGTAGTATTGGTGACGGTGTTTTTTACACAAGGGAAAGTTTAACAAAGCTTATTGAAAGCAATGAGAGAGAGATTCCCTCTAACACAACTTCCCATGAGGATGACAAAGGGGAGCGTTACTATGATGACATAAAATACATCCGGGAGTTCGAATACGGAAAAGTAAACGTTGACGATATAAGTGAGAGCTACCGGATCAATATTGATAGCTCCGGCAAAACATACCCGGTCCGCAGAAGCGGCATTGAGAAAATGATTATACGCGACATTAAGTATAAGCATAGGAATATCGGGCTTTCATATAACTCTATAAAACTTAAAATGATTGTTGAGCAAATGAAAAGAGCTTCTGCCGGAATAAGCAGGCCATATATCCCGACCGACAGTGATGAAAAAGTAGTAATGATGATTCACAACTCTTTTGAAGCTCTCAACATGCTGCAAAGCGGCAGTATAGATGACCATGAAAAACTCACAGCGGCTTACAAAAGCGTTTATGAGCATAGAAGCGGTCAACTAACAAAACTGAAAATATCAGAAAAAAAGCACAGCAACATGATATTTATAGCTTCGCTACCTGATAACATCGCTGCACTGGAAGAAAAAATCAACAGCAACAATTCGCCGGAACACGAGTTTGAGCATTTGAAGAAAGATGTTGCGAAACTGAAACTATATAAATCAATCTTGGCAAAAAACATGGAAAAAAACAGGGGCAACTTTGACGGCATACATAAATCTATACGTTTTGCTGAAAAATCGCTCGCCGAGCTGAGAGCACACATCGGGAAGCTTGACAGGGAACTGGACGGATACGAATTATGTTTTGATGCCATAAAAAGAGCCGATGGCGGCAACACTATAACTAACAGTTTGGCTTTTAAAGAATTTGAAAATGTCCGAAAGGAAAGAGGCAGCAGATAGGCATCACAGAATGAAAGGAAGGTTTTCTATGTTTAAATTAAGAAAGACTAAACTTGAATGCATAAAAGAATGGTGGAGCTATAATTGGCGCGCCAATTTACTCTTTATCACAACAGTCTCAGTTAGCTTGACGCTGTTTTACGGTCTTGTTTGGCATCCTATGCAGTCAGAGATTGTAGGCTTAAGTCGGTCAGAGCGGATTGAGGCAGTAGTTATCTCCGTTGACACGATGATTGAGCCTGCCGGTATTCTAGGGCTGAGCCAAAGGCAAGTTTTTATAATAGTTGCTGAAGCAACTGTTGACGGTGAACGACATGTATTTTTTAGCCAACGCATTAGTAGCGTTAACCCTGAGCATGAATTTCCTGTAGGAAGCACTATTTTAGTTAGAATCGACCCTTATAACCTTAATGTATATCAAGTGCTGACGGGTAATTTAAGATAGAATGTTATGGCAAGGGAAGCTGGTAAATAATTCAATATCAGGCTCCCGCCCTCTTGGATGCCGTGCAAGGTAGCATTAGTCGCCTGAAATGTCAAGGGCAAAAAAATATTTTTCTCCGCTTCGCTCCGCAAATTATTTTTTGTGCCGGGAACCTTGACATTTCAGGCAACAAATGCTCCTAAGCAGGCAAATCCAAGAGGGCTAAAGCTTAATATTATAAGCTATTTAGTTCTTGTGATTAATTAAATAGTCCTCACGGTGAGGATAATCTAATTTTAAAGGAGCTGTTTATAATGTTAATAGGTTTAATTCTTCAAATCGGTGTTATCGTCGCAATAGGTTTAGTTTGGCTTGTCACAAAAATAGACTATCTGCTTATCGGCTGGCTTATGTGGGAGTTTGTACTAAATGGTGAGTATGCACTTTTTGCAAACCATGATTTCCATATAGCTATCAGCATACTTCTAATGCTTATTCCGGTTGTATCGTGGTTCTTTATCCAGCAAATCCGTATCTGCGGCTTGTACGCATTTAAGCTCGTCGCATGTCTTATTTGCGCAGGCATCTTAGGCTTTTTTGTAGGACATGAGATTGATGCTATATGGGGAGTTGTGTCGGGAGCTGTAATTTTTATCATATGCTTGGCTTTAAGGTCTAAAAACAGCGAGCTTTATCAACCGAATTACTCAGAAAACAAACAAATAACTGCTTGCGACAATATTCCCAGCTTAGACGAGCTGACAGTTTAAAAAAGAAAGGTGTGGTCCTAATGATAGTATCAATAAGAAGAACGTATACAATTATAAAAAATGGAATCGCCGTCAGATTCTTTACTGATAAGCAAAAAGCAAAATCAGTTAATAAAAATATCAAAGGCAAAATTAAACGAGCAATTGAGATCCATTGCACAGCACCAGACATATATATCCCGGTTGAGTACATAGAACTTTCCGGATTTGATGAATAGCGAGGAGGCTACACTATATGGAGATACTAATGTTTTTTATCACTATTGTATTAGCCGCCGTAGCTATAGTTGGAATTATAGTTAAAACTGTTTCAGGAAATTTAAACACAAACAGAAACAGAAAGGATGAGCGCAATGAGTAATCGAATGACATCGTTTGAGAAAAGCACTAACTCAAGAGGACAGGAAGTCTGGATTTGCTCAAAATGTGAACACAACTGGTATAAGGGCAATCCATATATTCTTGTATGGAAGTATTGCCCTTATTGCGGTGAAGAAATTTCAACACAAGACTATGACGAAAGATGAGGTAGCAAAATGAGCGAACAAAAGAAAAAATGCCCCATGAGGAAAGTTGTGTATGACAAGGAATTAGCTGATGGAGGAAGCGTTGAATATTTTGCGAATTGCATTCAAGATGAGTGCGCATGGTGGCTGCGCGATGCGTGTGCAGTGCTTCAAATAGCATATTCAACGCAAGTCAACGGCAGAAAAGAGGAATGTAATGATTAAAACAGTACAGGGAAACATTTTAGATGCAAGAGAAAAAGTTATAGGGCATCAGGTTAATTGCAAGGGCATTATGGGTGCAGGTCTTGCAAAGTCTATCAAAGCAAAGTATCCGGTGGCTTACGAGCGATACAAGGCATCGTGTAAGCGACATGGCGACTCGTTGCTTGGAGTTACAGTTATTGGGCATGCAAACCTTTTGAATCCGCCATATTATATAGCAAACATATTCGGGCAACTATCAGCAGGTCGGTCTAAACAGCACACAGACTATACAGCGTTACGGTCGGCTCTTGCCTCACTAGCGATGTTAATGCAGGAGGGCGAACTAGATAGTCTTGCGCTTCCATATAAGCTGGGTTGCGGCCTGGGTGGTGGAGACTGGAATGTTGTCGAAAACATTATTCATGAGATATTTGATGAGTCGGGCATTGACGTTACCATTTATCAGATTACTGAGCACTAATAATTTATAGGAGGATTTATAGTTATGATTACTTTCAGAAACAGTGCGCACAGAGAATTTTTTAAGCACTATGCAGAAGAAGATAGGGACGTGTACCGCCGTGCGCTAATATACACTCTGGGTATTTGCGAAGATACGCGTGACCGCCTTTCAGAGCTTTACAATGTTGATAAGCAGAGCATTACACCCGAGAGCATTAATGCCGGATGGCAGACCAGCGGATCGATGAGGGTGACAAGACTTGCTTTTAACCTTTTTACTGACAACACAGTCACGGCAATCTTGGATGACAGAAAAGATTATGACGAGTGCCGTCAATACAGTGTGTCAGATATATTCTGTTGCGAGCATGCGCCGTATTTTGTGCAAGCTATCAGGATTCGATACTCGGAGTTTTTCAGAGGCATGGATTAATAAACAGAAAGAGAGAAAAACAATGACTACAGACAAAAAGCAATACGCAACACCCATGAACTACCCTATAGAAAAATCATTTGCGCTGCTCATCATATTGACGGAGTCCGGAGAAACGCTTATGCGCCCCATCGGCGGCTTGTGGGATGGCGGCATAAACGATGCTATTGAAGACATGAACCAAAAATACCCGGGTTGCAAAATGAAAATATATGAAGACAATTACCGACCAAGTAAGTACTTCATCCCTAACGGTGTGCCGAAGGAGAGGGTGTTGCCGTGAGTATATAAATAGTGATACAATATCCAAAAGGAGGTCTACACTATGGAGTGCAAAAAAATGATAATTAAAGTATCCGACGTAGCTGAATTTCCAACACAACTCGGCATGCGCTGCAAGCTGTTCGCTGTACGCGGCTATAATGCATACTCTGACACTGAGGAAAAGCTAATGGCAGCTCTTGAATCGTTCAAGGGCGACCCGGAAGCACTTGAAATATGTAAAAGCTCAAGCCGTTGTGGCGCATTTTGGCATTTGTACCAGCAGGGCATAACCCCATTCTTAGACAAAGAGCGTATAATTGCTTCACATTATAATGGCAAATATTGGATAGATGAAGGTAAGCATCGCACTTGTATGGCGATGATGGCAGGCATTGAAGAAATTGAAGTTGACGTGTGGGATAGTGGCGGCTGGCGTGTAAGGCTTGACCCGGTAGGCAATAGCGGCGAGTACGAGTTCAGCTATACCTATAGGGCGTGTCCGCTAACGCCCGTGACTCTTGGCACAGCCGCATTGTTATGGGTAAGTGCCCTAGGCTACGATGACGATAAACGCTTTGAAGCTCACCCGGTAATGTTGACCTCTGACCATAACACAGATGGCGTATATCTGGAAATTATCAAAGGAGTATCATACAAGGTTGATGTACACGAAACTGCATTGAAGCCACTGTCAGTTTCCGTTAGTTCTACGGTGAAAATAGACACCGAACATCCACTCACAAAGGTCTGGATATTGCGCCGCGATTTTAGCAAGGATGAGCGCACATTATCAGAAATGGATACGCTTTACCGCCGCGGGTGCTATCGGCAGAGAGATTTGGGTGACTTGCAACTAAAAGTACCGCGACTCAGCGGGAAATTGCCGTATTGCATTAGAAAACTATTCGGAAAAAAAACCTAACCTCACCACTCCGGGTACAACCTCGGCTCTACCGTACCCATACGATAAACAGCAAGCTCAGGGCTGACACCCAGCGAGCTTGCTGTTGTTGTTATCGGATACTCTAAATATGACTGCAAGTCTTGACATATAGCACTATGTACTGTATGTTGAGGTAGTAAGTAATCGGCGGTTAGGTTGTTCCCCTGTGAAGGGGGTGGCTGCGTGACGCTATTGGAAGTTACTGCGCTTTTAATGCTAATCATTGCGGTTATTAAGTTAGTAAAAAACTTTACTGACGGGAAGTAACCGCCCACCATAGCGGCGAGCGGCGTTTTCTCTGACTCAAAATCAGATTTTAGGGAACGACCGCCACCGACATGGCAAACCGTCCGATTACTTGCATTTTAACAGATACATCACCACTTGTCAATGTTTGATGAGTGGTTTTGTTTGATGAGTGGTTTTTGTTTTACGCTTAAAAAAATATATGGAGGATTTAACAATGGTTTATTTTACACCAATACCAACAACACTTGACGAGCTAAAAGCATTATATCGCAAGCTGGCCATGAAACACCATCCCGATCGTGGCGGCAACGATGAGGCTATGAAGCTGATTAACAATGAATATGACAAACTTTTTGAGCAGACTAAAAACTGTCATAGAAACGCTAAGGGCGAGACGTACACAAGAGAAACTGCAGAAGCCCCGGAACACTTCAGGAATATCGTTCTATCGCTTATACGCCTCAACATGGATGGTGTGGACATTGAGCTTATAGGGTCGTTTTTATGGCTTTCAGGCAACACGAAGCAGTATAAGGACGAGATAAAAAACTTGGGCTTTAAATGGAGTAAAAACAAACTGTCATGGTACTTAGCTCCTGACGGCTACAGGAAGCGAAGCAGAAAAGACTTTTCTATGGCTGATATTCGTCATATGTACGGCAGTCGAGGCGTAAACGCAGAGGAAAAAGCAGCAATTACGGCATAATCATTTTCACTCAATTTTAATTTTAACAGGAGGGCAAAATAATGACTAAAATAACAAACGTGATAACAGAAGGTGACAATCAATTCTATCCAACACCAAACCATATTGCCGACAAAATGCTTGAAGGCATAGACTGGAATGAAGTAAAAAGTGTACTTGAACCATCTGCCGGAAAAGGAGACTTAGCACTGGCAGTTATTAGGAGTTTTGCTTCTGCAAATAACAGCAGAAGCTTTTCTTCGTGTCGGCAGGTTGATGTTGACTGCATAGAAATAGACCCATATTTAAGAGCAGTGCTTAAAGAAGGTTTCTATAATTCTGAAATTACAAAACCACTGAGGGAGCATCGTGATAAATTACAAAACCAGTTATACGAATCGGATGATGGTGCCATCAGAAACATGCTATTTGAGGTTGATCGCGAAATAAACAATATTGAGCGAGGCTTGGTTAATATCATACACGATGATTTTTTAACCTACCATTGCCACAAAGACTATCAGCTCATTATTATGAATCCACCGTTTTCAAGTGGTGATAGACACCTTCTAAAGGCTCTTGAGTTGCAAAAAGACGGAGGTGCTGTTATTTGTTTGCTTAATGCCGAAACTTTACGTAATCCATACACTAAATCAAGACAATTGCTTAAGAGAGAACTTTATAGGCTTGATGCAGAAACTGTGTTTATAGATGATGCTTTCGCTGACGCAGAGCGTAAAGCTGATGTGGATGTTGTTATAGTTCGCATTAATATTCCATATTGCGCAGAGAAACACAGCGATATTTGGGAGCGCATGGAAAAAGCGGCCAAAGAAGAACCGCAAGAAGATTTTGAAGCTACAGGGTTGATTGCGGGCGACTATATTGCGCAAGCGGTGATGCGCTTTAATACAGAGGTTGCTGCATCTAAAGAGCTTATACGTCAATACAAGGCACTTGCGCCATATATTATGGAAAAACTTGACCCTAACGCATCTCACAATAAAGCTATTCTTACCCTTACAGTAGGAAATGATTCTAATTTCTTGCAAATTGTTGATATGGATAAATATATGAAAGCGGTCAGGCTAAAGTATTGGAACGCACTCTTTAGGAACAAAAAGTTTATGGGTAAACTGACGTCTAAGCTGAGCGATGACTATATAAAGAAAATTGAAAAAATGGCAGACTATGACTTTACGCTTTTTAACATCAATACAGTCATGTGTGATATGGATGCTCAGGTTGTGGACGGCATAAAAAGTGCAATCATATCATGTTTTGATAAGTTAACCGCAGAACATACGCATTATCCGGAATGCAAACAAACAATACACTACTATAATGGCTGGAAAACAAATAAAGCGCATAAAATAGTAAAGAAATCAATCATTCCCACATACGGTATGTTTTCCAGCTACTCGTGGAGCAACAGTACCTTTGAGGTCAGTACGGCTTTCGGCGTTCTTTCAGATATTGAGAAAATATTTGATTACCTTAGCGGCAATCCGTCTGATGATAGCGATATTATGGAAAGGCTTCAATTGTCCGACAAGTCCGGAAAAACAAAAAACATACCTCTAAAATACTTTGATGTTGACCTTTATAAAAAGGGCACAACGCATATCAAGTATAGAGATATGGAGCTTGTTGATAAACTCAATATCTACGCAGCGCGCAACAAAAATTGGTTGCCACCTAATTACGGTAAAGCACCATACAGCGAAATGACTCACGAAGAAAAGACAGTTGTTGACGACTTTCAGGGGGAGACAGCATATAATAATATTTTCGCTAGATCTGACTTTTTCTTAGCTGAACCCACTAACACAATAACAATGTTATCCGAAGTAGCATAAACACAACTAAACGACAGTATTTTACGCTTTTTGTTTTACAAAAACCACAAATTATGGAGGAAACTATAATGACAGCTATATACAAACTTAACCGGGAATTTAATGGCATTGAAATCTACTTTGAAGCAATTCCGAAACAGTCAATAATTGACGTGCTTAAAGCTAGCAAGTTTCGATGGCATTACCGCAAGAAATGCTGGTACGCGAAACAAAACGACAATAGCGTTTCTTTGGCAAAGTCAATTGTTGACGGCGATACACAACTTGACGAGTCGCCTGTAGAGGAAATTAAAACAGGCGGCACTGTAGGAGACGGTTTCATGGGCGGTGGAAAATGGACAGGTATCAATTGTGGCACACTCAAAGGGTATGGAGAAATCAATAAGGCAATAAAAAAAGAGATGAAACGCTTGTATCCCGATGTACAATTTAATACCCGTGGAAAAAGTTACTCGGGCGGCCAATCATCGCACTTTTTTATTTCACTGCCTATCGACAAGCTGTTTAAAGACAGGGAAGAGTGCATTAAAATATATAAGCGCAACTATATGCGCTATACTTGGCTCAGCCTGTCTGAAGGCTCTAACGTGCGCTCTTCGGATGCTACGCAAGAGCAAGTGCAAGATGCGGCCGAGCATAATTACAACACCGTTACGAGCAGGTATATGTTTGATGCAAACAGATACAGCGACAGCAATGAGAATGGCTATATTAGCGATTATGCATATGAAGTTTTGAAAAAAGCTATTGCACTTTACTCCAGCTTTATTCACGACGAAACAAACAGCATGGTCGATTATTTCAGCCGTAACTTATACGACAACTACGGATTCATCAATACAAACAACTTTAGCAAATCAGGAGGTGCGCTATAATGGCTAACATTTCGTCAGCATTCGGGACAATGATTCTTGAAGGAGACTGGAGCAACGAGGACGTTGCCGGGCTAAACTTAATTTCACAAAACATCTTGTTTAAATGGTACTACAATATAGAGCTTGACGATTTTGAAGAATCCGGCGGTAAGTATTATGCAAGCTTTATCGGCACAGGAAGGTGGGTCTTTGCTGCTAATCTTAAAAGCCTTGACAGGTGGACTAAAGAAGATGTACGCGAAAACAAATCACTTGAAGCTTCTTTTGTAAATCTTCTTAAAAGTATGCACAGCAATAACTTGGAAATTCATGTAACGTATACTGATGAAGAAGGCGGCTGCTTGGAGCTCTACGAAGCAAAAGTTGTCTTTACATCTGATGGCTCCAGTCTCTTATATGAGGAAGTAAATTGTACAACTTATAAGTATAATTTGAAAAATTATGTCGATGTAACCGGCGATGTTGATATGCTTGACGGTCTTGTTATAAGCTTTTGTGATAAGTTCGGATTATCTCATGATAACGGAACATCAGGTGATTATGACAAAGTTTCCGACTGGATAACAAGTAATGATAAAATCATGCCACACTACTGGACTTTTGATGAACTTGATGAAGGTATACAGCAGACGTTCATTAAAGAGTTTGGGGGTGTAGCGGCATAATTATGCACAACGGCTCACCACAGTAACAGCTCATCAGCCCCAACATACAACAGCAATTACTGTTATATGTTGGGGATAGTTAAGTGAAATAAATGCTTTTTTTTTAATCATTCTTGTTAAGTTTTATCTAAAGAGATACGATAAAGTTATTAGCACTTATGATTATTCTGGCAATACTACGAAGTAATGCTTCTGGCGTTAATACGAATAATTTTTCACTTTAAGGAATAAACTTGTTGACATACTTGCTTAATCTGTAGTAATATGGACTCATTATTTTTGTTGTGACATTGCATAACGAAGCATTCGTTTGTTCGCATTTTGTTGTCAACATCCACAAGCGGATTCTCGCTTTGGTAAAAAGGAAAAGCCATATTATGTAGGATAGGGTTCGATGACTTATTGTCATCGTACAAGGGTTTTGGTAATGGGAAGATGCCGCCCCAAAAAGCAATCAGAGATATTTTTAGAAAAACCTTTTAGGACGGATAAGAAGAGAACTGCAACCATAAATAGACTTTATATTTTTATTGTTTCTCTGTTGTTGTTATTTTTACCGCCACTCCTAGCAATTCAAACAGCTTCATCGGAAGTGTTTTGGGAGTTTTTCAAGAATGGTTCACTGCTTATTGGTTCTTCAGTTCTCGTCATAGGCGCAGCTTGGATTGAGCTCATAAACTGTCCAAGCAGTCTCAAATCCTTATGCGTTGTGCCATTGATTGCTGCAGCTCTATTTGTTGCGTTAAGCGGTTCACAAATATATAATGATGAACATGTAATGGGACTAATTGAAGCCGTTCCATCTCTTATTATATCGCTTTTATTTTTCATAATTACATGGATTGTTATGGTTGGTAATCCAAAAAATTTATTATATATCTTGCCGCATAACATAAACGACATGAACGGGAATGAATAGGAGGTTCTGCAATGTATTTTATTTTTGGCGATTATCAACATCAAGCTATTTTTTTTGGTGCCCTTTGTATTTTGCTTTGGATAGTTTATTATTTTGTCGTAAAGCGACCCGCTAAAAAGAAAATGATGCGAGATATTTCCGAAAGCACAGTAGCTGTTTTGGAAAGCATTTGTAACGGAACGCCTTCCCTGATGGGTGAAGGACCTAGCTTAAACAATGATGACGGCATCTACCCTGAAAGCATCATAAAATCGAGCACAAATTCATTAGAGTCAATACAGGTACTATCCCGTCAAATAAAGGAGATTAAAGGAAATGGTGGATGCTCATCCAAACAAATTCTTAGACCGGAAAGAATTTGATAAATTTTACAATTGTGTTATTGAGCCTTTTGCAAAAAGTCTTCAAATCGAATATGCAGATGAAGGTTTTCTTTACGTTGAAAACAGGGATGGTGTCTTTGAAGCGTTCTTAAATCAGTGGAGCTATATTAGGCTATTAATCAAGAACGATAATGGATATGACGAAGATGGAGCTAAGTCAGAAAATGATGAAACGCTTCTTGATGGGCATAAAACCGCTGCCTGTATCACTACCGCATTGGCGCAAGTTCGAATTATTACTAACAGTAAAGTTGACCACCCTCCTTTTTCAATACACACGTCACCTCGCCTAAATGAACAAGTTGCTGTATTATGTGGCTTGAGCTACCTGCATAGCTTTATGCTGGAAAAAAGAAAAAAAGAGCATAGGGAAGCAGGAGAAGAAGATCTTTGTGATAATTTTAATATAGTTTTCCCTAAAACAAGTCATAGCAGTAAAGAAAACCACTATATCGAATCGCTAATACGTGGAATATACTATTCAAGCTTGGGGAGGGGTGTTGATTCTATTTTGCTCGCACACATCTATTTTTATATAGAGCAATATCACAATCAATGCGCCAAATAAATCACTATTTGTCAATACTTGTCGGAACTCCTCACCGTGAGGACATTTTCAAACTCACGCTCGCTTGGTTGCCTTGCAAGGTAGCATTAGTTTCGGTAAATATCAAGGGCAAAAAAATATTTAGCGGTTGCGTAAGAGCCGCTAAATATTTTTTGTGCCGGGAACCTTGACATTTACCAAAACAAATGCCCCTAAACAGGCATAACCAATCGAGCGTAAGCTTGAAAATAATGACCGATTATAGTATAATGTACAAAAAAGTGCAGTATCCTGTAGTCACATGAAAGGGATTTTATCATGAAAAAGAGAGCTTTATATGTCGTTTTTGTATTACTGCTTGTGTCTATTATGACCGTTGCCTGTGCCACCGAGAATACGCCCGATGTC
>WQTE01000002.1 GCA_009786445.1 Oscillospiraceae bacterium | reverse complement strand
TCCATAAGTTCTGTGAGCATATCTGCAACATCGTTTGACGTGGAAGCTGCTCCGGGGAGCGTTGCATTAATGCTGTCATTGAATGTTATTCTCTGACGAATAGCATCGAATATGTTGTTGACATACCCCGTGTACTCGTTAAAATTTCTCATCGTGTCATCGAAGATTTGTTGTGTTCCGGCTGTCTCTATGGTTGCGCCGAATTCGCTCATGTATTGACGGAACATCTCTTCGCGATTGGCAGCTTCGAGCAGCACTGCTTCAAAATCCGGAATGTTGGTGGAAAGCATGGCTTCACGAAGTTGCACACGTAGTCTTTGGTTGTATTCACCGGCGTAAGCAATATCCATAAGTGATTCAACCAACATCTGAATGTCATCGTCTTCCCCGGCAGTTCTGATTCGCTCAATACGGCTTTCCAGAAGTTCGCTGAGACCTTCGGTTACGGCATTAGAAGTCGCTCCGGCATCGGGCATAATTGAATCGATGGTATACTGACTTGTTATACGCTGGCGAACATCGCGTGTGATATTGCTAAGATGTCCCAAGTATTCGTTGTATGTACTCATCGCATTATAGAAAATTGTTCTGAAAGCAGGATTGATTATGGTAGGCTCGTACATAGCCATATATTGCTCGAAATTAGCAGCTCTGTCAGTAATCTCTGCTTCTACCTCATCCAGTTCAGCCAGAGTCTCAGAAGGTATAGCAGCACGTAGCTGTACACGGAGTCTCTGGAAGAACTCACGCGCTTCACCGAGATCACCCAAAGGTGCTGTTTGGTGGTCGTACATGGTTTGTGAACCGTCGTTGATTTGCATCATACCGATGATACCGAATGCACCGACCGCCACGGCCAAGGCAATTACAATCAGGAAACTTACAATCAACTTAAGAGAAACTTTCATATTTTTCACGCTAAATATACCTCCAAATTTATTAAATTACTTACCATCTTCCTTGAGTAAGTCAGAGAACATAACCAGGTTACTATCTGACCGCTCCCAATGTACTTTTGTACACCGCTTTTGATTATATCAAATTATCACATTATGTGTCAATCAAAAATTCACAAAGAGTCAATAATTCATTCAAAGAATGACGATTATTTTTGTGTTGAAAGACAAACACGCAGCAGTACAATAAAAATAAGTAAAAATTAAGCAATTTAATATTATTGAAACATCTGAGTGTAGAATACTTAACAAATCAGGGTTATTATCATAAGGCAGGGTCGCTAGTGTATCTTTTTTCATTTTATTATCCTCATAATCTGTTTTTGGGCAAACGAGAGTGAAAACTCTCGTTTGTCTTGTAATTCTTGTTTTTACTCAATATTCAAAAATTATTTCTACAAAAATCACTCTATATGTGTTAAAATGTCTATCAAATTTATTCTTATTCTCATAAAGGGGTGATAGTTTGAAAGAATTCAAACTAACGGGGGAATGTGCGATTTGCTCCCCCTGTGGGGAACCGCAAATGATGCACGTTAATGGCCATACCTTTTCATGGTCGTTTTGTGCCTCAAGAAAACAAGAAAGGCATGGTCATTTTTATGAAGCTTGATAAAATCAAAATGAGAGCGGAACACTATAAGGACGATATGGTGCGGTTTTTGCGAGATCTGGTAAAGATTCCGGGTGAGAGCGGTTTTGAGAAAGCTAAAGTAAAGCGAGTTGCAGAGGAAATGCGGAAACTTGGCTTTGACCGTGTGGATATTGACAGCATGGGCAATCTGCTCGGATACATGGGAAAGGGTGAAATGTTGATTGCATTTGACGGGCATATCGACCATGTAGGTGTAGGTAATCTTGAGAACTGGACATTTGACCCGTTTGACGGATATGAAAGCGATGAAGAAGTCGGTGGCCGCGGCGGGTCAGATCAACTTGGCGGCATCGTCAGTGCCGTTTACGGTGTGAAAATAATGAAAGACCTTGACTTAATAGGTGACAAATTAACGCTTTTGGTCACGGCAACTGTCCAGGAGGAGGACTGTGACGGTCTTTGCTGGGATTATATAATCAAAGAGAGTGGCATAAAGCCTGAGTTTGTCGTGCTCACAGAGCCTACGGACGGCGGAATATATCGCGGACAGCGTGGCCGCATGGAAATTCGGGTCGATGTGAAAGGCGTCTCTTGCCACGGCAGTGCGCCGGATCGCGGGGATAATGCCATCTACAAGATGGCAGATATTTTACAAGATGTGCGTTGTCTCAATGAAAATGATGGCAACGATAATACTGAAATAAAGGGTCTTGTTAAAATGCTCTTTGAAAAGTTTAATTCCGAGTGGGAGCAGGCGCGGTTTCTGGGTCGCGGGACTATCACTGCAAGCGAGATTTTCTTTACTTCGCCCAGCAGATGCGCTGTTGCGGATTCTTGCTCTGTTTCGCTTGACAGGCGCATGACAGCGGGTGAGACATGGGAGAGTTGCCTTGACGAGATTAGAAATTTGCCCGCTGTGATAAAATACGGAGATGATGTGTCTGTTTCTATGTATAACTACGATCGCCCGTCTTATACCGATTTGGTTTATCCGATTGAGTGTTATTTTCCTACATGGGTTATCCCTGAAGACCATCCCGTTACAAAGGCTTTGACACGCAGCTATTACAAGCTATACGGTGCAAGTCGCTTCGGCTCGGCAGGGACAGATGAAGAGCGAAAGAAGCGAGCTTTGATTGACAAGTGGACTTTTTCAACAAATGGTGTCACAATTATGGGTAGGCACGCAATCCCTTGTATCGGGTTCGGACCGGGAGCGGAGGCAGAGGCACATGCTCCGAACGAAAAGACTTGGAAACAGGATCTGGTTACGGCGGCTGCTGTTTATGCAACGTTGCCGGGGATGTATTTAGACACAACCGGGTAGAGTCTCTAAAGGCTTTGCAGTTGTGCTGTTTTCTGCAAGTTTACGAAATCGGTGACAACTCAAACAAAAAACTATCCATCCTTTTCCTCAAAGTTGTAATAAAGAACGAAATATTGCGGAAATGTGAATAAATGTTGTATTATTATTATGTATGTGGTAAGCTTCTGTATTATTAACCAAGGACTTATGCGAGAGGATGGTTAGGTTAAATAATATGGAGGAAAAGAAAATGAAGAAAAGATTAATTGCGACACTTATGCTTTTTGCAATGATTGCCGCCCTGGTAGCGGCCTGCGCGCAAGATGATTCGGCTGCAAACGGCGGTGCCGGTGCAAATGGCGGCGATGCAGTTCCTGCAGTGGATGATCACTTAATTGTCGTTGCGAGAGGGCTTGCTGTAAACATGCACCCTCATGAAGCACTCGACATGAACTCTGCATACTTACTCAATCTGGTGTTCGACCCGCTCTTTAGGCTCAATTATGCGACAATGGAAATTGAGTATGCGCTTGCCGAGAGTTCAGAGATGTCAGAGGATGCAACTTCACTTAACATAACGCTACGTCCGGGTGTCACTTTCCACAACGGAGATCCGGTAAATGCCGAGGTCGTCAGAGACTCCTTGTACCACACAATGAATTCACCTCTTGTCGGCTTTTTAATCTCAATGGTCGATAACATTGAAGTTAATGATGAGCTTAACTTAACGATTAATCTGGCCGCTCCGTTTGCGCCCATTCGCCGTCACCTGACCCACAGCGGAACAGCCATTATCCACCCTGACACTACAAATGATAATCCGATCGGAACCGGTGCTTTCATTCAAGAGAGCATAGTGCTTGATGACAGGGTAGAGCTTGTTGCCAATGAGAATTGGTGGGGAGAAAATGCCGGTATTAACAGAATCACGTGGCGCGCCATGCCGGAAGGTACTGCCCGACTCATTGAAATTGAGACCGGCGGAGCGCATATTGCATGGGATGTAAACCCCAGTGACTTGCCGCGTATAGAGGCACACGACAATCTCAACGTTCACAGAAGTTCAAGTATTGAAACACATTTCATGGCGTTTCAATGCGAGAAGGCTCCGTTTAATGACATTCGCGTACGTCATGCGATAGCTTATGCTCTTGATATTCCGTTGCTCTCATACACTGCATACGAGGGTACAGGCTCCCCGGCTGACAGCTTCCTTACCCCTGTTGTCGTCTATCATCATTCTATTGCACCCCGTGCACAAAACCTTGACAGAGCAAGAGAACTGATGGCTGAAGCAGGTTTTGCAGACGGTTTCTCCACCACACTGGAGTTTAATAGCGAAAACCAGATATATGCACAACTTGCAGTTATGATTGCAAGTATGCTCAGGGAAATCAACATTGATGCAGAAATTTTGCAATTTGAGTGGGGTGCATACCTCGACCGTGTCCTTGCCGGTGAGCATGAGTTGATGCTCCTCTCATGGAACACGATTACAGGGGATGCAGACTACGGTCTGTTTGATACCCACCATTCAAGCGGATTCCCCTTCGGTGGAAATCAGTCTTTCTACAGTAATCCGGCAACTGATGCGTTGCTTGAAGAAGGTCGCTCGACGTTAGATTCCGCCCGCAGAGCTGAGATTTACAGGCTGGTTCAAGAGCAAGCGTTTGAAGCGGCAAATATTCTCAATATCCATCACGATGAAAGACTTCATGCCGCTGTTGCAAGTGTTCGCGGATTTGGTGTGAACCCGACCGGAATCATTGATCTCTGGAACGTATTCTTTGGTTAATTTCCAAAGTCTTAATAGGATTTGTCGGCAAGGGGCTCTAGCCCCTTGCCGATAGCACAGAAGGAACCTGAGGCGAGGAGGTGATGGTCGCTTGCATAAGTATATACTGCGCAGATTATTGATGATGGTTCCGGTTTTGATTGGAGTCACATTTGTTATATTTACATTGACATATATTACAGAAGGCGACCCGGCCCGTATGCTTGCAGGGATTCAGGCACCGGAGGAGCAGGTTGAGCAACTGCGCGAGCAACTTGGACTAAATGACCCGTTTGCCGTTCAGTACTTCAGATATATCACCAATGTCGCCAGACTGGACTTTGGCACATCATTTGCGACCGGTAGGCCTGTTTTTGATGAAATAATAAGCCGCTTCCCAACGACGATGCACCTGACGGCAATGAGTATAATTATTGCTGTTTTGATTGGCGTTCCGCTTGGAATACTTAGTGCTACAAAGCAATACTCGGTCTTTGACGGTGCTGCCACTTTTGTTGGACTTATGGGTATTTCAATTCCAAACTTCTGGCTCAGTTTGATGTTGATTTTGTTATTTGGCGTTCAACTCGGTTGGTTGCCGACTTCAGGATTTGACACGCCGAGTCAGTGGATTTTACCTTCCTTTTCAATAGGAATCTCGTCTGCGGCAATAATAATGAGAATGACACGCTCCAGTATGCTGGAGGTACTTCGCCAGGATTACATCAGGACGGCAAAAGCAAAAGGGCAAAAAGGTTCTGTAATCATTTTCCGACATGCACTTAAAAACGCACTGATTCCTGTTATAACGATTGTGGGTCTTGAGATTGGTGTGCTTCTGGGTGGTGCGATTTTAACGGAAAATATATTTTCAATAGCCGGAATCGGCCGATTCATGGTCGATGCAATAGCCAGGAGGGATTATCCTGTAATACAGGGTGGTGTTCTGCTGCTTGCTCTGACGTTTAGCTTGGTCAATTTGATTGTTGATGTTATATATGCTTATGTTGACCCGCGAATACGTTCTCAATACAAGTAACGGCAGCAGAGAGTAATTTTATTTAAGGTGAACTTGATATTATGGGTGATGTTACTGTAAATGTTAATAATGAGTCTAAGAAAAAGCGGAGCCAATTGCACGATGTTTGGCGGCGATTTCGTAAGAGTCCGATTGCGATGACCGGGCTTTGTGTTGTTGTTTTTATGGTTCTGGTTGCGCTTTTTGCAGATGTTATAGCTCCGAGTGACGGGCGCAATCCCGGTTATGATATTCACAATCTCGGTAACAGATTTCAAGCTCCGAATGCAGAGCATATTATGGGCACGGATGAGTTTGGGCGCGATATTTTTGCGCGAGTTGTTCACGGTTCAAGGGTTTCGTTGCTTGTTGGTTTTATTGTTGTTACTTTCTCTATGACTCTGGGTGTTATAGTTGGTGCGATTGCCGGATTTTTCGGTAAAGTTGCCGAGAATATCCTTATGCGCTTCATTGATGTTCTTCTTTCGATTCCTCCGATTTTGCTTGCAATTTCCATTGCGGCTGCAATGCGACCGGGGATGATGAGCATTGTTCTTGCTGTAGGTATCGGTGCTTTGCCGCTTTATGCCCGCGTTATGAGAGCCTCCGTGCTTACAGTAAAAGAGCAGGAGTTTATTGAAGCTGCATACTCTATTGGGGCGAGCAAGTTTAGGATTATCAGGAAGCATGTTCTTCCAAATTGCATTGCGCCGATAATTGTTCAAGCGACAATGGGTCTTGCGTACGCCATTTTATGGGCTGCTGCACTGAGTTTCCTCGGAATCGGCATACAACCGCCAACACCCGAATGGGGCGCAATGCTTTCCGAAGGAAGAATGTATATCCGTGACCACTGGCATATGGTTATGTTCCCGGGAATGGCAATAGCTATTATGATTTTTGCCCTAAATATGATGGGCGACGGTCTGCGTGATGCATTCGACCCAAGGCTTAAAAAGTAATCTGAGGTGAAAAGATGTCGGATATATTACTTAAAATAGAAGATTTGACTGTACATTATATCACTGACGATGGCACAGTCCATGCCGTTAACGACTTAAATCTGTCGCTTAACAAGGGCGAAACCCTTGGGCTGGTTGGTGAAACCGGAGCAGGGAAAACGACTACTGCACTCAGTATCATGGGTCTCGTACCGAACCCTCCGGGTAAGGTGATTAACGGGGAAGTCGAGTTTGAGGGTGAAAAGCTTTTTGAAAAAAGTGAGGCTGAACTCAGGCAAGTTCGCGGGAACAAAATTTCAATGATTTTTCAAGATCCTATGACGAGCCTCAATCCTATAATGACTGTGCGTGACCAGATTGCCGAAGTTGTGTTACTGCATGAAAATCTCACCGCTAAAGAGGCAAAGGAAAAGGCAGATGAAATGCTTTTGAAAGTAGGCATAAGAGCTGATAGAGCGAAGGAGTTTCCTCACCAATTTTCAGGGGGAATGCGCCAGAGGGTCGTTATCGCAATTGCACTTGCGTGTAACCCCGTGCTTTTAATCGCCGATGAGCCAACCACCGCCCTTGATGTGACAATACAGGCTCAAGTGCTTGAACTGATGAAGGAACTAAAGAAAGAATTCAACACTGCCATGGTTATGATAACACATGATTTAGGTATTGTTGCGGAGATATGTGATAACGTAGCTATAATGTATGCGGGGAGCGTTGTTGAGCAGGCGGGAAAAGAGGAGCTTTTTACAAATCCAAAGCATCCTTACACTATCGGACTATTTAACTCAATACCGGATATTGATAGTGACGATTCGGTATTAAAACCAATAAAAGGGCTTATGCCGGATCCGACTAATCTTCCAACCGGCTGTCCGTTTCACCCACGTTGTGACCTTGCAATGCCGCAATGCTCGGAAATTTTGCCAAAACGCACAGAGATTTCCGAAAATCATTACGTGAAATGCCTGCTTTTTGATGGAGGTGGTTAAGTTTTGTCCAACACTCTTTTAGAGGTCAAGAACCTGAAAAAATACTTTAAGACTACCAAGGGTATGTTGCACGCGGTTGATGATATTTCTTTTACCATCAATAGAGGTGAGACTCTTGGGTTGGTTGGCGAGTCAGGCTGTGGGAAATCCACCACCGGGAGAGTTGTCCTACGTCTTTTGGAATCCACCGCGGGAGAGGTTTTGTTTGGTGGTGCTGACGTGCTGGCGTTTAATAAAAAGGAATTGAGACGGTTTAGAGAAAACGCTCAAATTGTTTTTCAAGATCCGTTTGCATCTCTCAACCCCAGAATGACTGTTGCAGAAATAATAGGCGAACCGCTTGTTATAAACAAAAAAACGTCAAACAGAGCTGATTTATATAAACGTGTGATTAAGCTCATGGATACTGTGGGGCTTGCATCTCGCTTTGAAAACTCATATCCGCACGAACTCGACGGCGGCAGACGGCAGCGCATCGGTATTGCCCGTGCTTTGGCGCTCAATCCTTCTTTCATCGTACAGGACGAGCCTGTTTCCGCTTTAGATGTCTCAATTCAGGCTCAGATTCTAAACCTGATGGATGAGCTTCAAAAAGAGTTTAAACTTACATATCTGTTTATATCCCATGATTTGGGTGTAATTAAGCATGTGAGTAAAAATATTGCCGTTATGTATCTGGGGAAAATCGTAGAAATGTCAGATTACAGTTCGATTTTCAAAAATCCGCTGCACCCGTACACAAAAGCACTGCTGTCGGCGATTCCCATTCCGAGGGTAGATAAGAAAAGAGAACGAATTATTTTGGAAGGCGATGTTCCAAACCCGATAGAGCCGCCTCCCGGCTGTAGGTTTTATGGCAGGTGTTTTTGCCGAAAAGATATCTGCAAAGATACGGACCCCGAGCTTAAACAGGTTTCGGAAACAAGATTTGTAGCATGTCATGTTGCTACATGATTTTAATATGAATTTATCTAAAATTAATTTGTCAAAAATTGGTAAAATCCTGCTGCATTCGGTTATATCAATCGCTGTAATATGTGTTGCGGCTTTGATCTACGGGCGAATGGCAGCAGGCTTTTTTACGCTTGCCTATATCTTTCGTGCAAATTTTCTTGTTGGAGCGATTATTGTTATGATTGGTCTGGTAATATTTATGATTCCGACACGCCTGACGGTTCACCATAAGCTAAAAGACAATAAGCTCATAGACCACTCAAATTACGCTTCGTTTATGATGGAAAAAAAAGAGCAAAAACGTAAGTTAGCATACGAGTTTATTTATCTCGGCATATGCATTATAGCGATAGCAGCGCTTGTGCAACTACTGCTATCGCTTATAATATGAAAGAAGTTAAGTGCGGATAGAGCACCGGTCAGCAGTTGTTTTTCATGAACTCCAGCACTTCGTTGTCTATCATACCAAAGGGAGCAAGTCGCTCGTCAAAATTCTCTGTAAGGCTGTATAAATTAAATGCATCGTGCATTTCCTGATTCCAGTCACTATTTGTGTCGCCGCTGTAGTGACCGCTTTTAGTCAATACACTTAATAAATAGCTTTTTACGTCTCCTTCGATTTTGGAGATATTGCCTTCTTTTGTTTTGCCAAAATAGAAGCGAGACATATCAAGCAAACGACTCAGTTCCGCAATGGGGTTTTTGTGGTCGTCTGTGCGCAAATCCACGAGTCTGTCAGAGAATCCGCCATAACCTGCTCCAACTTTGACGATATAAATTGCGGCAGACTGCATTCCACGGCTGTCGCCGCCTGCGTTTTGCCCTGCCGTGAGAGATTCCATAAGTTTTGTTGCCAGGTCGCCTTTGGTATCAACAAAGGTTTTTGCCATTGCTTCAACTACATTTGCCCCTGTCAAAATATTGCCTTGTGCCGCAAAGTTCTTTTCCGCTATTCCACCTGCCCAGTCTGTGCAGTCCTTTCCCGTAAAAGTGGCACTCCTGCCTTTTACGTCCACGACACCTACTTGCCTCACGTCTTTTCCTTCGTCGGCATCTGTCATTTTTTTTATGACTTCCTCGGGATGAAGCCCTTGCTGCAAAAGCTCAAGTCCCGTGTTGCCGTAAGATAGATTTGCCCATGCCTGTGTCGCTACTGCGCCAATGCCGCCTTTTGCCCACGGTACGGCACTGCCGACAGCAGGGAATTTTGACTGCACTGCGATACCTACTTCCTCGCGGTCAGGGTCGCAGCCAACAATTGAGTATGTGGAAATGCACCTTTTTAAATAATCGCTTTTCATAATAATGACCATTCCTTCCAAAAATCTTCATGCACAAAACGACTCATTAAAGTAATGGTCATTAACGTGCATCATTTGCGGCTTAGCGCAGGGGAAGTATATCACATCAGAGAAAGAACGGCAAGAGGGTCAGATGATTTTAGTTTTGGTGGACGATTGATAAAATTTGTGATACAATCATACGAAACGTGAAAGGATGTATGGTTGCATATGGATATAATTAATTTGATTGAGAGAATTAGAGAGCTCAAAACCGATAAGATGTATAACGATGATTTTTTACTGACTTGGGAAAAGTCTGATGATGAAGTAAGTGCGGTGTTTACTGTTGCAGATGCGCTTCGTCAGCTTAGGCTTGCAAACAAGTCCGTGAGGATTTTTGACAGCGGACTTGCTGTCAGTCTTTTCAGAGACAACTCTACGAGAACACGTTTTTCATATGCCTCTGCTGCAAATATGCTCGGTCTTGCGGTGCAGGATCTCGATGAGGGAAAGAGCCAGATTGCACATGGAGAGACTGTTCGCGAAACAGCTAATATGGTCTCTTTTATGGCTGATGTCATTGGGATTCGTGATGATATGTATATCGGCAAGGGCAACACATACATGAAGGAAGTGGCAAATGCTGTTGCGGAGGGGCATCGTGACGGTGTTTTAGAGCAACGGCCAACGCTTGTGAACTTGCAGTGCGATATTGACCATCCGACCCAGTCGATGGCAGATATGCTCCACATCATCCACCACTTCGGCGGTGTAGAGAATTTAAAGGGTAAGAAAATAGCTATGACATGGGCTTATTCGCCGTCATATGGCAAGCCGCTTTCTGTGCCGCAAGGTATTATCGGGCTGATGTCACGTTTTGGCATGGATGTTTGCCTAGCTCATCCCGAGGGCTATGATGTGATGAGCGATGTGGTGGATATCGCCGAGAAAAATGCTAAGGAGCATGGCGGAAGGTTTACGAAAACAGGTGATATGAAAGAGGCTTTCCGTGATGCCGATATTGTCTATCCAAAGAGCTGGGCTCCCTATGCTGCAATGGAAAAGAGGACAAATCTTTACGGCGATGGCGATGATGCCGGTATAAAGGCACTTGAAAAGGAGCTTCTGGGGCAAAATGCGCTGCACAAAAGCTGGACTTGTACGGAAGATATGATGAAGCTCACGAAAAACGGCTCGGCACTGTATATGCACTGTCTGCCTGCCGATATTTCCGGTGTGAGTTGTGAGATGGGTGAGGTTGAGGCATCTGTATTTGAGCGTTATCGTGTGCCTCTGTATAAAGAAGCGGGCTTCAAGCCTTATATCATTGCTGCTATGATGTTTATTGCTAAGTGCAAAGACCCTGCGGGAATGCTTGAAAAGCTCAGCAGCAATAATGCCGGTTTTAGATGGCAAGCATTAATTTAGAATATTTTTCCACAGATTAGGGGTAATTTGCCGCAGTGGGAAATATATAGTTTTTTTTAGATTGAAATGGGGGGTATGAAATGAAAAGAATTGTTTTGGCTCTTGGTGGAAACGCTTTAGGCGATAACCTGCATGAGCAGATGAAAGCTATAAAATCTGCATCGATGGCTATTGCCGACCTTATAGAAGACGGGCTGGAAGTTGTTATAACGCATGGCAATGGTCCGCAAGTCGGTATGATTAACCTCGCTATGGAGACGGCTCAAAAAGTTGACGAAAGCCTGTTTTACATTCCGATGTCAGTGTGTGTGGCGATGAGTCAGGGGTATATCGGTTATGATATTCAAAATGCTCTGCGTGAAGAATTACTCAGACGGAATATTCAAAAGCCTGTTGCTACAATCATAACACAAACATTGGTAGATGCGGATGACCCTGCGTTCCTCAACCCGTCTAAACCTATTGGTGCGTTTTATTCCGAAAGCGAGGCTATCGAGATGATAAGTCGCGGATATGATATGAAAGAGGATGCGGGACGGGGCTGGAGACGTGTTGTAGCTTCCCCAAAGCCCGTGGGTATTGTTGAGAGTGATACTGTTCTTGCCCTTCTCAGGGTGGGGCAGATTCCTGTGGCTGTCGGTGGCGGCGGTATTCCTGTCAAGAAGGTTACTAACAGGCAGCTAAAGGGAACTTCTGCTGTGGTAGATAAGGATTTTGCCAGTGCAAAGCTCGCCGAGGAGCTTGATGCTGATATGCTGGTTATTCTGACTGCTGTGGAAAAAGTTGCAATTAACTATGGCAAGCCTGATGAAAAGTGGCTGAGTGAGTTATCTTCCGAGGATGCGGAGCGTTACATATCCGAGGGGCATTTTGCGCCCGGCTCAATGCTTCCTAAGGTCGAAGCTGCTTTGCTATTTGCTAAATCAGGCAGTGGACGCAAGGCTCTTATTACTAAACTTGAGACGGCTCGTGACGGTCTTGCGGGCAAGACAGGTACGGTCATAACGGGGCGGTAGGGAATGATGGCAATCGTCCCGCAGATGATGGACAATTTGTTCCGCTTTTTTTCGAGCCAGGCAATCTTCTTCACCCTTGCTTCAAAAAAAAGACTCAACAAACCGCCCATTATCTGCTAGGTTGGTGAATAGTAATGAAGATTTCTGCGATTTTGCTTGCTGCGGGTTTGTCTCGCAGAATGGGTGAGGATAAACTTTTACTCATACATAACGGGCAGAGCTTGCTTAGTCTGGCTCTAAGCCTGTTGTCTGAACTTACTGTGTTTGAGCGGTTTGTAGTTACAACGGAAATGCGGCGCGAGAGCGTGGAAACTTCGGAAAATATTCGGTTTGTTTTGAATAATAATCCGCAAATTGGGCAGAGTGAGAGTATAAAGCTCGGTGTCTCCGAGGCAACAGGCTCACATTTTATGTTTTTGGTCGCTGACCAACCGCGGCTCAAAGTATCCGCGCTAAAGCCGATTTTTGCTGCGGTGCGGGAAGTTCCGGATAAAATAGTTTTTCCGCTTGTGAGAGGGAGACCTTCTTCGCCTGCTGTTTTCCCCGCGAGGTTTAAACCTGAGCTGCTTGCGTTGTCGGGCGATATGGGCGGCAGAGAAGTTCGCAGGGCGTTTCCTGATTTGTGCTTTGGTGTTGATATAGAGAATCCCGATGATTTTCTTGATGTTGATGATAAGAGCGATTATGGGAGAATTGAAAAAATATGACTGAATTAAATATAAACAATCAAACCGTCTCTTGCCATGACGGCGGGAAAAATCTGATTACATTTTTGCGGGATGATTTACGGCTCACTTCTGTCAAGGATGGGTGCAGTGAGGGGGCTTGCGGTTCTTGTATGGTGCTTGTTGATGGTAAGGTTACGAAGGCTTGTTTGCCTTTAGTTTCTTCGTTAGCCGATAAGAAAGTATTGACTGTCGAGGGGCTTTCGGAGCGAGAGAGGGAAGTATTCTCTTACGCTTTTACCGCTTCGGGTGCTGTGCAATGCGGTTTTTGTATTCCGGGTATGATAATCAGTGCAAAGGCGCTCATTGACACTAATCAATCGCCTACTCGCCATGAGGTCAAAAAGGCAATTCATGGAAATGTTTGCAGATGCACAGGTTATGTGAAGATAGAAGATGCAATTTTGCTGGCAGCGGAGTTTTTCAGGGATAACAAAGAGATTCCGCAGCAGTCCTTTACGGGCGCTGTCGGGGAGAATTTTTTTCGTTTAGATGCGGATGAAAAGGTGCTGGGCACAGGGGTTTATACTGATGATATGGTTGTGCCGGATATGGTTTATGCCGGAGCTCTGCGCACAAAGTATCCTCGGGCAAGGATACTCGGCATTGATGCCTCGGATGCGTTGGCACACTCACAGTGTATTGCCGTAATTACCGCAGACGATGTGCCGGGAGATATAAAGTGTGGACATTTGGTCAAGGATTGGGATGCTTTGATTGCTGTAGGGGAAATTACCCGCTATATTGGCGATGCTTTGGCTATCGCTGTAGTTGAAACGAAAGAAGCTCTTGAAACTGTGCTTTCTCTTATTAAAGTAGATTACGAGAAGCTTGCTCCGCTGACTTCGCCGGATATGTCACTCAAAGAGGGTGCGCCTTTGATACATGAGTGCTTTACTGATAATATTCTAAGCAGCCAAGCTGTAAAGAGGGGAGATGCCGATAAGGCTATCTCTGAGGCTAAGTATGTTGTAAATCGGCGTTATTCGCTGCCTTTTACCGAACATGCTTTTTTAGAGCCGGAATGCGCTATTGCGATGCCTGATGGTGATGATGGTTTAATGCTCTATACCGGAGGGCAGAGTATTTATGACGAGCAAAGAGAGATAAGTGGTTTGCTCGGTTTGTCTAAAGAGAAAATTCGTGTACGTTCTTGTCTGGTAGGCGGGGGATTTGGCGGCAAAGAGGATATGAGTGTTCAGCACCATGCGGCTCTTGCGGCGTGGATAGTAAAAAGAGCGGTTAAGATAAAATTTTCACGTAAGGAAAGCATGATGGTACACCCGAAACGCCATGCAATGGAAATAGATTTTACGACGGCATGTGATGAAAACGGTTTTATCACGGCGGTTAAAGCTAAAATTGTAACAGATACAGGTGCTTATGCAAGTCTCGGAGGACCTGTTTTGCAACGTGCCTGCACACATGCAGGTGGTCCTTACAATTATCAAAACATTGACATAGAAGGTAAAGCGGTAATTACAAATAATCCGCCCGCCGGAGCTTTTCGCGGATTCGGCGTTCCGCAGTCTACTTTTGCCATGGAGAGTAATTTGAATTTACTCGCTGAAATGGCAGGGATTTCGCCGTGGGAAATTCGCTACCGCAATGCTATTTCTCCCGGTCAGGTATTGCCAAATGGTCAGATAGCCGATGAAAGCTCAGCTCTTTCTGAGTGTCTGCTGGCTGTTAAGAGTGCATTTGACAGGTCGGAATATACGGGAATAGCTGTCGGTTTTAAAAACTCGGGCCTCGGCGTAGGTGTGCCTGATGTTGGCAGATGTATAATTTCAGTTGAAGAGGGAAAGGTTCATGTGCGTTCAAGTGCAGCATGTATCGGGCAGGGGATGGCCACTATTTTGCTGCAAATGGTCTGTCAGACTTTGGAGATTTCACCAAATCTGGTAGTTATAGAGCCGCCCGACACAGCCCGCACTCCAAACTCCGGCACAACTACGGCTTCGCGCCAGACACTGTTTTCAGGAGAGGCGGCTGTAATTGCAGCTAAGCAACTCAAGGCGGAACGTGATGCACTAATAGATGGGGAGACCGGGAATAGTAGTGAATCTGAGATCCTTCGAGATGCTCAGGATGACACGGTTTTCCTTGTGTTACCTGAGCAACTAAACGGCAAGGAATATTATGGAGAATATAAACCACATACAGACCCGATGGGTAGTGATAAAAAGAATCCTGTCAGTCATGTCGCCTACGGATATGCGGCACAGGTTGCAGAGCTTGATGATGTGGGAAAACTTAAAAAAGTCACTGCTGCGTATGATATGGGAAATGTAGTTAATCCTAAGTCTGCCGAGGGGCAAATTGAAGGTGGGATAGTCATGGGGCTTGGGTATGCACTCAGCGAAGATTTTCCGCTCGATAACGGTGTCCCAACGGCAAAATTCGGCACACTTGGTTTGTTCAGGGCAACCGCAGCACCTGAAATTGAAACTATAATTGTAAAGCAAGACAGGGGGACGGCTCCTGCACCGTCTCCAGCGTATGGAGCAAAAGGTGTTGGTGAACTGGCTACCATCCCTACTGCTCCCGCAGTTGCAGGGGCTTATTATAGACTTGACAAAATATTCAGACCCAAATTACCGATGGAGGATACGTATTATGACAAATGAAAAACTTATGGAAATTGCAAAAGAGGCGAGAGAGAATGCGTGTGTAGATATTTCCGGCTTTAAAGTTGGTGCAGCTCTCCTTACAAGGGATGGAAAGGTGTTCAAAGGCTGTAATATTGAAGACCCTTCGGGTATCGGGGTTACGAACATCTGCGCCGAGCGTTGTGCCACTATAAAAGCAATTTCCGAAGGAAGCAATGATTTTGAAAAAATTGCTGTTGCCGGTGGTTTGGACGAGCTTATTTTCTGTGCTCCATGCGGTGCTTGCAGACAATATCTAAACTCATGGTGTCCCGGTATAAAGGTAGTTTTGCAAAATAACGACGGCACATTAAAAGAGTACAGCATGAGCGAGTTATTGCCGTACTCTTTCGATGAAAAGTTTTAATGCAACATACTTAAATACGTTACATCGCGCTCTTATTTTAAGATTTCATCAAGCATTTCCTGCGTAATATATTGCCCACTGAACATACCTAAGGACCGAAGCGGCATCTCTTTTAGGACAGCGGCAAACATGTCTGCCATCGGATTTGCGTTGTCGTCATCGGTTTTACCTGCGTTTGCAAAGAAGGGGGAGCTTGCTTTGCTTTTCTCGATAAAGGCTGCGCCTTTGGCATCTCCCATGAGTTCCGTTACAGTGGAGTTGAGCGTGATGGGGCGAATGACAGGTACTGCCGGATTGACTGTAATGTCTTTTTCTTCACGAATGTCCTGCGAGGATGCGCCTACCAATATGCCATAAGTTCCGCCATCTACACGCCACTCTTTGCGGTCGGCATCGTAAAACGCAAACGACCGTTTATCAAGTGTAAACGTAACAGTCTTTTCCTCGCCGGGTGCTAAACTCACTTTTTTGAAGCCTTTTAGCTCTTTTGGCGGTCTTACAACTGTTTGCATCTTTGATGCAACATACAGTTGAACGACTTCCTTACCGGAAACGCTGCCTGTGTTTTTTACCTTGATAGAAACTTTTATTTTGTCTGTGTCAAGCGCAGCTGTCTTATCAACACTGAGGTCTGAGTAGGCATAACTTGTGTAGCTGAGTCCGTGTCCGAATGGGAACAGCACCGGCATTTCTTTTTTATCGTAGTAGCGGTAGCCGACAAAAATGCCTTCGCGGTACTCGACTTTATCTCTTTCACCGGGAAAGTTGAGATACGACGGATTATCTTGTAAGCGGAGAGGGAAAGTTTCTGCAATCTTGCCGGATGGATTGACTGCTCCGCTCAAAACGTCCATGACCGCAACTCCTGTAGCCTGTCCTCCCAAATGCGCTTCCACTACCGACTTGACATCACAAATCCACGGCATTTCAACGGGACTTCCATTGTGAAGCACCACCACGCAATTGGGCTGTGCTTTCGATATTTCCGCAATAAGCTGAGTTTGGTTTGCGGGTAAATTCATGTGCTTGCGGTCGTATCCTTCGGACTCATAGCGATCCGGCAATCCCGCAAAAATTACACAAACATCGCTTTCACTTGCGAGCTTCACGGCTTCGGAAAGCAGTGCGGAGTCTGTGTCGTCCTTGTCAATAAGGAAACCCTTCGCATAAGTCGCATTAAACAGTCCGATGGACTCTTTTGCAGGAGTAACTTTGTACGGGTTGATGTGGGAACTGCCGCCACCCTGGAATCTCGGTTTTTCAAAAAACTCGCCCACGAATGCAACCTTTTTCTCTTTCGCCAAGGGGAGGACAGAATCATCGTTTTTGAGCAGAACTACACATTCTCCCGCAATTTTGCGAGCTAGTTCGTCATGCTCTTTTAGGTCAAGCGGATACTTGGTTTTTTGCTCCGATGTCACAACTGTTTCAAATGTTATTTTTAGTATGCGCTCTACAGCCCTGTCGAGTACGGCTTCATCCAGCTTGCCTGATTTTACGGCTTTTACGATAAAGGCATCGTTAATGCCGCGTGATGTGGGCATTTCAAGCTCCATCCCCGCAGCAAGACCCAAAACACGGTCATTGACCGCACCCCAATCGCTCACGACGAAGCCTTCAAAGCCCCATTCATCGCGCAGGATATCGGAGAGCAAATACTCGTTTTCGGAAGCGAACACCCCGTTTACCTTATTGTAAGAGCACATGACGGTTGTGGGTTTGGATTTCGTTACCGCCTCTTCAAAAGGTGCGAGGTAGATTTCTCTGAGTGTGCGCTCGTCAACTTCGGAGCTTATTGTCATGCGCAATGTTTCCTGCTCGTTTGCCACATAATGCTTTAGTGATGTGCCAACGCCTGTCTGTTGTACACCATCTATGTGCGCAGCGGACATTTTTCCGGAAAGGTAGGGGTCTTCTGAGAAATATTCAAAATTTCTGCCGCACAGAGGGGAGCGTTTAATGTTAGTGCCGGGTCCTAATACAACGGACACGTCTTGCGCTATGCACTCCACACCGATTGCTTTGCCCATTTCTTCAATCAGCTCCACGTCAAAGGAACTCGCGGTAGCGCACGCTGTAGGAAAGCATGTGGCCGGCACACTTTCAAAAAGACCCAGGTGGTCGGATTGAGCTTTCTGCTTGCGAAGACCGTGCGGGCCGTCAGCCACAAAAATCGAGGGAATGCCCACTCGTTCAATGGGCTTTGTTTCCCAAGCCGTCAGTCCTGAACACAGCGATGCTTTTTCTTCTAATGTCATTTCAGATACGATTTTTTTGATGTCCATGCATATACCTCCAAAAATTTTGTTGATGCTATTTTACCACGTAATTTAAACGAAAAAACGAGAGAAGGCGCGGAAAATTTTGAGCATATTGTCTAAAGAGCATAATATCATCAACAACGTAATAAAGCAAGGAGAAAGTGAAGTGCAAATAAAAAGGGCAAAATAAAAAGTGTAAATAAAAAGTACATATAAGAAGAATTAACCTCAAATTTTGAAATGGGGTTGTTATTTGAGGTTAAATATGGCATTATTGTGTGCATGAGAAATATCGACGAATAAGAAAGGAATAGAAGCACATGACACATAAGGTAAAGCTAACTGTTTTAAGGCGCGAATGTTACGAAGATTTACAGGAGGAGTATCTTGCAAACCCAAAGTCAGGAAAGTGCGAGTTTTTTGAGGATGGGCAGGAGTGGATTATTGATGGGAAAAATTATTTTCGTATGCTTGACGGGACTTTTTGTGTAGAGGCCTGGGATTGCATAAACCGCTATATTTATGCAGCCCTCCAAGGCGGCTCTATCATGCGAGATTGGACAAATGACGAGAGGATAATGATAGCTTGTTGCAGTGACGGAACACGTCCCGTAATTTTCAAAATTGAACGTATTGATTGTGATTGACAGAGAAGAAACATCAGACGTGAAGTAGTCTCTTGCCTGTGAGATTTACGCCTATCAAGCCGATTGTTGCGATTACGCCCAGTACAACTAACGATTGCCATGCTATTAGGTAGCTATCTAGGAAATCATACGCAAAGCCCATGAGGGGCGGTGAGAATGCTGCGCCGAAAGCCATAATCATTGATAAAATGCTGAGTATGGCGGGGAAGTCTTTTTCACCGAAAAATTTAAGTGCATAGATATTTACCGGTATTGAAAAGCCTGTGCTTGCAAGCCCTAAAAATATGGCATGAAGCCATGGAGCGGGCGGATGTGCGGCTAATATTGCAAAGACAGGGGAGAGTACGCAGAGGATGCCTAAGACTATGCCACCGACAAGAGTGCCGAAACGGTCAAAGAACAACCCCATGAGAATTTTACCGCCCGTCAGCATTATAAATGTCAAAGAAACCATTGCAGCCACTACTTGCACAGGGTATCCTAAATCCTCAAGATAAGGTGCTGTGTGAGCATTGGGGGCTGATGCACCTATCGAAACGCACAAAAGTGCTACAGCCAGCAGCCAAAATGCGGGCTCTTTTCGCGCCTCAGATAGAGTAAGACCTGTTTGAACTTTTTGGTCTTGACGGGAGTCGATTTCATTTCCGCTGTCGTTTTTATAAGGTGAAAGGCCGATGTCCTCAGGGCGTTCCTTTACTAAAAATAAAATGGTAGGTATCAATACAACAAGGGCTGTGACTCCCGAAAAAATAAATCCCGACCTCCAACCGTAATTTTCAATGACACGACTCACAAGCGGAACCATAATAGCTGCGCCCAAGCCGCTTCCGGCGAAGGCTATGCCAAGCGCAAGCCCTTTTTTATCATCAAACCATCTGTTTATAAGTATGCCGAGAATCATGAAATGCGATGCATTCACAAATACACCGCTAACAATTGCAATCAGGTAAAAATGCCATATGTAAGAACCTGCGGCAAAACCCATGAAAGACAGGCTGCTTATTGTTGTGCCTATAATAAGAATCTTTTTTATGCTGATTCTGCGTGCCAGCTTGCCGTAAACAGGCAGGAGCGCAGCACTTAATACAACTACTATTGTGCGGAAAAATGTGAACTCTCCTCTTGAAAGTCCCAAATCCTCAGTAACCGGGATGATGAAGATACTTGCCGTATTAAGAAACCCGATGCCCGCCGCGGCTATGAGCAAACAAGCAGCAACAATGTACCAGCCATAAAAGATTTTCTTTCCCATTTTGCCCATGCCTCCGTTTAATATTGTACTATTATACACAAACACGGAATGTATGTCCAATATCATCGTGCCTCAAAAGAAATACTTGTGTTTTGAGCTAGCTACGTGTATTATTGAGGTTATATGCACAAAATTTCTCACAAAATAGGAGGGTATGATATGCAATATGTTAAACTTGGAAACACTGGTATGGATGTATCACAGATTTGTCTGGGGTGTATGAGTTTCGGGGCGGCTGATTCCGGATTTCAAAATTGGGTGTTAAACGAAAAGGATAGCAGTAAAATAATCAAACGATCTTTAGATTTGGGCATCAACTTTTTCGATACTGCGAATTGTTACTCAAACGGCACGAGTGAAGAATATCTCGGAAGGGCACTTAAGGAATATGCAAGCCGTGACGATGTGGTTGTTGCGACTAAAGTATTCATTCCTATGAGAGATAAGCCGAATGGTCAAGGTCTTTCCCGTAAGGCAATTTTGAGTGAAGTTGATCACAGTTTAAAGCGTTTGGACATGGATTATATCGACCTTTATATCATACATCGCTGGGACTATAATACGCCAATTGAAGAAACAATGACAGCACTTCACGATGTGGTGAAATCCGGCAAGGTGCGATACATCGGTGCTTCGGCTATGTTTGCATGGCAGTTTCAAAAGGCGCAGTTTACTGCGGAAAAGTATGGCCTGACTAAGTTTGTCTCCATGCAAAATCATTACAACTTAATCTACCGTGAAGACGAAAGGGAAGTGATGCCAATGCTCATCGACCAAAAAGTTGCATCTACACCCTACAGTCCGTTGGCTTCAGGTCGTCTTTCGAGGGGTATAGGCGCAGATACGGAGCGCACAAAAACAGATGAAATCCAACGCCATAAGTACGGCGCAACAGAAGCGGAGGACGAAGTTATTATCGGTCGCGTAGCCGAACTTGCTGAGAAACGAGGAATCACCCGTACACAACTTGCCCTGGCATGGTTACTTAATAAGCCTCCTGTAGTAGCTCCTGTTATTGGTGCGACGAAAATATCACACCTTGAGGACTCCGTGGGAGCTGTAGGTGTGACTTTGATGCAAGATGAAATTACATATCTGGAAGAAGCATATGTGCCTCACAGAATAACAGGCCCGATTCTTCCTGAATCGGGCTGGATTCATGGTGTTAAAGTAGGCAAATGACGGGTATTTGGCATTTCAGTTTGTAGAATTTGTGTTATGCTTCCAAGACCATCCTTTAGCTGCTGCTCGTCAGGTCGTTGTACCATTTGACTGAAGCGATGTAGGAGTCGTTTACAAACTGAGAGTCAAGGTAATTGTCCTCAACAAACTGCGATACTGCATCCCAGTTTGCATACTCGTAATTCTCGTAAAACCTGAGCAAATCAGAGTAGATGCCTGTGCGGGTGAGCAGGGAATTGCTGATATCTTCTGCAACGGGGATATCTTCTAATAGTTTTTCCTTTGAAATTTCGAGAGCAATGTGCAGTAGCGAAAGCATTCCCACCATAAATACCTGCTGCGGATTGCGAACGATACGGAAAGACGGTGCCAGTAATTCACCGAAACGAGCCCGGACGAGCGACATACGCACAAGTTCGAGCGGTTTGTCTTCGGCAATGCCACGCAAAGCAAGAACAGCAATCCATTTTTTAAGGCTTTCTTCACCCATATAGGCGACTGCCGCGGAGATAGAAGATACATTTCTAAGTCCGACTGCGGCAGAGTTTAGTATGCGTAAAAGTTTATAAGAAAGTGCAACATCCGATGCTATAATGTCGCTAATAACTTTGAAATCCATGTAATCATCGGTGCTTGAAAGCTTCATCAGACGGAAGTAGTTGACTTTAAGCGGGCTGACCTCTTTTGTCTTGCGACCTTCAACTGGTTGGTTGAAGTAGTATCCTTGGTAGAGATTAAATCCTATATCTTTTGCGGAGTGGAAGTCGTCCAAAGAATCAACATTGGTTGAAATAAACTTGATTCTTTGATTTTTGCCGATAAGCACTTTCTGCCGATTAAGATTTTTATCCGTTGGGGCAAATTTGCAGTAATCGGCGATGCTTAGAAATTCGTTTATTGGATTGCCGCTGTCTACGCCTGTGATTGCAATTTTATAGCCATTGCTGCGAATGGCGGTCAGGAACTTGAGGGTCGGTGCGATGTTTGCTTTTGGCATATTTGCCGGCAAAGTCATTTGGACGATAAACTTCTCACGCGGTAGATTTTTCAAAACCGCAGGGCTGAGAAGCTGCTTTGAGTATGAAATAAAATAGTGAAGCTTGTTTTCAATATCGTTGAGTCCCAAAGCATCGAGCGTACGGTTGAATTCACTCAAGGTGACTGTGCCGTCATCTTCTTCCGCTACTTGCTCCCTGTCGACCAGCTCATACCCAAAGGTTTTGCCGACACCGAGCAAGATTGGCTGGATATTGATGTACATATCCTTGAACTTTTGCGCTGTATCGTAGTGGTCTTCAAAGAAAAATATCCGGTTTCGTCCCGCATCTTTTGCCTGATAGAGGGCTATATCTGCTTTACGCAGTACATCAGATATGTTTGTGCCGTGTTTTGGGAAGAATGAAATACCGATGCTGAGCGTACATTTTACATCAATATTCGGCAATGTGTAGGCACGAAGCGCAGCAGAAACGACTGTTTGATAGTACTCTTTCATTTCTTCAAAGGTGCCGAATTTGCTTGCCGGATTTGTCATAAACAGTACAAACTCATCTCCTCCAAGACGATAAAGAGAACCTGCAAAATTTGGGTCTTCGGATAAATGTTCGGTGAGACGGCGCAGAACGATATCTCCGGTATTGTGCCCGTAGGTATCGTTTACAGCCTTGAAGTGGTCAAGGTCAAACAAAGCAAGAATACCATGAATTTCTTCTTTCTCAATCTGCCTTTCGACAGCGGTAAAATCCTCTTTTAACTTCTGACGATTCGGAACTCCGGTGAGCTGGTCAATATAGGCAAGGTGATACAGGCGTTCTGTTGCCTCTTTTTCATTGGTAACATCACGCATCATGAATATTGTGGCAGGCTTACCGTCTGTCCAGCTTATTGTGTTGCGCCTGACGTTGAATATGCGGCCTGATGTATCTTCTATCTCAAAGGGGATGCCGTCTTTTGCCTTGTCATTGCCTCCATGCGGACAATTTTCGCAAAGTTTGGGAAATTGCTTGGCAAATATATCACGGCACGAATAATTCGAGTTTTGCGTGTCATAAGTGCGTTCCTCGGCTCTTGCATTTGTATAGGCGACTCCGCAACCTTTTCCCCTTACAACGAGAACTTCCATATCCTGGGGATCCAGTATGCCGCTGATGTCGCCCAAAATGCTCCTGTAGTCGTTCCTTTGCCCAAGCTTTGCCATGGCAGCATCTTTAGCACGACCCACCTTTTCAATGATATCTCTTATGACCATGTTATATTGTACACCTCGCCCATTATTTGTTGAGATATGACGACACCAGTTCTTGGAGCAACTCATCTCTGTCGAGCCTGCTTATAAGCGCCCGTGCATTGTTGTAGTTGGTTATGTATGTAGGGTCCTCAGACAATATATAACCCACGATTTGGTTAACGGGATTATAGCCTTTAAGTCTGAGGGCATCATAAACAGATGATAAAATCTCTCTCGTGTTGTTTTCACCGCCTACAACGTCAAACTTTCTGGTATATCCATCCATAGTGTCGGTCCCTCCTATCTGCTAAAGTGCAGTGTATCAAATATCTATTATATCAAATTCTGGCAAAGAGTAAAGATATTTTTGCGCAACGTTTATTCATCATTTGCATCCAGCGGGAGTGGTAACAATGAAGTAAGCGGGTAACTGACATAGCGACCATCGGAGGCCCGTGCGCACAGAACCTCAATTTCAGGTGAAAATTCGTTGAGAATTTGCCTGCATGTGCCGCAGGGCAGACGATACGTATTGCCTTCAGAGATAATAGCAATGCGCTTAAAAGTGCGATGTCCGGCAGAGACCGCAGCAGATATTGCAGCAGCCTCTGCACAAATAGTAGTACCGATTGCCACGTTTTCAATCACGCAGCCCGAGAATACAGAACCATCTTTAGATTCGATTGCCGCGCCGATTTTCCTGTGTGAGTAGGGTGTATAGGAATTTTCCATCGCTTCGACTGCCATCTCAAGTAATCTTTTGTCTGTCATAATCGTATCCCCCGTAAAAAATGTTAATTAGTGGTTTGTGTACTTAATGCTTTATTGACCGGCCAGCATAATCAGGTCAATGCTCCAGTTATGGAAGTTGTGAAATACACCTGATTGACTCGGTGTTGCTCCCGTGACGACTCCGGTAGGGGTGTAAATTGCGTGACGTTTGTAAAGGATTGGGACAAAAGGTGCGTTAAATCTGATTTCGTCAACGAGAAGCCTACCTGCGGTGCTCATCTCTTCTTGTGTACTTGCTGCAAGAAAATTTTGAATCTTTGATGCGTACATAGTGCTGGCAGTTCCGCCGAAGTTGACACTGTTGTCTCCCGGAAGCAGAAGAGGTGACAGGTCAAAGTCTGCCCCAAGCTGCACTTCACCGTAATAAATGTCGAAGTTGCCTTCAGCCAATGCATCAATGAAAGCGGCCCAAGGCAGTGTGCGGACATTGACATCGATGCCAAAAAGCCTTAAGTCTTCAGCAATCTTCTCTGCTGCTGCGATTTTGTGCGAGTTTTCAACATTTACTATTAAATCGAGCGTAAAAGGAGTAAATCCGCCAAAACCGTCAGGCATCTCAAAAAAACCATCATAGTTGTAATCCAGCAATCCCGCACGGTCTATTAAAGCTGACATTTCATGAATAGGGTCCTGAAGCGGTTCCCAATCGGGGTCATACATATCAAACATTGGGGAGATGGCAAGGGGAGAAGCTACAGTCTGTCCCGCTCTGGGTATATTCATGATATTTTCGACAATATATTGTCTGTTAATAGAACTGCCTATCGCACGGCGGACATCGGAATCTCTGAGTACAGGTGAACTTGCGTTAAACCCGAGAAATTGAAGTGATGTGGTTTCAAAATAGCGCGGCTCGTGCATACGATTTATCCTGATGTCAAATGCTCCGGTTGGGTCATCCCACAGGAGGCTGAGAAAGCCTTCGTCGAAAAGACCGGTTAATTCACCGTCACTGCATTGTCTTAAATGGATTGTAGAAAGCGGCATTTGCTCATAGTAGCGATGTTGACGAAAACGAATAAGCCGCATAGCTTCCGGGTGAGGGAATATAAAGGGCCCGGAACCCGGAGGGATGCGCTCATCAATTGTACCGCTTCTTATTACCGGTATGTCGAGAAGTCTCACAAAACGTGCATTTGGTGCCGAAATGGTTATTGTGACGGTGAGTTCGCCATCTGAACTCACACTTGAAATGGTGCGAAGCTTGTTTACGTGACGCCCTCTTTGCCGAGCCTGATTTATTGAATATGTGACATCGGCAGCAGTTAATAATTCACCGTCATGCATCAGGATATCCGGATGGATGTGCAAGGTAAATGTTTCGTTGTCCTCAGAATACCATTCGCGGACTAAAAGCGGAACTTCTATCAGATTTTCGTCAAGTACAAATAAATTCTCATATAGCAAGGAAGAGAGAGATATATTGTCCCTGTTGAGTGTCAATATAGGATTCATGGTGAGTTCCGGCTCATAGCGAAGTGTGAATTGTCCGGGCGATCCGGGCGCTGCGACAGCCAGAGCAGGCTCTTGCTCTATAGGGTCCGGCAGCTCAAACACGGGAAGCTCCGGTAGTGGGGGAGGGTTGAATTCCGGCATTATCGGAAGCCAGCAACCGGAAACAAAGATTGCAATCAAGAGCAATATTAAAATGACAAGAATAAGTCTTTTTTTCATGGAGTGAGTCCTTTTTGTGCGAAAATCTGAGCAACCATTATAACACAATTATTGCTGCCTGGGTACCTCTTTTACCTTTTGTTTTTCTGTGTGACCAGTATTTATCGCTTTTGCATGAAGTACATTCTTCTGATACTTCTATATTTTTTACACCGGATTTGTCCAGCAAACGGCGGTTTGCATCTTTTAAGTCTACCATGAATTTTTCTCCGTACTTTGAAGAAAAATCGGGCAGTGCCGAGGCTACATCCGAGTCTGTTTCGTAGCAGCATTTTGAGATGCACGGACCTATAGCTGCTCTGATGTCACTACATTTGCACTCAAACACAGTTTCCATTTTTCTGATGGCTTCGCCCGCGATATTTGAGGCTGTACCGCGCCATCCGGCATGAACTGCTCCAATAACTTTTCTTATGGGGTCGTGGAGAAGGATTGGCACACAATCTGCCGTGAACACCATAAGAGCAACACAGGGGGAGTCTGTTATCAGTCCGTCGGCCTCATGGGGATTTGGTTTAAACAGCTTGCCTGTATCTTCTATTGTTGCAACTCGTATATGGGTGCCATGGACTTGGTTGCTGCATACAATGGCACGTGTGTCTAATCCCATAGCACGGCATATCAGCGCGTAGTTTTCTTTGACATTTTCGATTTCATCTCCGGCTTTTTGCGCCAGATTAAGGGTGGAATAAATCCCACTACTCACACCGCCGTGCCGTGTCGTGAACGCGTGCGTTGCCTGTATGCCGGGTGCGGTCATGTATGTGACTGAATGTGAGATAATTTCCCTAAATGACATTTCATTGCTCCGTGTTAGCTGTGGCTGCGGCTTTTATGCGCCTCTGCCGCAACAGTCTTTGTATTTCATCGGTAAGCCGTTCGGACGCTTTTTACCGCAGGGACAGGGTGCGTTTTTTCCTATTTTCAGGGCTTTATTTGATTGCTTGCCACCGCGAGATGCCGGTCCTGCAAAGTTTTGTGCAGAAGCCCTGAAGTTTCTTGCTACGCCGCGCCGCTGTAAATCTTCGTCTTTTCTGATGCGGACGGTGAAGATACGCCTGACTACCTCTTCTTTAATGCCGCCAATCATTTCCTCGAACATATCAAAGCCTTCGCGTTTATACTCGTCTACGGGGTTAGTTTGGGCATAAGCTCGCAGACGCACAGTGTCTCTTAGGCTTTCCATGGCATCGATGTGGGTCATCCAAAATTCATCAACAACCCTGAGCATGATGACTCGCTCAAGCTCTCTCATCAAAGGCACATCTGAGCCGGGGGATGACCCGAACTCAGCTTCACGAGCCTTGTATGCCGCTGAGGCTTTGTCCAGAAGCAGCTCCTCAAGAGCTTCTTTATCGAAGCCTTCCGTGGGCAACTTTATTTCGCCTTTTTGCAGAAACAGTGCTTCAAGCGGTTGCAAGAGTTCTGTCAATTCAGAGCGGTCTTTTATGGTTTCGTGTTCTTTAAAACCGGCGTTTACAGCGGTTTCGACAGTCTCGTCTATCATGGTTTGGATGTTTTGGGTAATATCCTCCCCATCGAGCACCTTTCTGCGCTGATTATATACTATGGTGCGCTGGGTGTTCATTACATCGTCGTATTCTAAGACGTGTTTACGCATTTGGAAGTTTCTGCTCTCAACTCTGCGTTGTGCGGATTCGATTGCGTTTGAAAGCATTTTTTTATCGATGGGCATATCTTCCTCAAGACCGAGTGCTTCCATCATTCCCATGACACGCTCAGAGCCGAACAACCGCATAATGTCATCAGTAAGGGCTATGTAAAATTTGGTTTCGCCGGGGTCGCCCTGACGTCCCGCACGTCCTCTGAGCTGGTTGTCGATACGGCGGGCTTCGTGCCGTTCCGTTCCGAGTATGTAAAGACCACCCGCTTCTCGAACTTTATCGGCTTCCACAGATGTGACCGAGCGGTGGGTTTCCATCTTTTCGGCAAACATCTTACGGGCGGCGATTATTTCTTCGTCGTCAGTCTCTGCATATCCTGTGGCTTCGTTTATTGTTTCATCGCTCATGCCGGCTTTTTTCATATCGCGTTTTGCGAGATATTCGGGATTGCCTCCAAGCACGATGTCGGTGCCGCGCCCCGCCATATTGGTGGCAATGGTCACAGAGCCGACGGTGCCTGCTTGTGCGACTATTTCAGCTTCTTTTTCATGGAGCTTTGCGTTTAGTACGTTGTGAGGAACACCCTTTTTCTTCAAAAGTGATGCAAGGAGTTCACTCTTCTCAATAGAAACCGTGCCGACGAGTACAGGCTGCCCTTTTTTGTGGCATTCTTCTATTTGTTTGATGATTGCATTAAACTTTCCATTTTCGTTTTTGTAAATGACATCGGGGTTATCAATACGGACAAGTGGGCGGTTTGTTGGGATTTCTATGATGTCGAGTTTGTAGATTGTGCCGAATTCCTCTGCTTCGGTCAGCGCAGTACCTGTCATGCCCGAGAGTTTTTCGTAGAGGCGAAAATAGTTTTGGAATGTGATTGTGGCAAGTGTTTTACTTTCTCTGGCGACTTCAACCCGCTCTTTTGCCTCAATTGCCTGATGCAGACCTTCCGAGTATCGCCTTCCGACCATAAGTCTGCCCGTGAACTCATCGACTATGATTACTTCGCCGTCTTTTACAACGTAGTCTACATCTTTTTGCATTGTGCCGTGAGCTTTCAATGCCTGGTTCAGATGGTGTGACAGTGTGCTGTTTTCAAGGTCAGCGAGATTTTCAAGAGAAAAGTGCTGCTCGGCTTTTTTTATACCGCGAGCTGTAAGTGTGGCACTTTTTCCTTTTTCGTCAACGACGTAATCGGCGCTCAGGTTTTCGTCTTCTTGTGCCTTTTCGTCTATGGTTGCATACACTTTCTTTTTGAGCCTTGCGACAAAGTCGTTTACTTTGGTATACATTTCTGTGGATTCGTCGCCCTGACCCGAAATAATGAGCGGGGTGCGGGCTTCGTCAATTAATATGGAGTCCACTTCGTCCACGATAGCGTATACATGGTCACGCTGTACCATGTCCATTTTATACAGAGCCATATTGTCACGCAGGTAGTCAAAGCCGAGTTCGTTGTTGGTTCCGTATGTGATGTCGGCGGCGTATGCTTTACGCCGTTCGTCGTTTGTGAGACCGTTTACGATAAGTCCAACTTCAAGCCCCATAAAGCGGTGGACTTTACCCATCCATTCGCTGTCACGTCTTGCAAGGTAGTCGTTGACTGTTACGACGTGAACGCCTTGTCCTGCAAGTGCATTCAGGTACGAGGGCATGACGGCAACGAGTGTTTTACCTTCACCGGTTTTCATTTCCGCTATACGTCCCTGATGCAGTACTGCTCCGCCAATTAGCTGGACGTGAAACGGGCGCATACCAAGTACGCGGTCACTTGCTTCACGCACTGCTGCAAAGGCTTCCGGCAATATGTCGTCAAGGGTTTCCCCGTCTTCAAGGCGTTTCTTGAACTCCGGTGTTTTTGCTTTTAGCTGCTCATCTGAAAGTTTGCGGTATTCGTCTTCCAGCGCTTCAATTTCGTCTATAATCGGTGCGAGAGACTTAAGCTCCCTGTCATTATGCGTACCAAATATTTTTGAGAATACTTTTCCTATCATCGAATAAGCCTTTCCTTATTATGCTAAATGTGAAAAGAGTATATCATAAAAAACAAAAAAAATCCATTATATATTGGCAAGTTTCCCGATAGTTGATTTTTTAGCTATAAATCAGCTACAACTCGCTTTACTGTTTATAGGATTTGCGCTATAATCTGATAGACAAAATGAAGGAGTTTTGATATGAGTGCAGTAAAAATAGAGAATCTGGTGAAAAAATATGACAGTGGGAAACTCGCTGTAAACGACATAAGCGTAGGCATTGGTGAGGGTGAAGTGTTTGGCTTTTTGGGGCCGAACGGGTCCGGTAAAACGACAACTGTTAAGCTGCTCAACGGAACGCTTTCACCAACGAAAGGCACTTGCGATGTTTTCGGCTACGACCCCGCGAAAGACCCGGAAGATGTTCATGCGGTTTCAGGTGTTGTTACAGAACACGCACAAATGTACGGAAACTTGACAGGCATTGAAAATCTAGTCTTTTACGGCAAAGTTTTCGGAATGTCGGAGTCGGATAGCAGGTCAAGGGGATTGAGCCTTTTAGAGCAACTTGAGCTGACCGATGCAAAAGACCGTAAACTCGGAGATTATTCGACAGGTATGAGACAACGCCTGTCGCTTGCCCGCGCCATGATTCACAAGCCAAAAATCCTTTTTCTTGATGAACCGACCGCATCGCTTGACCCCGAAAGTGCGCTGAATGTAAACACTATAATCAAAGACCTCGCAAAAAACCACGGCACAACAATCTTTTTATGCACTCATCAACTTCGATATGCGCAAGATGTATGCTCGTCATACGGTCTTATAAATAATGGGCAGCTTCTGGCAAGCGGCAGTCTTGATGAGCTACGTTTACTTGTGTTCTCGGGAAGCCATGTGAGAATAGAAGCCGATAAAATCCCAAGTTCACTTAATGCTGAAAAAATTGATGAGAAAACGTACAATATTGACGTACAATCCGAAGATGAAATCCCGTCCATTGTAAGAACTATCGTTGAAAACGGCGGGAGTCTGTATCATATTTCATCGGAAAAGGCTTCCGTTGAAGAAATCTATTTTTCACTTCTCACGAAAAAAGGTTCAAATGAGGGAGGGAACAAACATGTTTAACTCAATGCAAAAAGCCATAATTGAAAAGGATTTGCACTTTTTTAAGACAACAAGGGGGAACATTTCGTCTATCGTAATTGTTTCGCTAATGTTCAGTGCTGTTTTTCCTGCGATATTTATTTTGATAATGCACTTTAGTCCTGATGAAATGGGCGATATGGCTGAATTGTTTGCAGTGGTGCCCGGGGCGGCAGGTCAAATCGAGACTAATTTAGCTGTTTTGTCCATTATGCTAAATAACATAGTTCCTGTGTTCTTTTTGATGATTCCCGTAATGGCGACGACAACGATGGCGACCGCTTCTTTTGTTGGCGAAAAAGAAAAGCGCACACTTGAAACGCTTTTGTACAGCCCTCTGCCGCTTCGCAAAATCTTTTCATCGAAAGTGCTTGCGACGTTCTTTTTGTCAATGATTGTAACTATCGGTACGTTTGTCGTGTACCTAGCCGTAAGTCAACCCCTGATCTATTTCCTGTTTGGCGAGTTAATGCTTCCCGGCGTAAACTGGTATATAACGGTTTTCATTGTAGCTCCGGTACTTACGTTGCTAGCCGTCACCATTACATCTAAGATTTCTGCAAAGGCGCAGACAATGGAGGAAGCCTTCCAAAAAGCAGGGTTAATCACTATTCCTATTATTTTGCTCGCCGCAAGCCAGTTTACTGGACTGATGTTGCTAAACGCATGGGTTTTGCTCGTAGCGGCGGCAGTCATAGGAGTCATAGCAGTTGTGCTGATGAAGTCCGCTTTGCGTAACTTTAACTATGAAATGCTGCTCAGGTGATTGCAGGGATTTGCTGTAATTATTTGTGGCAGACTGCCGCTTATTGATATATCATACGCCGATGTCCAACGTTGATAATTTCAATAGTTACTGTGGAATCTTGTATGTCAGCAATTATCCTATATGAACCTACACGGTAGCGCCATTCGCCTTTTCTGTCATGACCGAGTGGTTTGCCGTGTAGGCGCGGGTTCTCGCACTCATGCAAGTTTTTTCTAATCCACGCTGTAATTATCTTGGCTTGATGGCTGTCGATTCTCTTTAAAGATTTTAAAGCTTCCTCGCTAAACCGAACCTCATACCCCATCAGGTCAGCTCCAATTCTTTTTCCACTTCATCGAGGGTGTAATATTTTACTTCCCCTCGGGCTTTTCTTGCCCTATGCTCTTTAATGGTCTCCATGTCATACTCATCTTCAAGTTTTCTAAAAAATACGTCTTTGATTGCCTCGGACAGGTTAACGCCGTGTACTTTTGCGTAACTTTCCATGGTGTGTTTTTCTTCCTCGGTTACGCGTAGTGAAACATGTGGCATAACTATCACCCCTCTTGTAACACAGTGTAACACGACTTTTCTTTTATGTCAAGCGATACCCTAAACTTTTGATTGAGTTTCGGTATGGCTTTTTGACTTGTAAAATTGTACTATTGTGTGCTAAGATATGTATATGTTATACATTTTTGATGAAGTTGGAAAGCTGAGTGATGATTTCCATATAAGACTTGCTCCTTACTTATCGCAGGAACGTATCGAGAAGATAGGCAGGATAAAGTCGTCATCACAAAAGGGTCTATCAGCAGCAGTTTATGCGCTGCTAAGGTACGCATTAGCTGTTAAGTATGGTATAGATGAGCCTGTTTTGTTTGATTACGGGAAAAACGAAAAACCGAGATTAAAAGATTTTCCTTACATACATTTTAATCTTAGCCACACGGCAAGTGCTGTAGCTTGCGCTCTGTCTGATTCTCCTATAGGTGTTGATGTTCAGCGCATTTCAAATGTTTCCGACAAGGTTGCAGAGCGTGTGCTTACAAAGCAGGAATTTAAGGAATTTTTACAAACAGAGAATCAGGATGAGTATTTTTGTAGGCTATGGACGATTAAGGAAAGCTTATTAAAGCAGACAGGGCAGGGGATAGCTGCCGAATTTCGCGAGATGTCCGCAGATGGTTTTTCAGATATTACAGTCTATAAAGGCGATGACTACTACTGTTGCATTACTAAAGCAAATGCGGCAATCGAAAAAGTGAGTTTTGATAATTTGATAAACCGGGAGGAAAATCATGTCTGACATAAAAATAAAAGAAGTTTTTGAGCTTCTTGCGCTTGAGAGTTCGAGCCTTGCCAAGAGGGATATTATTGTATCTAACAGCGAGGATGAGAATTTTCGCAGGTTTATTAATTATCTCTTAAACCCGTTTCTCATAACGGGTATTTCTGAAAAGAAAATCTCTAAACAGACGGATAAGCAGCCTACCCAAAGTTTTGATACTTTTTCTGAGCTGATGGAGTATGTGCTGGAGAATAATACGGGAAGTGATGAGGTTATAGCGAACATTACGGCTTTTCTTGATTTGGCACAAGATGACATGAGGGCTTTTTATGCTTCAATAATTACTAAAAGTGTGAAGCTCGGCTGTGATATTAAATCTGTCAATAAGGCTTTCGGTTATGAGTTTCTGCCTCAATGGGAGGTTCAGCAGTCGTACAATATCGAAAAATCTCCACTAAAAGATGGTGAATGGTTTTCACTCTCAGAGAAACTAAACGGTGTGCGCGGGACGTTTTTTGAGGGGAAAATAATCAGCCGCCAAGGTAAGGAATTTACGGGTCTTGCTCATATTGTCTCTGATATAAGCCGCTTGTTTGAGGATGCTGATGATTTTGTACTTGATGGTGAGCTTGTGCGTAAAAACGTTGAAGGCCTTGCGGATAATGAGAATTTTAGAATCGGGACGGGTCTGCTGGGTCAAGATGATGCCGATAAGAGCTCGATACGGTTTGTAATCTTTGATTATCTGCCAAAAGAGGAGTTTAAACAGGGGCAGAGTTGCCTCAAGTATAAGGAGCGTCTTGCGATGCTGAGCAAGCTGCGAGAGAAACTCAATGAGCTAAATCTTACTTCCATTACCACGGTAAATGTTCTCTATACAGGTGATGACCAAAGTAAGATTGACCACTATCTTGATATAATGGTCAAGGAAGATAAGGAAGGGCTTATGCTCAACCGTGACAGCGAATATAAGTGCAAGCGCCACAATGGGATTTTAAAGGTCAAGAGGTTTTATACCGTTGACTTGCGGGTGATGGCTCTTGAAGAAGGGTCAGGTAGGCTTTCGGGTACTTTGGGAGCTTTTGTGGTAGACTACAAGGGCAATTCCCTCAATGTAGGCTCGGGCATGACTGATGAGCAGCGCACACTCTTTTGGAGTCAGCGCGATGAGCTTATCGATAGAGTCATAGAGGTGAAATACAAAGAGGAGAGCAGCGATAAAAAAACCGGGCAGCTTAGCTTGCAATTTCCGGTTTTTGTGTCACTGCGCGAGGAAGGAAAGCAGGAGAGTTATTTTTAGGTTTTTTGCCATATGATTTTTTGCGCGTATGACTTTTTGTGACTTTTGAATATTTTTCAGTAGACATTTACTCTGCTTTCGTGTATAATTGCGCACTTGGAGAGCAATAGTTCATTAAAAATATAAAACGGAGGCATATATCCATGTTTAAAAATTTGAAACTGCGAAACAGAATCGTTTTACCAATCACAATTATTCTGGCACTACTCATGGTTTTTATCGTCTTGTATGTATCTATTTCGACGGCAAATCTCGTTGACTCCTATGAAGAGAATAGGATAACTGCGGCATCACAGGCGGTTCAAGCATATCTTGCCGCTTATCAACAGAAAACACTAATAGCCGCTTCCGCACTGGGCGGCAGTGCTGAGCTGGTCAACCTTATCCATGCGGGGGATAGAGAGGCTATTTGGCAATACACAGTCAACAGAAAGGCGTTTTTTGGGATAGATGAAATTATTGTTGGCAGTGCTGACGGCTTTGCTCTTGCGCGTTCTCATATGAGAGACTCCTATGGGGACGATATCAGCGGTGTGCCTTCTGTTGCGGCGGCGCTGAACAGGCAGACAATAACCCTCTACACGCCTACACCCACAGCTACCATGGTTATGACATCAACTTCCCCGATTTTAGATGGCGATACACTGGTCGGGTCTATTGTCGTAAATTTTGTGGTAGGCAGGGGCGTTGCGGGAACGGATGCTTTTCTCGATGCGCTTGGTGCTACATTCGGCATTGATGCAACAGTTTTTAACAGAGACGGGGAATCTGTTTCGTCCACTCTTATACATCCCGAGACAGGCGATCGTGCAGTAGGCACTACTGTTGCACCTGCAGTATCTGAAGCGGTTCTTGGGCGTGGGGAACACCTTGCGCTTGAGTTAAACGTGTTTGGTATGCTTCCTTACTTAGCTTACTATTTTCCGCTGCCCGGTGCGGATGGTAGTCCAAATGCCATGTTTTTTATTGGTGTTTCCGAGGAATATGGTCTCGCAAATATCATGTCCCAGCGGATTATTATGATTGTCATAGGCGTTGCAGGATTGGCTGTTGCTGTTCTTATGGTTCTTTTAATAGCTAGCAAAATCAGCAAGCCCTTGGCGATAGTCGACGAATGGTTGCACGAAACTGCGACAACAGGTAACGTTGAATGGTCAGCGGAAGAAGGGCTTATCCTTGACAGATATAAAGACCGCCGTGATGAGGTTGGGGATTTATTCCGCTCATATGTAGATATTGTAGGATATATAAGTTCAGTTAGCGATTCTCTCAGGACGATTGCCGCCGGAAATCTCGCCGTTGATATCGAAGTTCGGGGAGAAAAAGACATGCTATCTACAACTCTCAGGGAAATGGTGGACAACCTAAACCGTATGTTCGGCGAAATCAGCACAGCAACATATCAAGTCGCCACGGGTTCAAAGCAGATAGCAGACGGGTCACAGTCGCTCGCTCAAGGTTCAACGGAGCAGGCGGCATCGGTGCAGCAACTTTCATCGTCTATTTCTGAAATCGCAAAAAAGACGGAAAATAATGCACAGATGGCAGAGAAAGCGGCATCGCTCGCAAACAACATAAAGGCAAGCGCAGAAAAAGGCAGCGGTCAGATGGGTGAAATGATGGAGGCGGTTAAGGACATCAATGAATCCAGCAAGAACATCAGCAAGGTAATCAAATCCATTGACGATATAGCTTTCCAAACGAACATTTTGGCACTCAATGCAGCTGTTGAAGCAGCAAGAGCGGGACAGCATGGTAAGGGTTTTGCTGTTGTAGCTGAGGAAGTCAGAAACCTTGCTGCAAAGAGTGCGGAAGCTGCAAAGGATACCGAAAGCTTGATTGCAGATTCTGTCGCAAAAGCCGAGCTTGGCTCAAAAATTGCAGATGAGACCTCTGCAAGCCTTTACGAGATTGTTGAAGGTATAGGCGAGAGTAATCGGCTTGTGAGTGATATTGCCAGGTCTTCGGAAGAACAGACTGCCGGCATTGCACAAATCAACACAGGCATTGACCAAGTGGCGAATGTAGTGCAGCAAAATAGCGCAACGGCAGAGCAGAGTGCGGCCTCGTCTCAAGAAATGAGCGGTCAGTCTGCGATGCTTGAGCAGTTAATCTCGCAGTTTAAGCTGAAGAATATGCAGGGAACCGGAAGACTACAGATGCCGGCAAACGCAAGTAACTCGACGTCGTATGCGGGAAATGAAGTTGGCGGGCAAGATGATTTTGACGACACCGGTCCTTTCGGAAAGTACTAAAAAGAGGTTTTTCCTGCCGGTAACAGTTATCACGAAGCTTGTGGCAGAGGCTAGTTTACCACTGCAAGCACAGCGGTAGAGTGATGTAATTAATTGATTTGGGGCGAGAGACCAAGATTCTCCGCCCCAAATCGTTGTTATACTGTATTTAAACTAAAAATTGTGCTACAATACATGAGTGAAGTTAATTTGAAAAGTTGCCGAGGGGTGTTTGCTGTTGGGTGATAAAATTGATAAGCTAAAAGAAAAAGCTTCGGAGCTGCCTCAGCATCCGGGCGTGTATATGATGCGCGATAGCGATGGTGAGGTCATATATATCGGTAAGGCTGCTCGGCTGAAAAACCGCGTGCAGAGTTACTTTAGAAGTAGCGGCGAGATTCAGTCTTTGCATGATGTCAAGACTGAGCATATGGTGTCTAATATAGACGACTTTGATGTTACGATAGTTGACTCTGAGTTTGAAGCGTTACTGCTGGAAAACTCACTTATAAAAGAGTACCAGCCTAAGTACAATATCAGGCTCCGTGACGATAAAGGATATCCTTACATTCGTGTAGATATTGCGAGTGCTTATCCTATGTTCAAGATAGTTTCATTTGCTTCGGATGATAATGCACTGTATTTGGGTCCTTACGGTGGGAGAGGGGATACCCGAAGGGCTGTTTCCGAGGTGTGTAAGGCACTCAAACTGCCGACTTGCAGTAAAAATATCGGAAGAAGCATCGGTAAGGAGCGCCCATGTCTCAATCATGATATGGGAAATTGTCGCGGTTATTGTCAAACTTCGGAGCTTGCGGGGGACTATAAGAGTACTGTTTTAGCAGCCATTGACGTTTTTGGGGGTAAGACCCGCACACTCATTAAGAAACTGACCCGAGAGATGCAGGAGGAATCGGAGAATCTGCGGTTTGAGGCGGCGGCGATTTTACGTGACAGAATTAAGGCTATCAGGATTATTGAGCAAAAACAATTTTTTGTTGAAGAGCCTGTTGAAGAAATTGATGCTTTGCAAAGGGAGAAGGTGCTTAAAACACATCTTTGGCTTGAAAAGGCTCTGAGGCTCGACAAAACTCCTGAACGCATTGAGGCTTACGACATTTCAAACACGGGCGACTCTGATATTGTCGGGTCAATGACAGTGTTCTTTAGGGGTAAGCCTTTAAAAAAGGATTACAGGCGGTTTAAAATTAAGGCTAAAAAAAGGCAAGATGATTACGGCAGCATGGCAGAGGTCGTAACCAGAAGGATAAAGCGTTATCTTGCAGGTGATGAGAAGTTTTCGACGTTGCCTGATTTGATGCTCATTGACGGTGGTGCAAATCATGCATCGCGGGTGAAGAAAACCATCATGCAGCTCGGCGTAGATATCCCTGTGTTTGGTATGGTAAAGGATGAAAAGCACAGGACTCGCGAGCTTTGTACGCCGGACGGCGAGGGTGTCGGGCTCGCGGCTAACCCTGCTGTATTTGCACTCATCGGCACGATTCAAGAGGAGACACACAGGTTTGCGGTTGAGTACCATCGGAACTTGCGTTCAAAGAGTATGCTGGAAGGGAAAGCAAAATGAGAGTTATCAGCGGCACTGTGCGAGGGAGAAAATTAAAAGAGCCCAAAGGGGAAGCGATTCGTCCTTCTAAGGATATGGTTAAGGAGTCAATGTTTAATATAATTCAATTTGAGCTTCCGGGTGCAAGGGTGCTTGACCTTTTTGCGGGCACGGGTCAGCTTGGCATTGAGGCTCTTTCCCGTGGTGCAAAGAGTGCCGTGTTTGTGGATAGCAGTAATGAGGCTGTGAAGCTTGTGAAGGAAAACTTAAAAATATGCGGATTTTCGGACGTTTCGATGGTTTATAATGCGGATGCTTTGAAATATCTGGAATATGAGGAGAATTTTGATATTATTTTTATTGACCCGCCTTACGACTCAAATCTGGCAAAAGATGCTTTGTTAATAATTTCAGAGTTTGACAAACTCACTAAAAATGGTATAATGATGTGCGAAACTGCGGATAATTGCGAAATACCCGAGTTGCCGGAACCGTATGCGCTGAGAAAACAGTACAAATACGGGATTACAAAAGTCCACTGTTTTAGAAAAAACCCATGAATTTAGGTATGTTTTAGTGAGTATTGCTGTTTACCCCGGGAGTTTTGACCCTATAACGCTTGGGCATCTGAATATTATAAGGCGTTCGGCAGCGGTTTTTGATCAGCTTTACGTCTGTGTCATGGTGAATTCAGACAAGAAACCGCTCTTCACCCGTGAAGAGAGAGAAGATTTTATCAGGCGTGTTACAAAACGCTTCCCCAATGTCACAGCGGAGTCTTCCGATAAGCTTCTTGTTGAGTATATGGAAGAGAGAGAAGCAAAGGTCATAATCAAAGGGCTCAGAGCTGTTTCAGACTTTGACAGGGAGTTTCAAATCGCTCTTATTAACAGGAAACTGAAGCCGGGAATCGAGACTCTGTTTATGCCTTCCAGTGAGAAGTATACATACATTAGTTCATCGGCGGTAAAAGAAATGACCAGATACGGAGCGGACTTAGAAACCTTTGTACCGCACGAGATAATAGATGATGTTGTGAGAAAAGTAGAAAGCGAGGGGATGATGTTTAAATGAGCAGCAGGATTCCGGAAATGCTTAATATGCTCCATGGTATGATTACCGAGGCATGGGGAGTTCCGCTTGGGGCGGAAAAGTGTGTTATTGACAGGGATAAGGCTTTAGATATCCTAGATGAAATCAGAGGTCAGTTTCCTACCGAAATAGCTGAGGCTAAGAGATTGCTTGATGCTCGGGCTGATTTTATAAACAACGCAAAACGTGAGGCGGAAGCCATAAAAAGAACGGCGGAGGATGAGGCGAGACGTCTCATTGATGAGCAGGAGATTATCAAGGCTTCAAGGGTAAAGAGTAACGAAATGCTCGCATATGCCGAATCGTCATCAACAGAGCTCCGCCGCGCAGCAAATGAGTATGTCGATGATGCCATGCACCGCACCGAAGAAGCACTCTCCACGGCACTTGATGAAATAAGGCGTTCAAGGCAAAGATTCAAGCAAGCGGCGCGCTCTGCGGCTGAGGCACCGCAAGCCGCACCACCAACGGGACCGCCACCGGTTATTGACGTTGATCTCTAGCATATTTCCCAACATTTTAAGGAGGATATCAGGTTTGAATTTACTAAAAAGCGAGAAGAAAGAGAATAACGAAATTGAGCTTATTGTTGAAGTGGCTCCAGATGAGCTGGAAACTTCTGTAAACAAGGCGTATTTGAAAAACAGAGGGCGCATAGCTGTTCCCGGTTTTCGTAAAGGAAAGGCTCCGCGTAAGATAATCGAGAGAATGTATGGAGTGGAAATTTTCCTCAGCGATGCTTTGGACGAAATTCTACCACAGGTCGTCCGTTTTGTCATGGAAGAAACAGAACTTGATACGGTAGGATATCCCAAAATTTCGGATGTTGATGTAACAGCTCCGAGCGCAGGTGCTAAGATTACATTGATAGCGGCACTTTACCCCGAGGTGAAGATTGGAGATTATAAGGGTCTTAGCGCACCCAAGCCCGAAACTTCCGTTTCCGACGAGGAAGTTGAGAAAGAAATTGAAGCAATGCGTACCCGTAATGCACGTATAGAGACAGTTGAGCGTCCGGCTGCAAATGGTGACACTACTGTTATCGATTTTGAAGGTTTCTTAGATGGCGTGCCTTTTGAAGGCGGTAAAGGAGAAAACTATAATCTGGAGCTGGGTAGTGGTCAGTTCATACCGGGTTTTGAGGATAAGATTGTCGGCATGACGGTTGGTGAAGAGCGTGATTTAGATTTAGTGTTCCCCGAAAATTATAAAGAAGATTTAGCCGGAAAAGCTGTTGTTTTTAAAGTCAAAGTAAATGAAATAAAAGAAAAAATGTTACCTGAGCTTGATGATGAGTTTGCCAAGGATATTTCCGAATTTGATACGCTTGATGAGTATCGTGCGAGTATCAAAGAGAATATCTTAATGTCTAAAGAAAAAGAAGTAGATGAGACTTTTGAAGGGCTTTTGATGGATAAGTTAGTCGATCTTTTGGAGGCTGAGGTTCCCGATGCGATGGTCGCCCAGCAACAAAATAGTGCCATGGATAACCTTACACGCCAAATTTCCGCTTATGGCATGACTCCGGAGAGTTATATGCAGATGCTGGGCGTTACTCCTGACCAGTTTAGTGAGAGAATGCGCGAGAGTGCCGAGAAGCAGGTCAGGGTGACTTTGGCTCTTAACAAGATTTCTGAGCTTGAAAACATTGAAATCAGCGATGATGAGCTTGATAAGGAATATCAGGAGGCTTCAGAACGTTTTAAGGTAGAGCTTGAGGAACTTAAGGAGTCGGTGGCTCGCGAGGATATGGTGCGTGATCTCAAATTGAAACGGGCGGCGCAGGTTGTAAAAGATTCTGCGGTTGTTACGAAATTTGAGGAAGAGTCGGTAAGCGACACGAAAGAGAAGAAGCCGGCTGCAAAAAAGCCTGCGGCTAAGAAAGCTGCTTCCGCTACAAAAAAGCAAAAGACTGAGAAGCAATAGTCAAATCTGTCATAGGGGACAAGGTGAATAGTTAACGATTAATTAGTAATTACAAAACGAGGAGGAAATACGATGAGTTTAGTTCCATATGTGGTTGAGCAGACTTCGCGCGGTGAGCGTTCATATGATATTTTTTCGCGGCTGCTAAATGACCGGATAGTTATGTTGAGTGAAGAGGTAAACGATACGACTGCAAGCCTAATTGTTGCGCAGTTTCTTTACCTTGAAGCACAGGATCCCGATAAGGAGATTCAATTTTATATCAACAGTCCCGGTGGTTCAGTTTCATCGGGTATGGCTATTTTTGATACTATGCAATATATCAAGTCTGATGTTTCTACGATTTGTATCGGTCTTGCAGCCAGTATGGGTGCATTTTTGCTTTCTTCCGGAGCAAAGGGTAAGCGCGTAGCCCTCCCGAATGCGGAGATTATGATTCATCAGCCGTCGGGCGGTTTCAGGGGACAGGCGACAGATATTCAAATTCATGCCGAAAAAATTCTTCGGACTAAGGAGAACTTAAATAAGATTCTTGCTCAAAATACCGGAAAGTCTTTTGAGGAGGTTCGCGATGCTTCCGAACGCGATAACTACATGAGTGCAGAAGAGGCAAAAGAGTTTGGGCTTATTGACAAAGTGATTTACAATCGCTAGAGTGCAGATAATATGCAATTTGCGGACTATAAATTTATTACACAAAACGCTGGAGGAGAAGAGTAGAATATGTCACGATTTGATGATAAGAAGGGCGTTAGATGTAGTTTTTGCGGGAAGAGGCAAGACCAAGTCGACAGAATAATAGCGGGGCAGGGTGCTTCGTATATTTGCAATGAGTGTGTTTCGGTTTGCTCTACTCTGTTAGGCTATGAGTTTTCTCCGATGAGGGTCATGAATTCTGAAGGTTATTATCTCGCTGATGAGTATGGTAAAATTCCAAAACCCATTGAAATTAAAGATACGCTTGATGATTACGTTATCGGTCAGGAAGATGCAAAGATTGCGCTGTCGGTTGCGGTCTATAATCACTATAAGCGCCTACTTTATCAGTCAACTAATGATACGGAGATCCAAAAGAGCAACATACTCATTATAGGTTCCACGGGTAGCGGTAAAACGCTTTTTGCTCAGACACTTGCAAGGATTCTTAAGGTTCCGTTTGCTATCGCCGATGCCACGACGCTTACAGAGGCTGGTTACGTAGGTGATGATGTAGAGAATATTCTTTTAAGGTTGCTTCAAGCCGCAGATTTTGATGTTGAGGCAGCCGAGCGTGGGATTATTTACATTGATGAAATAGACAAGGTGGCAAGAAAGAGCGAGAATGTGTCTATTACTCGCGATGTTTCGGGTGAGGGTGTGCAGCAGGCTTTGCTTAAAATCTTGGAGGGTACCGTTGCTAATGTGCCTCCTCAGGGTGGGCGCAAACATCCGCAGCAGGAGTTCATTTCTCTTGATACGTCAAACATTTTGTTTATTTGCGGTGGTGCTTTTGAGGGTATCGACAAGATTATTGAAAACAGGATGGATAAGAAGAGCATCGGTTTTGGTGGTGAGGTTAAGTCCAAAAAGGAGAGAGATATCGGGGAGATTTTGCAGCATGTTCAGCAGCATGATATTCTCAGGTTTGGTCTTATTCCTGAACTTGTAGGCAGACTTCCTGTTATTGCTCCGCTCCGCTCTTTGACTAAGGAAGATATGATTAGGATTCTGCAAGAGCCTAAGAATGCTCTTATTAAGCAGTATAAGGCTTTGATTTCTTTGGATAATGTCGTGCTGGAGTTTACTGATGATGCGCTTTCCGCTATTGCGGATAAGGCTATAGACATGGAGATTGGCGCACGCGGTTTGCGCAGCATAATGGAGAAACTGATGCTGAAGACTATGTTTGAGATTCCGTCAGATGAACAAATAGAAAAGGTGTCTATCTCGGAGAAATGTCTAACAGATGATGAGCCGCCGCTTATCACGAAGAGCTCTAAGCCGCAGCCTCAATCTCAGACTCACACTAGCACCGATACACTTGCTCCGGGTGAGTATGTGGCTGATTCTGCCGGATAGGTGATGTGCCTTTATCATCCTTCCCCACATCACCGCAGATAATATGCAATTTGCTCCGCTTTTTTGCGAGCCAGAGAGCATTGCGCCACTGTTCTCGCAAAAAAGACTCCGCAAACTGCACATCATCTGCTAGACTCATCTTATTTGGGCGGGTAATCGACGAAAGGATATTGCTTTTACAATGGACGAACTTGAACATAAAATTACTGAGTTTTTACCGCTTCTGGCACTGCGGGGTCTTTCGGTTTTTCCTACTATGCTTCTCAACTTTGATGTGGAACGAGTTATATCAACCGGAGCTCTTGATGCTGCTTCTGCCGGAGACAGGCGGATTTTCCTGCTTGCGCAAAAAGATATGCTAAAGGACACTCCCAGCCAGAGTGATTTACATAGAGTTGGTACTATCTGCTACATAAAACAGGTTTTAAAGATTCCGGGCGGAGGAATGAAGGTGCTTGTGGAAGGTAAGTGCCGTGCACAGCTTGTTGCTTTGCAAGAGGAGAAAAAGTATTTTACTGCTGAGGTACTGCCGTATCCTGAGGTTGCTTCGCCGAAGCGTACATCGAGAGTTGAGGCTTTGATGCGAAAAGCGACTAATTTATTTGATTCTTATTGTGCGCTTTCTCAGAGTGTTTCAAGAGAGACACTTTTGCATATTTTTATGATTACCGACCCGGGTAGGCTTTCTGACTTCATCATTCAGAATATTTTTACGAAACCCGAAAAGAAGCAGCTTATACTCGATACCATCGACCCGGTGAAAAGGCTTGAGATAGTCTGTGACATACTTGCGCGTGAAATCGAGGTTTTAACGATAGAGCGGCAGATTGACTCGAAGCTCAGAGAAAAATTGGAGAGTAATCACCGTGACCATATTCTCAGAGAGCAGCTTAGGGTGATTCAGTCTGAGCTGGGCGATAGCGGAGGCGATGAGCACTCTGAGTTTGAGACGTATCGAAAAAAAATACTTGCACTCAAACTAGATGAAGAGGTTTCAAAGAAGATTCTCAAGGAAGTGGATAAACTCGAAAAGCAGTCTTTTGGTTCCGCCGAAGCATCTGTAATCCGAAATTATCTTGATGTTTGCATTGAGCTTCCATGGAATAAGACGACAAAAGAGCGGCTTGATATTATCAAAGCACGTGAAATACTGGATAACGACCATTTTGGTCTTGATAAGGTAAAGGATCGGATTATAGAGTTTCTGGCTGTGAGGCAGCTTTCTCCAAAGATAAAAGGTGCGATAATCTGCCTTGTCGGGCCGCCGGGTGTTGGTAAGACTTCTGTTGCAATAAGTGTTGCAAAGGCTCTCAATAGAAAGTTATGCAGAATAGCTCTCGGCGGTGTGCATGATGAGTCGGAAATCAGAGGTCACAGGAAGACTTACATAGGGGCAATGCCCGGAAGAATAATCACAGCTCTTAAGCAGGCAGGCAGTTCAAATCCGCTTATGCTGCTCGATGAGATTGATAAGCTCGGGCGCGACCACAGAGGCGACCCTGCTTCTGCTCTGCTGGAGGCTCTTGACCCCGAACAAAATACTACTTTCCGTGATAACTTCATGGAAATCCCTTATGACCTTTCCAATGTGATGTTTGTAACTACGGCCAATACGACAGACTCGATTGCTCGTCCTTTGCTTGACAGGATGGAGGTTATAGAGCTCACGAGTTATACTGATGTTGAGAAACTTGAGATTGCAAAACGCTATATTATCCCAAAACAGAGGAAAAAGCATGGGTTGAAGGCATCACAGCTTAATTTTACGGATGATGCTATTTATGATATTATCTCATCGTATACAAAAGAATCAGGTGTTCGCATTTTAGAGCGAGAGGTTGCTGCGGTTTGCAGAAAAACTGCTGCAAAAATCGCTGCGGGAGAAGCGAAATCGGTTAAGCTCTCCTTGTCGGTGCTCGATGAATTTCTCGGTGTGCGCAAATATAAACCTGAATCTGTGGCTCATGGTTTTGAAATTGGTATTGCAAACGGGCTTGCGTGGACTACGACCGGCGGCTGTGTGCTTGAGGTAGAGGTGAACGTACTGTCCGGAAAAGGTAATCTTGAGCTGACGGGTAATCTCGGGGATGTTATGAAAGAGTCTGCTCAGGCTGCTGTCTCCTTTATACGCAGCAGGGCGGATAAACTGGGTATTCCCGAGGACTTTTATTCAAAAAATGACATTCACATCCATTTTCCTGAAGGTGCTATCCCCAAGGATGGGCCTTCTGCGGGGATTACTATGTGCATGGCTGTAATTTCTGCTCTCACTTCGGCTCCAGCACGCCGCGATGTTGCAATGACGGGTGAGATTTCACTCCGCGGGCGGATTCTTAAAATCGGTGGGCTTAAAGAGAAAACCATGGCTGCGCTTCGTGCGGGGGTAAAAACTGTTATAATTCCCGCAGAAAATGAAGCTGATCTCGATGAAATCGACCAGACCGTCAGAAGCAAGCTGAACTTTATTACAACGGATAATATAGATGATGTGCTTGATGTTGTGCTTGATTTTTCTTCTGTGGATAGGAAGGCAGGGGCAAAGAACACGCCGCATATGCTGAAGAATTCTGACCGCAGCTTAAGTTCAGAGTCGCTGATAAAGCATTGAAGGATATACACTATGAATCTTCATAATGTAGAGTTTATTAAATCAGCAGCTCACGTTGATGCTGTACCCCGTGATGGGCTGCCGCAAATAGTTTTTTCCGGGAAATCCAATGTCGGAAAGTCTTCGGTTATAAACAAGCTCTTGGGCCGCAAGCAATTTGCACGTGTCAGTGCGACTCCGGGAAAAACCATTCACATAAATTATTTTTTGGTTGACAGGAAGGTTTATTTTGTTGATTTGCCCGGCTATGGTTATGCCAAGGTTTCAAAGTCAGAGCGTGCTCGCTGGGCGGCGCTTATGGATTCTTTTTTCAGAAATCCTTTTTATATCACTCGTGGCGTTATGATAGTAGATTCAAGGCATAAGCCGACAAATGATGATATCACAATGGCTAATTGGTTTAAGGAGTCGGGCTGTCCGCTCACTGTTGTGGCAAACAAGATAGATAAGCTTAAAAAAAGCGAATTAATCCCGAACATGGCTCTTATCCGAGAAACTCTGGAGTTGCCGGATGATGTTAAGATTATCGAGTTTTCGGCAGAAAAAGGCACTAATCGGGATGCGTTAATATCGGAGATAAAGGGAAGTTTATTACTTTGAATTGGTTTAATGATTTTTTTAGCATGGATATGCTGCTTAATATCATCATCGTGGCTATTCCTGCGCTTGTCTGTATCACCGTGCACGAGCTTGCTCATGGGTTCACGGCTTATCGCTTAGGTGATGATACTGCAAAGCGGTTAGGTAGGCTTACGTTAAATCCTATTAAACACATAGATATTATCGGTCTTGCCATGATTTTGGTTATAGGATTCGGTTGGGCGAAACCTGTACCTGTCAATATGCAAAATTTTAAGTACCCGAAATGGGGTATGGCTCTGACGGCTCTTGCCGGTCCTGTGTCCAATATTATTCTTGCTTTTATAGTTATCTTTGTTTTTGTGCTTATCCCTGAACCACACGGCGGAGTTGGTACAATCTTTGGTTTTTCGGGTGAACCGAGTATTGTTGCTTTAATTATTTTCCGTATGGCTGTTTTAAATGTTGCACTCGCAATTTTCAATATGTTGCCCATACCTCCGCTTGACGGCAGCAAAATTTTGTTATCTTTTTTACCTGATAGGCTGTATTATAAGCTTATGAAGTATGAGCGGTTTGGTATGATAGCACTTTTAGCGGGGATGATGGTGGGAATGTTCACGGGAATAAACCTCATAGGCAATATTGTAACTACACCTGCGCATTCTTTTTTCATAAATGTAAGCCTGTTTTTTACTTCTTTGGTTTCTTAGGGGGATGTTTCATGGATACTCCTGTTTTTAAGTTAGAAGGAATAGTTAAGGAAAAGGATGATATGTCGGATTTTGAAGGTCCTCTGACTCTTATTCTACAGTTGCTCAGCCGTAACAAGGTTGAGATTCGAGATATCAGTATTTCTGTGATTTTGCAGCAGTATCTGGCGTATCTTGACGAGATGACAGAGATGAATCTGGATATTGCCAGCGAATTTGTGGCTATGGCTTCGTATCTTACGTATATTAAGACGAAAATGCTTTTGTCCGGCGGCGAAGAGGTTTCGGAGCTCGAGCAGCTTATAACTTCTCTTGAAGAATTGAAGCGTGGCGACGTTTATGTTCAGATTAAGGAGATTGCTCAAACTCTTTCGGGTATGTATTCTCGTGACGGGCTTATGATGGCGGGGCCGCCTGAATATTTTTCGCCTGATGATGAGTATAAGTATGTTCATATCAGTAAAGAGCTTCTTGATGCGATGGAGCGCGTTATCGGTAGGGAAAATCTAAAAATCGCAAGTAGAAATCCACGGGATATGGTCTATCCAGGTAGAGAAGTCTTCCCTATTTCCAATAAAATTTCTGAGATTGTGGATAGGCTTAAAGAGTATGGTGATGTCAAGATTGATGTACTTTTTGGTGAGTGCCGCGATCGCTCGGAGCTGATTGCCACTTTTGTTGCGGTACTTGAACTCTGCAAGATTGGAAGTGTGCTTGTTTCGGGTGAAAATGAGGATTTGATGCTGTCTTATACCGGAAGCGGCAGGGAGAGCGAGATTATAGATTTTACAGCAGGGGATTCATAGGTCGTTTTGTGCTCGATGTTTTTCAAAAGGAATGGTCATTTGTATGGAGAGTCATGATATTGAACATGCCATAGAGGCAATATTATTTGTTTCAGGTGAGCCGGTGAAGCAAGCGAGAATAGCTGCTGTTTTGGGTGTTGATGAGTTTCATGTTGAGGCGGCGGCAAATAGGCTTAGAGATGGTTACAGTTTCGACAGGCGTGGTATCAGGCTTGTTAAACTTGAAGATTCGTTGCAGCTTTGTTCTTCGCCCGAGTATGCCGATTTTATTCGTCGTGCTCTTGAAAATAGGAAGCCTCCGCAGCTTTCACAGCCTGCTCTTGAGGTTCTTTCAATAATAGCCTATTTCGGACCTGCTACCAAGGCGTATGTAGAGCAAATCAGAGGCGTTGACAGTGCTTATACTGTGGGTCTTCTGCAAGAGCGCGGCCTTGTTGAGCCTTGCGGCAGACTTGATGCTCCCGGGCGGCCTGTGCTTTTCAGGACAAATCACAATTTTCTCAGAACTTTTGGTATGCAATCGCTCAAGGATTTGCCGGAGCTTCCGCAGGTAGATGGTGCGGGCGATGAGAAAGAGGGGATTCAAAATGCTATTTTAGAGCTTCAGGCTCGTGAGGCTATGATGGGGTCGCAGGCTGATTTTGATGCTGTGCCTATCGTCGGTGCGCAAATTGCGAATCAGACTGAGATTGATTTTGAGTCAGACTCTACTGTGGAATCTATAGATTCTGTGGTGGAACAGACGGAGTGATGTTATGTTAGTGCTGGGTATTATTTTTCTGATACTTCTCTTGATTGCTTTGCTTCGCTTTGGTTTTATTGTTGAGTACAGCGATGAAGGGCTTCAAATGTGGTATAAAATCGGGTTTTTTAGGTTTAGTTTGTCTGACGATGGCAAGGAGAAGAAGCCTAAGATAAGCAGGGATAAAGAATCCGCTGTTAAGTTACCCGGTGATTTCAGTGCTTTTATTGATATTTTTAATGCGGTTAAGTCGGCTCTTGACAGGTTTAGGCGCAGGTTACTCATAAAGGAGCTTACGCTTTACTACTCCTCAGCGGGTGAGGATGCGGCGAAGACTGCAATGGTATATGGTGCGGGTAATGCTGCTTTTGGTTTTCTGCTTCCTGTGCTTGATAGGAATTTTCGATTGAAAAAGCGAGATTTAAGGGTTTTTGCCGATTTTGAGTCCACTGAGCCGAGGATTTATGCTAAAGTCAGATTTTCTCTCGCGGTCTGGGAGGCGTTTTACATAGTTTTTGCGTTTTTACCAATACTGAAAACGGTTTTGCCCGTCGGTTCTCGCAGATAATATGCAATTTGCTCCGCTTTTTTTCGAGCCAGGTAATCTTCACCCCTGCTTAAGAAAAAAAGACTCCGCAAACAGCACATCATCTGCTATACTGGTGGATGATTGTATAAACTACAACTACAACAATTTTTGAAAGGATGATATAAAATGGAGAAGCAACATCAGCCTCTTAGTGGTTTAATGGAGATTTCTATGCAAAAAATTAAGGAGATGATTGATGCTAACACTATTGTTGGTGAGCCTATCACAACTCCTGATGGTATTACTTTAATACCTGTTTCAAAGGTTACTTTGGGTTTTGCAGGTGGTGGTACTGATTTTGAGCAGGCAAAAGCTGCAAAGAGTGGTTTCGGCGGTGGCACGGGTGCGGGGATTAATATTATTCCTGTGGCTTTTTTGGTCATTAAAAATGGTAAGGTTGATATGATTTATATTACTCCGCCAAAGTCAACAACTGTGGACCGTATTCTTGATGCCGTTCCTGAGGTGCTTGAAAAGGTTAGCGAATTCATGGATAAGGGTCACGGCGAGGCTGAAGATTAGCTCTGATGGGAAATAAGCGTGAGAGAATCCCGAAAATTCTGTCGGCGCATGGCATTGCTTCGCGCAGAAAAGCGGAGGCTATGGTTGTCGCAGGCAGGGTATCCGTCAATGGTGTGGTTGCTGCTCTGGGGCAGTCTGCCGATGTTTCGTGTGATGTAATTACTGTTGATGGTGTGACGCTTAGGGCGAAAGATGCTTTTGTCTATATTATGCTAAACAAGCCTTGCGGATATTTGTCTACTGCTCGCGACGAGAGGGGTAGACAGACTATCTTAGAGCTTACCCGTGATGTCGGTGTCAGGGTTTACCTCGTCGGGCGGCTTGATAAGGAGTCCGAGGGGTTGATTTTGCTTACCAATGACGGGGATTTTGCGAATAGAATTGCTCATCCGTCGGGAGAGAAAGTTAAGGTTTATCGGGTAGAGGTTTTAGGAGATATTTCTAAGGCTTATGCACTTTTGTGTGAGCCTGTTGAGATTGATGATTATGTCGTTTCTGCTGTAAGTGTTGAGATTATTTCGCAAAAGGGTAATTCGGGTGTGATTTCTATTTCCATCGCAGAGGGGCGCAACAGGCAAATTCGGAAGATGTGCGCAGTTTGCGGGCTGAAAGTTGTTTCGCTGAGGCGTGTTTCAATCGGCGCTCTGGAGCTCGGCTCGCTCCCACTCGGCAAGTGGCGGCACTTGACGGAGAGTGAAGTAGAGGCGTTGCGGGGTTGAGAATAAAGCACTCGATAGGCGACTGTCGGGTGTTTGTTGTTTTTGTCAGGTTTGTCGCGTTGTGTTAAGCCATGAAAAATTCATAAAAATGCTAAAGTTTTGACATAATTATTCCGATATATAGACTGAGGTATTTTTTTATGACATTTTATTGTCGTTAGGTATAGAGTCAACAGGCTTTTTGGAATATGGAGAGATAACGCGATGAGTACAAACACAGTAAATAACGCAAATAATGCGCGTACACTTATCAGGCCTGACAGAACCGGTGTTAGAGGGCATAACTTGGGGCTCATTTCGGCAAGCACTTTGCATCCGCCGCACAAAACTGCTAATGTAGCAGTGGATACACTAAGCATCAGCGATGAAGCGCGTAGACTTTTTGCCCGTGCGGGTGAGCAGCTTCGCGGGAAAGATGTTTCGCAGCTTCGCCGTGAGCAAATGGAATTTTTTAACTTAGATGAATTCGTTAAGCCGCCTGATAGTTCGCCGCCGACCAATGCAGGGAATATTAGCGGAGCTGAGCGGAATTTTTGGAATAGTCCTATTGATGAGTTTATTTCGCAAAGCGCAAATTCGCTAAGTGGATTTATTAGAAATCCGTGGACTAATAATCTTGTAACTTTTAGAACTGATGCTGACGGAGTCAGACGTTATTCCACGTTGCCCGGTTTTGAAAGTCAAGACCGTGCAGAAACCGGGATTAGAGATGCGATTAGCTTTAAATTCAATATAGCCAGACGTGATATGGAATTTGAAATACGTGAGACGTATCTTGACCCGGCGACGAGAGCTCGCATGAATGCGTCGGCACTGGCAGAGGTATACGCCGATATGCGGCAGACTCTCGAAGAGCGCTACTCCGGTGAGGAGCTGGAAAAAAGGCTCAGATGGCTGTCGGAGGGTTTCGACTCGATAGCAAACGATATTGCCGATGAAGCTGCAAGTCAAACAGGTCGCTACCTTGATGATTTGCGCCGTAATGCTGAGCTGACAGGCGAGGAGCTTAGTGAGTTTAATCGTATTTCAGCAGAGCTTGTTGACCTTGTTCGGGCGACGGTGCTTGCCTTCGTCAATTCAGCAAGAGATTTTGCGAATAATGTAAATTAATACTTGACAACTTTGCGCGAATAGTGTATGGATATGTAGGGTATTTTATTAAACAAATCGGGAGTCATTAGTTTGAAAGAATTCAAAAGCATTGCTCTTGACGGGCCTTCGGGGGCGGGTAAGAGTACGCTTGCTAAAAGAGTTGCCAAGCATTTTGGGTTTATTTACGTTGATACTGGTGCGCTGTACAGGGCTATCGGGCTGTTTGTGTTTCGTAACGGCGTAGAGTCAAAAGATGAAAAAGGCGTTTTGGGGTTACTGAGTCAAATCAGGCTCGGCATGCATTACGATGAGTCGGGCTTACAGCGTATGCTGCTTAATGATGAAGATGTTTCTGATGATATTAGATTACCTGAGATTTCCACGTATGCTTCCGATGTTTCAGCAATACCTGCGGTGAGGGAGTTTTTACTAAATATGCAGCGGGATATGGCGAAGTCGCATAATGTGATAATGGACGGGCGAGACATAGGCACTGTTGTTTTGCCGAGTGCTGACCTCAAAATTTTCATCACTGCCGATGATAGCGCAAGGGCTTTGCGGCGTTTTAAGGAGCTTACGGCAAAGGGTGTTGACGTGACTTTTGAAGATGTGGCGCGGGATATGATGCAAAGAGATAAAAACGACAGCGAGCGCGAGGCTGCGCCACTCAAAGCAGCTGATGATGCAATAACTGTCGATACCACAGAGCTTGATTTTGAGCAAAGCTTTCAGGCACTTGTAAATCTTATTTCGGAGAAGTTTGGTCTATGAGCAAAGAAGTCAGTCATAAGTTTTATCAGCGTTGCTTTCGTTTTGTGGGGCCTATTATACGATTTTTCAGACCTTTTGATGTGTTTGGACAGGAAAATATAGTAAACGGTCCTGCGCTTATTTGCAGTAATCATTCTGCTATGATTGACCCTTTTCATATTGCTCTGGCACTTGGCGGTGACATGCAGATCCGGGTTATTGCCAAAATCAGCTTATTCAAAATCCCGATAGTTTCGTTCTTTTTATGGAAACTCGGTATGATTCCTGTTGACAGGGAGGCTATGGATGTCGGCTCTGTTAAACGTTCACTGAGTTACCTTAAAAAAGGAGACAAGGTTGTCATTTTTCCCGAGGGTACCAGAGCATCTTCATATGATGCCTCATCGGCAAAGAGCGGAGCTGTGAAGCTTGCCGAGCGTGCAAAAGTGCCGATTATGCCGGTGTTTATGCCGCGTAAAAAGCCTTTTTTCAGGAAAACTCAGGTCATTTTCGGTGAGCCGTACTTTGTTGAGAAACTGAGCGAAAAAAGGTCTGCCGATGATTATGCTAAACTTTCTGAAGAACTAATGGAAAAAATTCAAAATCTGGGTGATGGTAATAAATGGAACTGATTGTTGCAAAATCTGCCGGCTTTTGTTATGGGGTTAAGAGGGCTGTCGCTATGTGTGAGGCGGCGGCGGATAAGTTTGAGACTTGTTTTACACTCGGCTCCATTATCCATAACGAGTTTGTCGTCAGTGAACTTGCGGCAAGGGGAGTGCGATGTGTCGAGCATATCTCGGATATTCCCGAAAAAGCGGTTGTTATAATAAGGTCGCACGGTGCGAGTAAGAGTGATTATGAGCAGCTGAGCGATAAATGTGCCGATATAATCGATGCCACTTGCCCCGATGTAAAAAAAATCCACGAAATTGTCAGTGAGCAGTCAAAAGCTGGCAGATTTATTTTGATTATCGGCAGCAGCGAGCACCCGGAGGTGAAAGCCATTGCGGGATGGTGCGATGAGTACGCAATTTTTGAATCATCCGATGAGCTCAAAAGTTGGCTAAATATCAAGAAAAACGCAAAAAAAGACCTTTCTATTGTGTTTCAAACAACAGCTTCAAAAAATCTTTATGAAACTTGTGTTAAAACAATAAAAAAAGAGTGTACAAATCATAAATTGTTTGATACAATATGCAACGCTACGTTTAAACGTCAGCAGGAGGCGGAGTATATATCTAAGACAACTGATGCGATTGTAGTTGTTGGTGACAATAACAGCTCGAACAGTCAGAGTCTTAAACACATTTGCAGTCATTACTCTAAAAAGGTCTTTTTTGTAAGTAACGCAGATGAAATTGATTTAGCAGAGTTTTGTCAGTACAGTGTGATTGGCGTAACTGCCGGTGCATCGACCCCCGCGCCTATCATTAAGGAGGTCATCCGAAAGATGAGCAAAGAAACAAACATGGACGGCACCACAGAAGAGCAGGGAGAATCCACTCTACAGGAGCCGGAAGCAAGTCCAAAGCAAGAAACCGCGGAGCAGAGCAATGAGCCCGCAGAAGAAAAGAAGGATGTTTTTGAGACTGAGACTGAAATCGAGTCTGGGTCAAACTCCGGAGCAGATGAAGACGATGACTCTGAATCTTTTGAAGAGTTGCTTGAGAAGTCTATCAAAACTCTTCGCACCGGAGAAAAGGTGTCGGGTATAGTCACGTCTATTACTTCAACCGAAGTATCCCTGGATTTGGGCACGAAGCAATCAGGTTATATACCGATTACAGAATTCATTGACGACGGTAATGTGAGCATTGATGATGTTATCAAGGTTGGAGATACCATTGAGTCTTTTGTCATGCGAGTCAATGACGTAGAAGGCATGGTCATGCTCTCCAAAAAACGCCTGGATGCCATAAAAAATTGGGATATTGTAGAATCTGCAAGAGAAAACAAATCCATTGTTGAGGGTGTCGTTACCGAGGAGAATAAGGGTGGCATAGTTGTAAACGTCAAAGGTGTGCGAGTGTTTGTACCCGCTTCTCAAACAGGTCTGCCAAAATCGGCGCAAATGTCAGAGCTTATGAAAAAGACCGTTCGACTTCGCATTACTGAGGTCAACCAGTCAAGAAGGCGCGTTGTAGGCTCCATTCGTTTGGTGCAAGGCGATGAGCGCCGTGAGAAGGCAGAGCAGGTCTGGAATGAAATCGAAGTAGGCAAGAAGTATGACGGTGTTGTAAAATCTATGACTACTTACGGTGTGTTTGTTGACATAGGCGGTGTGGACGGTATGGTTCACATTTCTGAGCTTAGCTGGACAAGAATCAAGCAGCCTTCAGAGGTGATGACGGTTGGCGATGAGGTTTCCGTTTACGTAATTTCATTTGATAAAGAGAGCAAGAAAATTTCTCTGGGTTATAAAAAGGGTGAAGATAATCCGTGGACTAAATTTACGGAAACTTACAAGGTTGGAGATGTCGTAAACGTAAAAATTGTCAAAATGATGCCATTTGGCGCTTTTGCAGAGATTTGCTCGGGTGTAGACGGTTTAATACACATTTCTCAAATTACAGACCGCAGGATTGGGCTTCCCTCCGAGGTTCTGTCAGACGGGCAGATGGTTGATGTTAAAATCACAGAAATCGACAACGACCGCAAAAAAGTCAGCCTCAGTATAAGAGCACTTTTAGAGTCTCCCGCTCAATCGGTCGGCGCCGAAAGCGATGTTGCAGACGATGAAGAACCGGACGACAATTCTCCGGCTATTGTCTATGACACAGACAATCCTCCCGCAATGGACGAATTAGACGATATGGAGACGGAAGAAGAATAATAAAGAGATTTAAACACACAATCACACAGCTTAAAGGCAACGAGCGGATATGTTCGTTGCCTTTTTTTGAGTTTTTTTCAAGGAATTAAAAATAACTCTTGCAAAATGCTTACAGATACTGTACAATACCGTTTGCTACGAAAATAAAATGAAACATGATACATCAATATACCGTAAGGAGGATTTCCAGTAAATGGCTAAGCAAAAGTTTGAAAGAAACAAACCACATGTCAACATCGGCACAATCGGTCACGTTGACCACGGTAAGACAACGCTTACAGCAGC
>WQTE01000001.1 GCA_009786445.1 Oscillospiraceae bacterium | reverse complement strand
AGATAAGTTCTCCCATCCTTTATGGAGTAAGGGTCGATGAAGACTACATCGTCGATAGGCCGGAGGTGTACGCACAGTAATGTGTTTAGCTGACCGGTACTAATCACCCGAGGGCTTGATCTATATTATCGCAGGCAAACAGACGAATTTGCTTTACATCACAGACATATCTTTGTTCAGCTTTCAAGGTGCAGACATAATTGGCAGTACTACATTGTCAATTAGATAGTTGGTGTTTATTACGGTGAGGTTCCACCCGTTCCCATCCCGAACACGGAAGTTAAGCTCACCCGTGCCGACGATACTTGGCCGGAGACGGCCCGGGAAAATAGGTCTTCGCCAACACAAACAGAGGACTGATCGATAAGGTCAGTCCTCTGTTAATTTACCATGTCAATCTTTTAAATTAAAAAAATCTACGCAAACAGCCCATTATCTGTTATACTGGTAAATAACAATACTAACTAATTGAGACTATGCAACAGGTCTTGAAAATGGCGGAAAAAGTGGAGACCACTTTCCACTATGCGAACATATCTCTGAAAAAAGGTGTATTCTAATGCAGATGATGCGCAGGAGGAAAATAAAAAGTGATAACAGTAAGCAACCTGACAAAAAGTTACGGAAAAAACCGTGGAGTTAACGATATCTCATTTTCGGTTCCGGAGGGACAAATTGTGGGGTTTCTCGGGCCGAACGGAGCGGGAAAAACTACAACGATGAACATAATAACAGGCTATCTCTCTGCTGACACAGGAAAAGTTGAGATAGCAGGTATCGACATGCAAAAAACTCCAATTGAAGCAAAGCGGCATATCGGCTATCTGCCCGAGCAGCCTCCGCTATACCATGCAATGACAGTAAATGAATATCTCGACTTCGTATATGACCTGAAGGAAATCAAAATAGATGACAGAAAGTCGCATATCTCGGAAATATGCGGAAATCTGGGTCTTGCCGATGTCAGAAGCAGGGTCATAGGGCATCTATCAAAAGGATATAAACAACGCGTAGGTTTTGCACAAGCACTGCTTGGAGATCCGGATGTCCTGATTTTAGACGAGCCGACAATAGGTCTGGACCCACGGCAAATCGTGGAAATTAGGAATGTCATCAAAGAAATGGGCAAGCAACGCACGATAATCCTATCGACCCACATACTGCCCGAGGTTTCCGCAGTGTGTGAGCGCGTTCTGGTAATCTCAAACGGAGTGATAGTCGCAGACGATAACCCTGAAAACCTGACCTCAAACCTTAAAGGCAATCGCACTCAAATAATCCGTGTCGCAGGGTCGTCCGATGAAGTACAAACTCTTATAAGTAACATAAGCGGAGTCAGCAGCGTAAAACCTCTCGGAAAAATGGAACCCGAAAGCATAGATTTTCTCGTAGAAAACGAGTCGGGCGTGGATATCCGAAAACCGCTGTTTTACGAACTTTCAAAAGCAGGTTATCCACTGCTCATGCTCCGCCCGCAAAATGATTCTTTAGAAGACATCTTCCTGCAATTAACAGAGGAAGGCAAGTAGCTCAGAAGAAAGGAATGTTCATTAAGATGCAAGCAATTTTTAAGCGCGACTTCGGCGCATATTTCACATCAGCGATTGGGTATGTATATATAAGTTCGTACATTTTAGTTCTCAATCTCTACTTTTACCTCGTTAACATCTTGGGAGCATCGATGTCGCTGGCGGGCATATTTAGCTTTATGCTCCTGGTTATGATGTTTGTAACACCTATCCTCACCATGCGAGTCTTTTCCGAAGACTTCAAGCAGAAAACAGACCAACTGCTACTGACCGCTCCGGTCACCTCGACGGCGATAGTTTTAGGTAAATTCTTTTCGTCACTTGCAGTTTTTGGTTGTCTGCTTGCGCTTACCATCTTATGGCCCATTGCTCTATACATATTCGGTGGCTTCAATCTTGATGAAGTGGTAGGCAACTATATCGGAATCATCAGCATAGGAGCAGCCTACATCTCAATAGGTGTATTCGTATCAGCAATGACAGAAAATCAAGTAATAGCGGCAATAGGTTCACTGGCAATCTTCATAGCCCTTTATATTCTCGAAATTGTTGCACTGTTCTTTTATGCGAGTGGGGTACTTCCTACATTTATAATGCGTATATTCATGTTTATCTCAATATTCGGAAGGTATAGCGATATAACCAGAGGACTTCTGGCACTGGATACAATAGTATTTTTCGTTTCAGTCTGCGCCTTTTTCTTGTTCTTAACAACGCGAGTTATTGAGAAAAGGAGGAAAGGTTAAATGAAAATGATAGAAAAATTGAAGAAACACAGTTTTTCACTAATAGTCACTGTAATATTTCTTGCACTAATAGTTCTTGTCAATATCTTTGTGAGTATGTTGACAGAAAGATTCTTCTTAAAACTTGACCTAACAGAAGCCGGAATATTCACGCTGTCTGACAGAGCCGCAGAATTTTTGAGTGGAGTCAATGAAACAGTTGATATAGTAGTAATGGCAGAGGAATCAACCTGGCTTGCAAACAACAATCTCGCCATGATTTCGACTATACTCACAAACTACTCCGCTACGACCGGCGGGCGTATCAGAGTGCAGTATGTAAATCCTGACCTAAACGTCTTTGACGGGCCAAATTACGGGAACTCTTTATCTGCTCTTGTGGAGGCCCATACCGAGCTTACGGATATGACCCGCAACGATATAGTATTCATCAGCGAAAGACGTGCAACAAGAGTACCGGTAGCAAGTCTGTTTGTACAAAGAACAGACAACTTCGGGCGGCCTGTGGAGACAAGCCTCAGAGTAGATCAAGAGTTTATCAGCGCACTGGTGTACGTTTTAAACGAGAGTATAGCGCGTATTGTATTTGTTGAAAATCACGGCGAAGACAGTACAGAACATATGAGGCAAATTTTTGAAAGAAGCGGTTATATCAGCTCCTCGATAAACCTAGCTCTTGAAGAAATCCCCGAAGACACTGTTTTAGTGGTTTCGGCAGCACCAAAATTTGACTTTCTAAGCGAAGAGATAATAAAACTTGAGCAGTTTATGTCCCTTGGCGGAAACGTAATGATTATTTATGACTTCAATACTGTGCAGCTCCCTGTGCTGGATGCATTTCTCGCAGAATGGGGCGTTGCGGTGGAAAACAAACTGATATTTGACGAAGAAAATACATTCATCCCGCAGCACGGAGTAATCGGCGCTGTTGTCTCAGCAGGAGCATTGCCTTCCACAGAGGCTTCTGCCGTATTCACACTGGACATCCCTGTAGGCATTCGCACAGCCCGCCCGTTACGTGCCGTCAGGGGAGAAGGCGTTATGGAAAATATGTTCCCGCTGGTGCGCACTGTTTCTGCCAGTTCATATGCCAAGGCTCTTGATGGAACTGTGACCACGTGGGAAAGAGAACCGGGAGATGCATCCGGCCCATTTACCATTGCCTACAACATCCGCCATCTTACGCGAGATGCAGAGGGGACTCAAGTCTGGGCAAACTTGATTGTCGTTGGGGCAGCCATGTTTGATGACCCGTTTTTGGCGATATTTTCTGAGACATTTTACAATGTGTTTTTTCTTGCAGACTTGGCAAACGACTTAAACCCATTTGGTGAACGGGTGTTCATCCCGGCAAGAAACCTTGCGACAGGTCATCTGCTTGTGAGTTCGGCAGGTGCCCGAACAGTACTTATTCTGATGGTAATAGCGTTACCGCTTCTGATAATAGCAGCGGGAATACTAATTTGGCGCAGACGGAGGCATAAATAATGCGACGGAAAAATCTCATTATTGCAATAGCCGCAGTGGTACTGTTGTCGGCAGGTATTGCGGCACTGACTCTCTGGCCTCAGGGTGAACCTGAGAGCAATCAGCAAGACATCCCGCCGCCCGAAGAAATCGTGCGGGCTGATTTAGTAAACATTGCTTTAGACGAAGTTGCATCGGTAATTTTCACACCACGGTACGGAGCGCACTATAGTTTGCTCAAAGAGACGACAGATAATGGAAGCTTTGAGCTGAAACTCGATGCAGACGACCCGGTTTTTCCGGGAGAGAGATCAAGGCTAAACGCGGTTTTCTTAGGTGCCATATCATTGACAAATGTGGCTGTGATAGCGGAAAACGCCACAGATGATGAGCTCAATATGTTCGGTTTAAACGACCCTGTTTTGACATGGGAAATAAACCGCACAGATGGTTCATCGGAGAGATTTATGCTCGGTGCGGAGCAGGTTGTAGGCACGGGACGTTTTGCACGCAGTGAAGGCAGCCGTGAAATTGTAATACTGACTGAGCGGCAGAGCAGCCTTCTTCTAATCACGCTGGAGGATATGTACGACCTCACTTTTATCCCGCACTCAATCCTTGAGAGAGCAGAATCAATTATGGATATTTTTGACCATATTCTCATTGAAAGAGAAGATACTGTGCTGGAGTTTTACAGGCGCACGGACGAAGAAGTTTTCCTAACGCTGGGCGCAGCCAGATATCAAATGTTGCAGCCAATAGTGGGTGATGCCAGCGATCACATGGTTCAAACCTCGCTTTTAGAGGACTTTATACAAATAATGCCTTCAAGTGTTGAGGCAAAGCGGCCGACAGACTTATCAATATTTGGGCTTGATACACCGTCAAGACTCACCCTTTCGTCGGAGAGCTGGGAGAGAACGCTTTTGATAGGTAATCGCAATGCAGACGGGACAGGAACCTACGTTATGATTGAGGGCTATGATGCGGTGCTCCTGGACAGAGCCGGAGAATACCTGTTTCTCAACATACAGCCCGCTATTTTGCGAGCCAGACTTCTGTGGCTGCATAATATCGTAGATGTAGGTTTTGTTACATTTGAACTGGAGGATGAAACCCGTGTGCTGAGGCTTGAACATGACCGCGAAAATGACAGTTTGACGGGATTTCTCGACGATGTAGAAATCAGCGAAACAAATGCCCGAAGGCTGTACATATCAGCCTTGAGCATCATGCAAAGCGGCATAACGCAGGAGCAAGTCCCACTCGGCGCCTCGCCGAACTACACGGTAACACTACACATGCTTGACGGCAGCAGTGAAACCATGGAACTCTATGCGCTATACCATTCGCAGTTTTTGATTGTGAAAAACGGAGAAAATACAGGATTTTTCATCACACGAATGGCACTTCAAAACGCCCTGCTCGACAGATTTGCAATAGTTGACAGGGGCGATGAACTACCCATGACTTAAAGCTCTAAACAAGACTGACGACCAACAAAATCAGGAGCGTGATGCCAGTTTGTCAAGGCGAGTTATTACACCGTGTGCTGTGTCTTCATCGGTAATGAGTACATTTACGTACCCGCCGTTGAGCGAGCCACAGATACTTCTGATTTTTTTCTGACCTACGGCAACAGCAATGCGATAGTCCTTTTTCTTTAGATCTCCCAAAGAAAGCCCTATAGTTCTCTCGTCAAGACCTGTATCGCAAAGATTTCCTTTTTCGTCAATGAAGTGTGAGCAGACATCCCCAACAGCTCCCGCCTCATCCAGCTTTTTTTGTGGAAAACCGGACAGATAACCCGCATGAATCAAAGCGTTATCCTCCCCGAATTGACCAACGGTGAAGATAGCAATATTCGCTTTATGCGCATAGTCCATGACATGATTTATGGTGCTGTCGGTGAGCATAGAATGCTTGACCTGGGCATCATCTACTATCGCGGGCAGAGGCAGAATGTATGGTGAAGCACCGAACGCCGTAGCAAAAAGCTGCGGTATTTCGCTTGCATATATGTTGCGGTCAATGTTCGTAATACCACCGCAAAGCTGCACAACGGTGACACCTGTAAGGTCTTCTCTAGCAATGGCGTTTTGTGCACAAGCAAACATGGTTGAGCCCCACGAAACACCAACAACATCGTCACTGGAAACAATAGTATTTAAGTATCTGGCACAGGCAAGACCGACTTTTGCAAGCGGGGTCTTATCCATGCTCTGAGGCACGATTATAACTTTACGCAAAGCAAAGCGCTGTCTAAGCTCCCTCTCTAAGGGGGTTTCGGTGTGGGAAGGATCGTTAATCTTAATAGTAATAATCCCTTCATCCATAGCTTGTGAGAGCAGTTTTGATATATACGGTCGAGAGAGATTGAGTTTTTTTGCAATCATATTCTGGTTATATCCGTGCTCATAATAAAGTTTTGCGACATTGACCAGTAGATCTATTCTTTTGTAATCCATATAAAATGACCATTCCTCTCATATTCTTGCGATATGTTTTATGGGTTGAGCACGATTTTCATTGCGTTTTCGTCTCTGAGTGCTATGAAGCCGCTTTCAATTTCGGTTAGGGGAAGTTTTTTAGTGATATATTTTTTAAGATTCATATTGCCCGCGGCAACGCGATTTAAGAGATCTTTTATCATAGAAGGCGGCGTGGCGTGAGCACCATACACGCACAATTCTTTATAATGTATCAAATTGCTGTCAAGATACCCCTTGCCATCGCCGGGTATGCCGCCAAACAGGCTTATGCGGCCCATTTTTGAAGCAACCTCAAGCGCCTCGGTATGAATCTGCGGTACAGAAAGTGCGGTTATAACTACATTTGCACCGCGCTTGCCGGTAAGGCGTGAAATCTGCTCTGCGGTATTTTCAGCAACCGGATCGATAATTTCTATGCCGGGCACCATCTGCTCTGCGATTTCACGGCGCGGCGCCGCAATCTCAACCATAATAACTTTGTCTGCCCCTGCAAGTTTTGCAAGTTCGGCGTGTACACAGCCTATAAATCCGCTGCCGTATATAACTACGTAATCGCCTTTTGTGATGTGGAGATAAGACTGAGCATTCAGCCCGCACGCAGCCGGCTCTGCCAAAACCGCATCGTCATAATCTACGTTTTCAGGTATAGGCAAAACATTACCCATCTTAATAGCTTGCATCGGTATTTCCATATACTCTGCAAACGCGCCCTCATACTGAAAGCCCAAGGTTGTTAAGTTGTCGCACATATTGGTGTGTCCGGTTTTGCAAGGCCAGCACTCACCGCACCCGATGGCGGGAGCAACAGTTACCCTTTGACCGGGCTCTATGCCGTGAGCCTTTGCAAAAGCTCCTGCGTGGACAATCTCGCCCGCACTTTCATGACCCAAAATTCTGGGAGGGTCTATTTTGGTGTTGCCGTGCATAAACGTCCGAAAATCAGTACCGCAAATAGATGCCGACTTCACTTTGAGAATGGCGTTTTGCTCTGCCGGACTTGGCTCGGGAACGTTTTGTATTGAAATTGAGCCGTTTTGGTCGAGAAGATAAGCTAACATATATACTCTCCTTTAAAGTTTACAAAAATAAGTGATGTAGTGTCCGATGTAATGTCTGGTTACATTTGTAATCATTATATAGCTATAAAAGCGTTAAGTCAACAATTGACACAAAAAAATATAAAAAAATACAAAACTGTACGATGTCATAAAAATGGATGAAATTATTTGTTGAATATTACAAAATTATGTATAATTAAAAAATTATTATTGATTTATGAAATTTTGTGTGGTAACATTGCGATTGCGGAACAGTTGTTCGTTTTAAAAGCACAAATGCTACTGGATGAAATGGTAGCATTTTACGGATAAAGTTAATACATCTTTTACTGTTGCAATGCATACGCAATTATGCCTCAATTTCGTGGTTAATAGAGTCGGCTTCGCAAATGCAACTACCAGCACGAGCGAATTCAGACTGTATTATAGGAAGAAACAAAAAATTAATACTTTTGTAAATTTTGAGAGGAGAAATGAATGAAAAAACGTAAAATTTTAGGCATCTTACTGGTAGTAGCTATGATGGTGGTGATGGTGGCAGCATGTGCCCCGGCGGCACCGGCACCGACACCAGCACCGACACCTGCACCTGCAGCGGATCCGGCACCTCCAGGTGAAGATCCCGCACCCGAGCCCGAGGACGGTATGGGCCCCATCGTACTATTGGCACTGAACCCTGTGCATGACTGGCATGCAGCTGTATACTTCTTTGCTCGCGAGAAAGCAAACGAGCTGGACTTAGACAACAAAATGGGCTTTTACTATCTGACATCCACAGACGTGGCTGACCAGTCTGCTCAAATCGACATTGCACTTGCAATGAATCCGTCACTCATCGTGCTTCTTCCGCACAATGCAGAAGTTACACCTGCTGCTGACCGTATCGACGAATCCGGAGTTCCTTGGGTTCTGTTTGACCGTTGGGTTTATTCTCCGGGCTGGAGCGCATATCTGACAGGCGACAACCCTGAAATCGGCAGAAGAATTGCACGCCGTACATTCGAACTCATTGGCGGTTCAGGTACAGTAGCGATTCAACGCGCACCGGAAACAGGCGCAATTGATGCTCATCGTTGGGCAGGTATCCAAGAAGTAATACCAGACTTCCCGGATATAAATATTATCCACTTCACAACAACAACATTCAGTCTTGACGATGCTATGGAGCAAGTAGAAGCACTTCTTGTCGCCAACCCTGTAGGCACACTTGATGCTATCATTTCTATCAACGACGTTTCTTCAATCGGCGTACTGAATGCTGTAAGAGAAGCAGGCAGACTTGATGATATCCAAAGTATTTCAGGCTCCGGCGGCTGGCAGGTCTGGTTCCGCGCAATTGACGACTATGCTGACCAAATCTATCTCTTCACATACACATACCATCCGTCCATGGTTATGCAAGCTATACAATACGCATATGACATCGTAATGGGCAGAGGAGCACCAAGAGAGACGATTATTCCGCCAAACCTCGTTGACAGAGACAACGTTGCAGAATGGTTCAACGATGATACGCCATACTAAGGCATAACGCACACAAATAAAAACTATCAAACACTGGCGGGGCATATACGCTATGCCCCGCCACATAAAAAGGTGAAAAATAATGTCTGATATAGTCGTAAGCATGAAAGGCATAGATAAATCATTTTCCGAGAACAAAGTTTTACACGGTGTAGAACTTAATCTGTACAAGGGAAGCATCCACGCTCTGCTCGGAGAGAATGGCGCAGGCAAATCCACACTCATGAACATATTGGGCGGTGTACTGCCACCCGATGAGGGAACAATCGAAATTGGGGGTAAAACCCTAAAAAAAATAGCGGACACTATCGCCGCTAAAAAGCTCGGCATAGGTTTTGTGCATCAAGAATTAACTCTTTTAAATGACTTGACGATATTTGAAAACCTATTTATCGGAGACGAAATTAAAAAAGGTCCGCTTCTCGATAAAAAAACCATGATTGAAAAGAGTAAAGAGATTTTAGACCGCGTGGGGGTTGACCTTGACCCGAAAACCCCTGTCAGGGAACTCAACACTTCCTATAAGCAGGTCGTAGAAATCGCGAGAATACTCATGCACGATGCGAAGATAATAATAATGGATGAACCAACAGCATCACTCACTGATGTTGAGATTGCCAATGTATTTAAGATGATGAGCTCATTGCGAGATCAAGGCATAAGCATAGTGTTTATTTCACATAAACTGGGTGAAGTCATGCAAATATGCGACCGCTACACGGTGCTCCGCAATGGGTATATGGTAGCTACCGGATTAATAGACGACACGATAAACGAACATGTGATAGCTACCCACATGGTAGGGCGAGAGCTAAGCTATGACGGACTTTACGTTAAGCGTGAAACAGGAGATATGCTTCTTGAAGTAAAAGGTCTTGAGCGTGAAAGAGAATTCAAAAATGCAGACTTTTCAATAAAAAAAGGCGAAATCGTAGGATTTACAGGGCTGCTGGGTGATGGGCGCAATGAACTTTTTGAAAGTGTCGTTGGCGCTAACTCTCCCTACAAAGGAGAAATAATACTCCGAGGTCAAAAGGTCAAAATGAATTCTCGCAACAAATCCCTTAAAGGGGGCGTATCCTATGTTCCGCGAAACCGTAAAGAAAACGGCATAGTAAAGGATTTGAACATCGCTACAAATATGACATTGTCTGTTGTAGAAAAGCTGAAAAACCTCTTGCTCATCAGCCGAAGGAAAGAGCGCGGATTTACAGATAAGTACATCAAAGAACTCTCTATGAGTGTTCACAACGTAAAAAATCCTATAACAAGCTTATCCGGCGGCAACCAACAAAAGGCAGTGCTGGCAAAGGCTCTTGGCACTAACCCGGATTTGATTATAATGGACAACCCAACGCAAGGTGTTGACGTTGGGGCAAAGCTTGAAATCTACAGCTTGATAATGCAGCTTGCACAACAAGGCGTAAGCTTCTTTGTGCTTTCGAGCGAGGCTCCCGAAGTATTAATGCTGTGTGACCGTATCTTTGTAATGTTCGAAGGAGAGATACGTGCAGAACTTGACCGCTCCGAGGCTACGGAACAAAAAATTATGTTCCTTGCAACGGGTGGTGTCGATGAATCAGTAAAGACTGCTGCGACAGCATAGAAACCTGCGTTATGAAACCCACATCAAACTATAAACTATAATTTGCTTTAGGAGGCCAAACAATGCTCGATCATGCTCTTACAAAGGTACGCAACATACGGGGCAAGGATATCATGAGGTTTCTTGGTAATAATGCCGCGTTATTCGCCTTTTTATTACTATTCATAATGGCAATAATACTCAGGGGGGAAATATTCCTCCAACCGGTAAACATTCTTAATATCATGCGGCATAACGCTATCATAGGCATTATTGCCTTGGGCATGACCTTGGTTATTGTATTGGGCGGTGTCAGCTTATCTGTAGGCGCACAGCTTGCGTTGGTCGGATGGATTTCTATTGAAGTCTTTAATGCAACGCGTAACATATTCCTAGCCATGCTTGCATGTGTGGCAGCGGGTATAATAACAGGTCTTCTGGAAGGCGTTCTGGTTGCAAAATTCAAGGTGCCGTCTTTCATCGTTACTCTCGGTACAATGACTATATTCCGCTCCATTGTCCTGTACGGGCTGACGGGCGGCGGACTTATGGTCGGAATCCCGCCCGGAGGTGTCGGAGCAGACAGAGATGTTGAAGTGGCACGGATTTATCAAAACATCTCAAATGTCAATCTGTTCCAGACCGATGATTTTATAGGTATACCACTTCCGATTATATACTGGATTGCGCTGTGCGTTCTGATGTACCTATTTACATCGCATACAGCCACAGGACGTCATATATTCGCCACGGGCAGCAACGAAAAAGCCGCAAAGCTCTCAGGTATCAAGGTTGACAAAATAAGAATTCTCGGATTTGCAATTTGCGGTGCCATGGTTGCACTGGGTGCGGTTGTAGAAACAGCACGTGTAGGAGCCATCAGTAGTGCTGCTACCGGTGTTGAGCATAATCTGGATGCTATCGCCGCAGTTGTCATCGGAGGAGCCAGCATGGCAGGTGGAAAGGGCAGGATTTCAGGCACTTTCTTTGGTGTGCTTACACTCGGTGTTATGACCAACTTGCTTGCCATTATGGGCGTAGACCCGTTCCTGCACGGTGCGGCAAGAGGCTTAATTGTTATCGGCGCAGTACTTCTCCAAAGACGTTTGGATGGAACAAAAGAAGCTACATAATTTAGCAATAGCATATTATCCGCAAGTGTGATACAATCCGGGGCAGTGCTGTGTGTTTTTACTGCCCCGGATATAATAATCTCTTAAAAAAGAAAGGAACCTCAATATGAATAGTTTTGAATTTTACACTCCGACCAAGATTTTTTTTGGAAAAGGCGGAGCTCCGAAGGTTGGCGGTGCCATCAAGCAATACGGGGGAACAAAGGTACTGTTACACTACGGCAGTGACCGAGTACTGAAAAATGGCTTGATGGACACAGTTATCGCTTCGATGAAGGAGCAGGGCATAGACTATGTGATGCTCGGCGGTGTTGTGCCTAACCCGAGGCTGACGTTGGTACGCGAGGGTGCGGAGCTGGTTAAAAAAGAAAAGATAGACTTCATTATGGCAGTGGGCGGCGGCAGTGTAATAGACAGCGCAAAAGGCATTGCAATGGCGGCGGCAAATGAAGCAGATGTTTGGGATATCTACATGGGTAAAGAGCCCATTAAAGCGGCACTGCCGACAGGCAACATTCTGACACTCGCCGCAGCAGGAAGCGAAACAAGCAAAAATACCGTTATCACAAATGAAGACGGCGGCATCAAGGTCGTAATAGGCGGAGACCTTATGCGTCCAAAGTTTACGATAATGGATCCCGAACTGCTCTATACACTGCCTCCCTACCAGACGGCATCGGGCGTAGTTGACATTATGATGCACACTATGGACCGTTACTTCTCACCGCCGAATCCCCCGGGAGTGAGCAACGAAATGACAGACCGCATTTCTGAACAGTTACTCAAAGTGACTATGCACTACGGCAAAATATGTATGGAAAAACCCAACGACTACGAGGCACGTTCCGAAGTCATGTGGGCGGGAAGCCTTTCTCACAGCGACCTCACAGGGCTTGGACTGTTACCCGACTTTGCACCGCACAGGCTTGAGCATGAACTTAGCGGAAAATACGATGTTACACATGGTGCGGGTCTTGCTGCTGTGTGGGGCGCTTGGGCAAGATATGTCTATAATACAAATGTAGCGCGTTTTGTCAGATATGGTGTCAATGTTTTCGACCTCACGGAGGATAAAGCAAATCCGGAAAAAACAGCTCTTGAAGCAATAAAACTCACAGAGGATTACTTTAAATCAATAGACATGCCCATAAACATGACGGCTCTTGTAGGCAAGGATATTTCAGATGAAGATATCGAAGACATGGCGGATAAATGCTCACGCGGGGGGACAATCACCATCGGCAACTTCATGAAACTGGACAAAAAACAAATGATAGAAATCTATAAATCAGCAAGATGAAATGAGTTGAAGGGAAAATTACTATGAAAAAACCATATAAAGTCAGCACAAAGGACTTGATACCCGGCGTTGCACCGCTGCATGAGGAGAGCAACTCCTGGACTATAGCTGCTACAGACACTATAGCAATGTTTGTGACCGAAATCCGTCCCGGAGGGCGGGCACTCAAAGATATTCATGCCGATGCCGACCACGTGTTTTACTACACATCGGGATATGGCTATCAAATCATTAACGGCGAGCGGTTTGACTTTGGGCCGAACGACTGCCTCTTTGTGCCAAAGGGAGCAACACATGAGTGCCATGTTGTCGGCAATGAAACCGTGCGAATGGTCGTCACGTTCAGCCCATTACCGGCAGATAAAAAGTCGTTGGTTCAAAAATTAGAAGAAAGATTGGAAGAAATAGGATACGGAAGCTCAGGTAAGTAAATGATGTAATACGGGAGGGCTGTGTACGTTGAATGTTACCGAAGCAAAAGACATTTTAGACAAAATACGCACAAATGTAGAAAAAGTGATTGTCGGCAAAGCCGAGGCGATTAACCTTGTGCTGATTTGCCTTATATGCAACGGACACGCCCTGATTGAAGATGTACCGGGCTTGGGAAAAACAACTCTTGTTTCAGCGATTGCCGAGAGTGTTGACTGCTCGTTTACACGCTTGCAATTCACTCCTGATGTATTGCCGTCCGATGTGACGGGCTTTACGATGTTCGACTTGAAAACAAACGAGAGGCAATTCATTCCGGGGGCAGTGATGACACAAATACTGCTCGCCGATGAAATCAACCGCACCAACCCAAAAACGCAATCGGCACTGCTACAGGCTATGCAGGAAGGGCAAGTCAGCGTTGACGGCATTACCTACGATTTGCCTCGTCCATTTGCAGTGATGGCGACACAAAACCCTGTAGAACTTACAGGCACCTACTCACTGCCGGAGGCGCAGCTTGACCGCTTCCTAATGCGCATATCCATAGGGTATCCCGAAAAAAACGACGAAAGACAAATACTTGAGCGCAACAGGGAAAAAATCAGTGTTGCAAATCTTGAGGCGGTGACGAATGCAGAGACAGTTACCAAAATGCAAGACCTGCTTGATAAAACTATTTGTACTGACCTGATATCGGATTACATAATTGATATTTCACGTAAAACCCGTGAACATAAGGAAGTTCTGTTGGGAGTTTCACCGCGTGGCTCTATTTCTCTGATGCGCGCAGCCATGGGTGAAGCTCTTTTAAACGGGCGCGGCTACGTCTTACCTGACGATGTGCATAAAATGCTTGAGCCTGTGCTGGCGCATAGGATAATACTCCGCTCCAAGGCGTATGCGCAAAAAAACACAGTCCCCACCATATTGCAGGAAATAAAGCAACAGATTGCGGTTCCTGCGGTCAAATAACTGCGATGAAACGTTTTCGGGTAGGCTACTACCTTTTAATGTTTTTGCTTTTAGTTGCAGGGCTCGGTACAGGACGATGGGAATTTTATTTTTTATTCACTACACTTTTTTTCTTGACAGCCGTTGCGCTGGGACTTAGTCTGTGGACTTTTTATAGTTTTTCCTGCCTATATGAACTCGGCGATGTAAGTGCAGAAAAAGGTGATATAGCGACACTAAAAATCCATGTAACCAATAATGCACCGTTTCCATTAAGCTCGATACGTGCCGCAGTGCAGACGGTGTTGCCCTACGATACTGAGGAGCTGATAATAAATATACCACCTCGGGATATGGTATGTTACGAGGTTTCGATGACCTGCAAGTATCGTGGTATGTATGAAGTGGGCATAACTACGCTTGAAGTAGTTGATATGTTCGGAATTTTGCATATGCGTTTTGACTTGCGGCGCTTGCCAAACTACCGCTTAAAAAAGCTTGTTGTATATCCGAGGGTATTGCAGCTTGACTCTACGGGTATTTCGGCGAGCGATGGGACGATGCTTGAAGGTGTCAGCGCACAGCACCAGTCAGACGGCGGAGAAGAGTATTACGACACCCGGTTGTACCGATTCGGCGATGCTTTTAAACGTATTCACAGGATACTTTCGGTGCGTAAAAGGGAACTTCACGTCAAACGCTATGACATCCCGATGGAAGCTTCAGCCATAATCTTTATTGACACCTGTGAAAGCGGTTTTGAGGGAGAAGATGCTCTGCGTTATAACGACATAGCTTGCGAATGTGCTGTTGCAGCAGTAAATCACTGCTTGCTTTCAGGTCATATCGTAACCCTTGTCAGCTCGGATGAAAGCGAATCAATAATTGAAGGGAAAAGCCCGAACGATTTACAAAAAATTATAGATTATCTTGCTGTCATAGAGTTTGATGCGCAAGGCGATATCAACTTAGCACTGCGATATTATTTTGAAAGCCACGCAAATTTCAGCACTTTTTATGTAATAACATCAAGAAAAGACAAACAAATATCCGATACACTCTCTGCAATTTCGCAGAGCGGTAGGCAAATCTTGCTGTTTGCACCATCTTTGGGAGAAACACTCGAAGACGATAAAATTAATTTCGCGGATTTAGATTTGGTATAGCAAAATGCCTATTTGCGGAAAGACTGCGAGGTAATTATGGGCACGGCAACAAAAACAGCAAATCATTATGAAACGATTAAGGAAACTGCAATCTTGCGAAGCGGTATCCTCGTGGACAGTATTGCCGTTTTTCTTGTTTCGAGCGGAATAAATCTTGTTTTGACAACTTTACAGTTTTTCTATGTTCCGCTTGGGACGTGGCAGATATTGGGACTTACAGCTTTGGGCGTATTTGCGTATAGGGTTTTGCGGGTGCGTTGGTGGTTTGCTCCACTATTGGCTGTAATAGCGCTGGGTGCTATAGGAGTGTATTACAGTCACGTAGGGAGCTTAGTTGAGCGGCTCTCCCATTGGGCCGAATTTGGTGCTTGGTTTTTCAGTGGTGTACCCGAACACGAAATTTTCTCTCAAAGTGCCGAACATATAAACCTTACATACTTTATAATTTGTCTGGTAACGCTGGCTGTGTTTTTTCTTATTCGCCGGCTTTATTCTGTCTGGTTTTGTATAGCTCCATTTATCGCAGTAATTATCCTCAGTGGAGGGTTTTACGGCCATCACCTGCCTATTTCGATATTTACGGCAGGTATAATTATTTTACTGCCGCGCGCATTTTACCGTGCGGCAGAAAAAAGCGTGCGCAAAGGAGGTGAACGCTTTCGCCCGCCTGCGCAGCTTATAGCAGTGCCGATTGCAGCACTTGCAGTATTATTAAGTCTTGTTGTATTTTCGCCGTCAGGCTCGTTTTTTCAGTTTCGCCCACTGGCTAATGTCATTTCGGACATTGACCTTCTATTAAACCCTGTACCTATCGATACTGTGGTGAGTTTCGATATTAATGCCATGGGCTTTGGTGCCCCCGGAAACCGCTTGGGAGGACCTGCCACACTGAGCGACGGGTATATGCTAACTGTAGTCACAAATACACCGCTGCTTCTCGGCGGAACTGTGATGGACTACTATACCGGCTATAGCTGGTTGCCCGGCAGAGAAGACAGACCACGCCGCTTTAACAGCGTATTCTGGCGAGTCACCCGTAACAACACCTTTGATTCTCGTATGCCCGATGGTGGTGACTCAGTGCGTGATGCGTTCGATGCAATCACAAAAGATGTAAGATTGATTATAACCTATGCGACGGAGTTTTTCACAACTGTGTTTACCAGTGCAGGGATACGTAATGTAAGTTTTGAGTCACCCGAATTAGACGATAACTTGCTCTTCAATGAGCGCGCAGAACTCTTTTTGCCATCCCCTGTCCCGATAAATGAGACTATCATTATAAACGCGCGTGTAATCAACAGGGATGCACCGCTTTTCTACGAGACTATATTATCCTTTGAGTCTCTTGTTGATGAAGACCCACGCTTTCCTGAAATAGTTGAGCGATATACAGTCCTACCTGAAAATCTGCCGGATATTGTGCGCGAAACAGCACTTTATGTCATTGGTGACGAGACCTCTCCATTTTTAAAAGCGACAGCTCTGTCTAATTGGATTGGTGATAATTTTTCGTACACCCTCAGTCCTGTAGTGCCGCCGGATGACATGGATTTCGTTGCGCATTTCTTTGAAACGGGGGAAGGTCACTGTGTGTATTTTGCGACAGCTCTGGCAGTAATGGCACGTACAGTTGGGCTTCCGTCCAGATATGTCACAGGGTTTTCGCTGATTCGGGACCCTGCGTTGGACAATATATTTTATGCGACAGGCAGAACGGCGCACGCTTGGGCTGAAATATATTTCAGCGGGCTTGGCTGGACACCGTTTGACCCTCTGAATTGGAATCCTGACATACCACTTAATGCACCTTCGGTGCTTGCAGAGGAATTTATAATCTATGAGTGGTGGGATATGGACTTTTACTTATTCGGTGTACCTTTTTACAATGAGTGGCTGTTTGCTGAACTCGCCGGAGTTGTGCACCCCTTCATTTTTGCGGCAATGCTTGTGCTTATCCTTGTTGCTCTGATACTTGTATTCCTGCTGCTCAGAAAACGCCGCAATTACTCGGTTAAGCGCGTACTCAAAAAATTCCCCGATTTGCCGGGGAGATTCAGCTTCTATTACTCGGATATTATGGAGCAACTTCGCAAAATGGGCGCAGAAGTAAACCCCGGTGAAACACTGACGGAGTATAATAAACGTATAAAGCCGCAGCTTGAAGAACAAGATATGATGGACTCATCGTTTGGCATTATTACAGATGCGCAGATGCGCCTGCACTTTGCAAACATACCTCCCGATGTCACCGAAGTAAATACAGCAGAAGTGTTGTACATAAAACTAAGGGGGCTGTAGCAAAACAGCAAGAAAAGAACTTGTCACTGCGAGCGCAGCGGAGAATCTTTTTGCTCGAAAAATGCCTTACGAGAAAGATCCTTCGGACTCTGGCAGTGACAAGTTTAGTGTTTTGCAACAGCGCCTCTGTTATGGCTATATCACTTATAGTATTTGCGTAAGTTCAAGATGTTCGTCATCGGGGCCGCGGAAGAAAATCCATTTGCTGCCGTTTTCAAGCATATTGCTCTTGTGAACCGGAGCATCAGTATCAAACTTAATGTTATGAGTATTCAGTTGCTCAATCATCCCTTCAAGGTCATCAACCAGCATAGCGATGTGTCCGACAACGCCGTTGCCCGTGCGCTCATCAGGATATTTCATTTTGACCAGTTCGATTACAAGATTGCCGTTTTCAACGATACAAATTGTGTAGGTGTTGTCACCTTCCGTGAACTCACACTCCCATCGAGTTTTGAAGCCAAGCACCTCTGTATAGAATTTTTGCGACCTCTTAATGTCCTTTACGAATACGCCGACGTGCGCAAGACCGGTAATTTTTGCCATTAGTCAAAGCCCCTTTCTTTTATCAAGATAATTCAATTTCAGTTTAACATATAACGCCGAAATAAGTCAAATATACTTATGGTAAAAAAGCGATTTTTTTGGTGCAACTGCCCTTATTTTGCACTTTGAAAAACACGTACAAGATAAGCGGGCCTGTCAATTTCTACAGGCACATTATTTACGGCGGTCGGCGTATAACAGAAACCTCTGTAGTTATTGAAATTTTGTGAATTTTGCACATTGTATGTCAATTATTTACGAGTAATATTAGCACATTATGTAGCAATTACAGTGATTTAGTGTGATGTGAATTTGCACAAAAACGGCGAAGATTTAACGCAATAGCTATGCAATTATGATAACTAAGGGGTGATTTGCTATTGACATCGTAAAAAGTAGCTGGTACAATTTAATTTATACTACGTGGGAACGATACCATATGTGCATCAGAGGTGGCCGCTTCCATATGTAAAAAGAGCAATTATTAGAGCTTTCCAAGGCTCGGTGCTAACTTTAAAGAAAGGCGACATGTTATTTATGGGTGAAAAAATGAGAGCCGCTGTTTTTGAAGGCGAGGGAGTACTAAACATCAAGGAAGTTGATGTACCAAAAATCGAAAAACCCGATGATGTCATAGTCAAGGTTGAGATGTGCTCAATCTGTGGCACGGATGTACATATAATGTCTGTCCCACCCGGCTATGCGGCAAAACCGGGCACAATACTGGGTCACGAGTTGTGCGGTGAAGTTGTCAAGGTCGGCTTGGGCGTTACAAGTCTGAAAGTTGGCGATAGAGTGGTAACGAATCCCAATGATTTTTGCGGAGTTTGCACTTTCTGCAAAAAAAACCTGCCCAACTTCTGTGAAAATATTATACCCATGGGCATAGAAGCAGACGGAGGTTTCGCCGAATATGTCAAAATCTCAGAAAGAGTTGCGTTTAAAATAAGTAAAGACTTGCCGGCGAAAATTGCAGCATTCGCTGAGCCATTGGCGTGCTTGTTAAATGGAAAAAATAAATTACCGATTTCTCCCGGCGACAGTGTCTTAGTTTGCGGAGCGGGAGCGATAGGGTTGCTGTTCGTGCAGATTGTAAAAGCAGCAGGCGCATTTCCGGTCATACTATCGGAACCTGTCAAGTCCCGTAGGGATGTCGCACTCAAGTGTGGTGCGGATATAGTTGTTGACCCTCTCAATGAAGATTTAAGCAAGGTTGTTCTTGAGGCGACGGGCATAGGTGTGGACTATGCAATTGACGTTGTAGGCAACCAGCTCAACACCTGCGCTTCAAACACAAGAAAGGGTGGAACTGCACTGCTTTTCGGTCTCAACAGCAATGCAGAGGAGGTAGTTAAGCCCTTTGACCTCACAACCAGAGAAACTACGGTAATCGGCACATGGTTGGCAAATGCATCTTTCCCGGCGGCAGTAAAATTACTTGAAAGCGGAAAACTTGACTTGGAACCTCTTATCACCCATACGCTACCGCTTGACGATGTGGGCAAGGGGATAGAGATATTACGTAAGGGAGAGGGCATAGAAATCCTCGTTGACCTTAGGCTGTAAAACAGGTTAGTTATTTTTCGGCAAAACCGTTGTGTATAATACACACTAAAGTGTAGTGTTTATGAATGAAAGGAACTATATGAGTTATGATTAAGTACAGTGCGATTATTGGATCTCTTGGGCAAACATACGACAGATTCATGAAAGACGGATACAAGGATCCGGCGAACGAAAAAGTGGAATTCCCCGATGTTATAAGCAGACTTAAGGATATGGGGGTGCTTCAGGGTGCGGATCTCTACCAAGCACCGACAGGACCTCTCTCCGATCCTGATACAGTAAACGAGATTTTGACAGAAGCCGGGTTTGTATGCTCATCGGTACTGCCTCTCGTATTTGGTGAAAGAAAATGGCGTCATGGCTCAATTACCGCGGCAGACCCGGCAGTTCGTGCTGATGCAATGAAACTTCTCAAGCAGAATATTGACTTTAACTCTAAGCTTGTGGGTGAGCCGAGCGTGAACCTGTGGTTAGGTCAAGATGGGTTTGATTATCCGCTACAGACCAACTATACAAAACAATACGACTACCTCATCAAGAATGTGCGTGAACTTGCAGACTATAATCCTAAGATAAAGCTGACGCTCGAAGGAAAGATTCGTGAGCCGCGCCAGCGTTGCTTGGTTGATACCACACTTTCCGCACTTCTCATGTGCATGGAAATTGACCGCGATAACGTAGGCGTTGCGATTGATTCCGGGCATGTTTTCTACACCCAGCAAAATGTTGCGCAAAACATTGAAGTAGCTGCACGATACAACAAACTGTTTATGATGCACGTCAATGACAACTACAACTTGTGGGACGACGACATGATTGCAGGTTCATTGAGGTACATGGAGTATATCGAGATGATGTATGCACTACGCAAAGTGGGATATGACGGCTTTATGTCCATCGATATTTTCCCGTATCGCGAAGATCAGTATGAAAGCACAAAAGAGAGCGTTATGTTCATGAAGAAATTTGACCAAGCGGTTGACTTGATTGGCTTTGACGTACTTGGAGAGCTTATTGAGGAAGGCAATCCCAACAAGACGGTTCGCGCAGTCAGAGAAGCAATATTTAAGTAATTATCGGAAAGGGGCTTGTTGATTATGTTGCGAAACATACCAGAATGTATACCGCCGGATCTTATGCATGCGCTCATGGAAATGGGCCACGGAGATGATATAGTAATTGGGGATATAAACTTCCCCTCAAGGACGATGTCGCAGCGTTGCGTTTATACCAAAGGGCTAAAGGCGACGGAATTAGTGGATGCAATATTGCAGTTCATGCCGCTTGATGTATTCGTAGACGACCCTGTTGTTGTAATGCAGCCCGGGGATTTGTTTAAGGGAGTTCCACCTATTTGGGACGAGTATGACCAAATAATCAAGCGCAATGATTTTTGCAAAGCTTATAAAGAGCTGGCGAAGATAGATCGTTTTGACTTCTACGAGCGCGCAAAAAACAGTTTTGTTACGATTCAGACCAGTGAACCTGCCCTTTATGCCTGCATGATAATGAAAAAAGGCGTTATCGGCAGCTTCGGAGACGACTAAACAGGCAAATAATCAGGAGGGATCATATGCCGGACGATGTAGTAATGACCATCAGGGGTGTAAATAAAAGTTTTGCAGGGGTGCAAGTACTGTTTGATGCAGACATGGACATAAAACGAGGAGAAGTGCATGTACTGGTTGGTGAAAACGGTGCGGGAAAATCTACATTAATGAAAATAATTTCCGGGGTTTTTGAAAAAGACAGCGGAGAGATAACCTTGGATGGAAAAGTCATAAACCCCTGCAAAATAGATCCACGCAAGCTTGGTGTCAGCATAATTCACCAGGAGTTCAACTTGCTAAATTACCGCACGGTTGGGCAAAATATTTTCCTTGGTCGTGAGCCTCTGAAGAACAAAATTTTAGGCATAGTTGATGAAGCAGAGGTAAACAGAAAGAGCAAAGAAATACTTGACTTTTTGGGCATGGATGTAGACGTTGACGAAAAAGTCGGCACACTGGGTGTAGCACAGCAGCAAATGGTAGAGGTGGCAAAAGCACTTAGTTACGAAAACACAAAAGTCCTTATAATGGACGAACCCACAGCGGCATTGACAAACAGAGAGATTACACGTCTTTTTGAAATGATTTTCAAACTCCGAGATGAAGGCGTTTCAGTAATTTATATCTCCCACAGACTAGAGGAAATAAGGCAGATTGCCGACAGAATAACTGTACTGAGGGACGGCATTATGGTTAAAACCCTCAAAGCGGATGAAACCGATATTGATGAAATCATCAAATTGATGGTGGGCAGAGAAATAAAAGATCAATATAACAGGGATTTTAATGAGCCGGGTGAAGAACTTATAAGCACAGAAAATATTGCCTCTTATCGCTTTAAGGATATCAATATAAACTTAAAACAAGGCGAGATAGTGGGAATTTCCGGTCTTGTTGGAGCAGGTCGTACAGAATTGGTAAAATCCATTTTTGGCGGCGAAAAGGTTGAAAGCGGAAAGGTGAAAATTTTCGGCAAAGAATACAAAAAAACGTCAGCAGTTGCATCAACCAGGCTGAAACTTGGGTTTATACCCGAGGATCGCAAGGTGGAAGGCGCAGCAATTGACAGACCTCTGCGCCAGAACGTCATACAGGCAAGCTTGCGGAGGTTGTTTCCTGCCGGAATTTTGTCCAGCAGGGTAGAGAAAAAGTATTCAGAGAAATATGTCCAAGAACTCAACATAAGAACGACATCCATCAATAAACCGGTTTATCTTCTCAGCGGAGGAAACCAACAAAAGGTAATAGTTGCGAAATGGCTTTGCGCCGAGTGTAATGTGATAATTTTTGATGAACCCACTCGAGGCATAGACGTTGGAGCAAAGGCAGAGATATATTCCATCATGAATGATTTTGTAAAGCAACCAAACAAAGGTATATTGATGGTTTCGTCAGACCTGCCGGAATTGTTGGGGGTTTGCGATAGGATATATGTTATGAAAGACGGAAAAATAACCGCGGAATTCACTCGTGAAGAGGCAACACAAGAAAAAATTCTCGCTGTATCAGTGTAAGGAGGGTAGCCGACGCAGATGAAAATTGGTAATTTAAAACTTGGACAGCAACTCAAGGACAGCTTGGGGTTATATATAGCAATTATTGCGTTATTCATATTTCTGAGTTTCCAGGCAGAAGGCTTTTTCTCGTGGTTCAACATACACAATGTTCTCAGGGATTTCTCGATTCTTCTGATAATATCGTGTGGAATGACCATAGCGATTATGCTTGGTAAGATTGATATATCAGCAGGATCTGTTATGTCGCTGAGCACCATTGTGACTTCGCTTATCATAGCGTGGGGGATGCCGGTTTTTGTCGGGATTCTCGGTGGGCTTGCGGCAGGAGCAGCGGTAGGATTTATCAATGGATACTTGATTGGGGTTCAGAAACTGAACCACTTTGTAGCCACATTTGCCACTCTGTCCATTGCCCGGGGTGTTTCACTGGTCATAAGCAGAGGAGATATTATTCATGCACGCAGCAGGGATCTCATGTGGATCGGCACGGGCAGGATACTGAATATATTTGTAATCATATGGGTGGGCATGATAGTGTTTGCGCTAATGTATTTCTTTTTGAGGAAAACCAGCTTTGGATACAAAATATATTCAACAGGCGGCTCGGAATCTATAGCTGAGCTTTCGGGTATTAAAACGAAGAAAGTATATGTTATTTCCTTTATGATTGTAGGAGCCATGGCAGCTTTGGCGGGCGTTTTAATCTCCGGGATGACTAACAGCGGAAACGCCACCGTCGGAGATGGTTTTGAGTTTAACGCCATAGCGATTGTTTTGATAGGAGGAACCCCGTTTGATGGCGGACGTGGCGGGGTTGTAGGTACTTTCGCCGGAGCACTCTTCATAGCTCTCCTAAGAAACGGAATAAGCATGTTAGGATTCACACCCTCTTGGCAATTTGCGATTATCGGCGTTGTTATTCTCGTGGTGGTCAGCATGAGTGTATTACTTAACGAGCGTAGGAAAAGAGAAGAAATGAGGCGTGTATGGCAATGACAGGTGCATTGAACGGAAACATAAAGAAAGTTGGCGGTGTCCTGATTATGTACTACCGCCCGATACTGTTGGTTGGAATCATCATCGCTTCAAGTGCAGTGATTCAGGATCCCGTGCAAAATATGATAAACGTTTTCACTATGCAAGCTCCCTATGTGTTGATTTATACAATGGGAATGACACTTGCAATAGTAGCAGGAGGGCTTGACTTATCGCAGGGTTCTGTTGCGGCATTTTCAACATGTTTTGCGGCAATGTGGATTATACAGGGTGGCTCGGATATCGTCACGGGAATCATTATATGCATTGTCGTAGGTGCCATGTTTGGTATGACCAACGGCATAATAATCACCAAAGCAAAAGTACCACCGTTTATAGCCACATACGGTATGGACTGGGCGGCAAGGGGTTTGACGTTCATCATGATGGGTGGTGTCATGATTTACGGCTTCAGCGATGAATTTTTGAGTGTTGCCTGGGGAACAATCTTTGGCATTTCAAACATCTTCTACATTGCGATTGCCCTATTCGTTATTCTGGCACTTATTACTTTAAAAACGACCTTTGGAAGACAAATTTACATGGTTGGCTCAAATCCTCAAGCAGCAAAATTATCGGGTGTTCGCAATGATGCTGTTATAACCGCTGTTTACACAATATCCGGTGCACTGGCAGCCATTGCGGGGCTTCTGTTTGTATCGCGTCTGGATGTTGCTGAAGCATTTCTTGGCAGAGATTTTGCCTTAAATGCGCTTGCGGCTTCGCTTATAGGCGGCAGCAGACAAGGTGGAGGCAAGGGAGGCGTTATAAATGCTATACAAGGTGTACTTATAATGCTGTTTATATTCAACCTTCTTAATGTCTGGCGAGTATCTGTTTTATGGCATCCGCTGGTATTCGGTATTATCATAGTTGTGGCAGCCGTGCTGGAACAGACCAGGACTGCGTACATGGTCAAACGGCTCAGCTAACCCAAATATCTCAGCATACGGGAGCGTATGACGAAATAAAGAAGGAGAAAACACATGAAAAAAAGAATATTAGCAACAATCCTTGCAATGGCTCTGATGGTCGCATTGTTAGCGGCTTGTGCACCTCCGGAGCAGGCAGCAGCACCTATCGCAGATCCCGATGCACCGGTCTTTGAGGCACCCCGTGCGCCTGATGAAGTGCCGGGTGCCGGGTATCCATTTCCGGGAGCGGTAGGATCATCAATGGTTCTCATGCTCAAAGACTACACCAATCCGGTATGGATTGAAGCCGCAGCGGGAGCCAGAGCAGCGGCGGAGCACTTTGGTATTGGTGACCTCTTGATTCAAGCACCGGTAGTGTCAAACGACAACCTTGAGCAAATCCAGCTTATCGAGCAAGCAATTGCGAGGGGACTTGACATTTATGTCCTCATTCCTTCAGACTCAATAGGCATTGTTCCGGCAGTATACTCCCTCAATGAAGCAAATATCCCTGTTATTAATCTTAATACATGGATTAACGCAGAGGGAACAAATGCGTTCTTTGAAACCTTCATAATAGCCGACAACTACACATGTGCTCAATATGCGGCACACCAACTCGCATACCTTGCCGGTGGTGAGGGCGAAGTTGTTCTGCTGCAAGGACCTTCCGGCGGTCAGGTAACAATCGACTTGACTAGAGGCGCGGTTGATACGTTCGCTCTTTACCCCGGAATTGAAATCGTTGACATGGTTGATGCCAGATTCGAGAGAGCCACAGCCTACATGACAATGCAAAACCTTCTGCAAGCGCACCCCAACCTGAGAATGGTTTTCTCCTGCAACGATGAAATGGCACTTGGCGCACTGGCTGCTCTTGAAGCCGCGGGCAGACGCAACAACGACGAGAACCACATCTTCATTGGTGGCATTGACGGTAACCAAGAGGCAATCCGTGCAGTGCTTGAAGGCAGACTAGACTTTACGGTTGATAAGAGTTTCTTCCGTCAAGGCTGGGCAGGTGTTGAGATTGCTGCAATGTTCCTTGATGGACACACATTGCCGGAACTCATCCCACTGGAAATCCACCTCATCACAATAGACAACGCTGCTGACTTCCTCAACTAAGCGACCCCTGTGAAACCCAAGGTGCCGGGATTCGGGCTAAACATGGTTCAAATCCCGGCATCTTACCTACCTGAAAGTCACAATAGAGGTCTATGTGATACAAACTAATTTTAATGCTGATTTATATCTGAAAGGAGCAATGACAATCAATGAGTATGCAGCGATATCCGGAGGACAAAACAATTGCGGGGAGAACCAAGGAAATAGAAATTAAAGTAGCACGAATTCAGGAATTTCTGGAAAAAGAAGGGTTAAATGCACTCTACCTGACTCTGGCACCCAACTTTGCCTGGATAACCGCCGGTGGTGACGGTGTCATTACCATTTGCATGGAAGGCTCCTGTGCTGCCGCCTTAATTACAAAAGAAGGCAAGCGTTATATAATCACAAATGAAATTGAAGACCGCAGAATGAGGGAAGAACAACAGCTCGAAGAACTGGGCTTTGAGGTTGTATCTCAAAATTGGTTTGATAACAAAAATGCTGAATATATCGAAAAGTTTGCAGGTGACTTGGCGAAGGTCGGCAGTGACACACACTTTGGAAAATGCCGCATGATAGGGGCACACATTAAAAATCTCCATGCATCACTGACCCACAATGAGATATGCAGATATCAATACCTTGGTGATACAATGTCTACTGCGCTGGAGGCGTACTTAGCCACAACAAAGCCGGGAATGACGGAGTTTGACATTGTTGCCGGCGTATCAAACGCATTATGGCCACACGAAATTGGTCAAGTTTTGTTCTTAGTGGCATCTGATGAACGAGTATACAATCACAGACATCCTATACCAACGATGAAGAAAAGCGATAAGCTTTTGATGGTATCGTGCAATGGCAGATACAAAGGTCTTATCACGACCACAACGAGAATGGTATATTATGGCAATCCGACACAAGAATTTCTCACTCAATTCGACAAAACCTGTGAGATTGAATGTCGCATGATTGCTGCGACAAAAGCGGGCGTTGATGAAATTGTTCCGCACAGGATAGGGAAAGCAAGCTATGAGGAGTTTGGGCAAGGACCAATGTACTATAAGCACGCCCAAGGCGGTCCTCAGAGCTACTATAACAGGTACTATAGTGTTAGCGAGACGATGCATGAAATAACCGTGGAAAATCAGTGCTACTGCTACCAGCCTGTTATCGATGGAACAAAGACGGAAGATGCATTTATAGTGATGTCGGACGGACCGCTGATGGTAACAAAGCCCATGAGTTTCCCAAAAATCACAAAAACAATTGATGGTGTGACAATGGAAAGACCGGGCATCTTAGTCATAGACTGACACGGCGAATTAAAACAAGGCAAAACTAAAAAGAGGGGCAGTCAACCACTTGATCGGCTCCTCTTTTTGCGCTTCCGGGGCAACAGCCCCTGTCATGTACTTTGTCTTTCAATTAACATGCCGTTATATATTATTTTTTTGTTCTTTACTGCACTGTTATAAATTTTACTAAGCAGCAGATGCGTGGCCTCCCTGCCCATTTCTTCAATGGGTTGTGCGATGGTCGTTAGAGTCGGCTCGGTGATTGTGCATAGGTCAAGGTTATCAAATCCCACAACGCTGATTTGCTCAGGAATCTTTATACCGACATGCTTTAAGTATTTCAGGACACCTACGGCAAGTTGATCGGAAGCGGCGACAATAGCATCTATTTGCTCGTTTCTGTTTAGCAAAGCTTGCGCCGAACAATATCCCGTATTAACAAGGGAATCGGAAAGCTCTGCACGGACAACAACCATTTCCGGGTCATACTCAAGGCCGCATAACTCAAGCCCTTGCCTATAACCCTCAAAACGGAGCATTGTCACGTTTTTATCGCCCGGCAAGTTGACATAAGCAATATTTCGTTTACCCTTATTGAACAGAAACTTTACCGCAGCGGAAGTACTCTGCATCCCCTCAACGGCGACACATGAGATGTCCGGTATGTCTGCAAAAGCATAGTCCATGAAAATAACGGGAATTTTTTTCGACAGGTTAATGAAAAATTCTTGATTTTCCTCAGTTCTTTGCTGGGTAAAGTACAAAAGTCCATCTGTGTGACGCTTGAGCAACCTATCTGCAAGCATGAGTTCATACTCGTAAGAAAGCCTCGTGTCGCACACGATAACCATATAGTCGTATTCCAAAGCAACATCCTCAACAACCTTAAACAGCTCTGTATAAAAAGTGTTTGAAGCATCAGGAACCATCATCGCGATGGTTTTTGACTTGCGAGTACGAATGCTTTGAGCGAAAGAACTTGGCGTGTAATTGAGCTCAGCAATTGCATCGGTAACAGCTTTTCTTGTTTCCGTGTCCACATAGCCGTTATTGTTAATCACTCTTGAAACAGTTGATTTTGAAACCCCTGCGAGCTTTGCTACGTCGATGATATTAGCGATATTACATCCCCCTCCCAAAAAGAAGTTATTTCACCAACTTATCAAGCGTCATGCCATCCTCGGGCACAAATTGACGCCAATACTCAAGTGTCTGTTTAAGCCCTCTTAATATATCCGGCTTTTTGTCCATGTTTGAGGCAAATATCTCGAAACTGAGATAGATATCTTCCACCGGAGGTTGTAGTTCATCGCCGTCTTCGTAGGATTTTAGGATAGCACGTAAAAGCTTATCCCCGGTGATGATTCCGGTCTTATTGGTTTCCGGCGTAAAAGGAGCATGAGCTGATTTAGTGCCGTCCGTCTGTTGCATATGAAAGATTGGAGAGTACTTTGCCAGCTTTTCAATCCAGATGTACGGGTCAGTGTCATAAGCGGTAGCGAACATATAAGGGTATTTCTCCATCTCTGCCAGTACCGCATCGCAACGACTGGAGCCTTTACCACTTGTTTTCTGTGTGCGCCAAACTTCATGCACACTGTCGCCCCCAAGCCAAATATCAGGCTCAGAAAGGGCGAAGCTTTTGTCGATGTCTTCAGCGGTAGGTCGCAAAAACCGATGTTGCCCAACCATGTGCCCCGTATCGAGCGTGACATAGAGAGGCTTGCTGTCGTGAGAATACACCCGCCTTAAATACTCCTTGGACTCCTCAATTGTAAAAGGTGGCTGGTACGGCACATACATCTGTTCAAGACTGACCTTAACCTCACCTTGTGCATGTGCGTAAGCTGCAATATCATACAAATCCTCAAATAAACTATCAAGCACTTGCTTGTGTAAGTCGGGGTTTTGCATTACATTTTCAGGTATTGCAAAGAAACAAAAACCCAATCCGTCAGCATCGGATTTTCCGATTCTCTTAACCAGATTATATATCCAGTTCTTTTTCAGGTGTTCCACGATGCGGCGGTCATAATGGGCAAGCCCTGCTGTCCTGTAAGTTTGATAGCCCGTATAGAAGTTCACAAGCTTAACGCCTGTTTTCTTGCTTTGCCGCTCTACCTCGGAAAACCAGTCGTCCATGTACTCATCGGTGGCAAATAACGGATCAATTTCATTGTCTGTGCTTGCCTGAACATAATTAAAACCAATATCCCTGACAAGTCCCATCCAATCCGAAGGATGCACCCAACGCTTTATGGCAAAACAATTATCCAGAACAAGATATATACGAGGGTATTTCATATAATACTACTCCTCAAACATTATTTTTTTGTAATTTTCATAGTAAGATACCCATTTAGCGGTATCTCCCGGCGAATACTCGACAATTTCCGACTCGGAGGACTTAGCCGAAATTATGCGCCCTTCGGAAAGCGATGAAATGGCACCTGTTCCCATCATCTGCATCAGTACATTGCCAACTGAAGTTGTCTCAGCAGGACCTGCTTTGACCTTCACACCCAGAGCATCTGAGACACCTTGGCATATAAATCTGTTTTTTGAGCCGCCCCCAAAGAGGTAAAGAGTGTCTATTTCAGCACCTGTCAGCTCAACCATATCGTGATAACAACTCTTAACCTTGAGTACAAGACTGTTGTTGATGCATTTTGCAATTGCCCCCATCCCTTGGGGAACGGGCATATTGCGTGCCGAACAGTATTGCTGCACGACACTCGGCATATTTGGGTTTGGATGGACAAACTCAGCGGCATCCAAATCGATAAAAGCAAGACCGGGGTCAGGGGCATCTGCAACTGCTTTATTCACGGCTTCCCAGCCGAGTCGAGAACCCGCTTCTGCGCACCAACGTTCATAACATTGTTGCAATACCCATAATCCGGTGACCAAATTGACCAAATTATTTTTACCCTCACACCCGCCTTGATTGCCAAATCCGGTTGCGAAGGTTTTTTCGTCACTATAGACCTTATTGCTCTCAACACCAAGTATCATCCAAGTGCCGAGACTCAAAAACGCCCAATTACCGCTCCCACTGAGCGGCACACCCGCAATGGCACTTGCAGTATCGTGTGTGGCTACGTTTATCACAGGAAGCGCAGGAATATTTAGTTCTTCGGCGACTCTGCTCTGGATATTGCCAATCTTTGTGCCCGGCATTATAAGGTCGCCGAATATATGAGAAGGCAAACCCAAACGCTCAATAAACGACTGCTCCCATTTTTTCTCCGTTTGATTGACCATCAATGTCATTGTCGCATTTGTGTATTCGTTTGTGGGAATGCCGGTCAGAAAATAATTGAGCAAATCGGGCATCATAAGCAATCTATCCGCATTTTTGAGAGCAGATGAATCATCCCTTTTATTTGCGTAAAGCTCATAAAGCGACATTATGCTGTTTGTGTTTGCCCCGCCAAGCTTAAACACTTCATATTCACTACCAAAAATGGTGTTATCCAAATCGTCCTTATACCTATAACGCGCTTCATCACGGTAATTTACAGGGTTTGAAAGAAGTTTGCCGTGTTTGTCGATAAATGCAAAATCACAGCCCCATGTATCAATGCCCACTGATACAGCCTGGGGGTATAAGCTACAGGCTTTTTTGAGTCCTTCCTTCAATTCGCTCGAGAGGCGCAGGATATCCCAATACAAAACCCCTGCGTAATTAACAGCAACGTTGTCGAACTCATAGATGCTTTCCATGCAAATCCGTTCACCATCAAACTTCGCAGCTATGCATCTTCCGTGGCTGGCACCGTAATCGAATAAAATGTACACTTTTTCTGCCATATGTGCAAACCTCCATGCAGTAATAAACAATAGAATTATGATACAGCTCGCATAAGGTTTTGTCAAGAAATACAGAGACAAAATTCACATATGATATAATAAAAAACTATTGACAGGGATGTTTACAACTGATACAATAGTTACAAGAGTAACTAGCTCAGTAACAAACGTTCCTAAATGAAATGGAGTTCCTATGAGTGAGGGTAAAAACAAAAATTTAATAGTTGCCGGAAACTGGAAAATGTATATGACCGGGACGGAGGCGAAAGAATATTTTAATGCCCTTAGGCCGGAGTGCAGGGATGGAATAGAGATAATGCTTTTTGTTCCGGCGACAGCTTTGCCTTTAATCAGTGCAACTGCGAAAAAGAAGAATATTGTGGTGGGTCTGCAAAATATGCACTGGGAAAAAGATGGCGCATATACAGGCGAAATATCAGCAGAAATGCTGCTTGATGCAGGAGGAACCCACGTTATTATAGGGCATAGCAAACGCCGTAGCATGTTCCACGAAACCGACATACAGGTTAACCTAAAAGTCCGTGCCGCACAGCGAAACGGCATAACCCCGCTGGTATGTATAGGGGAGACTTTGCAGGAGCGTGAAAGTGGCGAATATCACAAAGTTCTCTGCCGTCAGATTATTGGCGGGCTCATTGGTGCGAAGATATCGCCGCTAATCATCGCTTACGAGCCGATTTGGGCAATAGGCACAGGGAAAATCGCAGGTCCCGAGCAGATAAGTGAGACGATGGGTTGGATACGCAGGGTTCTGATAGAGCAATTTGGCGAACAAGGCTCCAAGGTTCCGCTACTATACGGTGGCAGCGTTAAGCCGGATAATATTGCTGGTGTGGCTGCACTTGATGGTGTTGATGGATTTTTAATAGGTGGTGCGAGCCTGGCTCCGGAGAGCATGAACGAGATTCTGGGAAGCATATAATTAATGATGCGCTAAAGGTAGTTGGGCGATAGATTTTACAGGAAGTGAACTGATGCAGAAAGATGAGCTGAAATGCCGAGTTGAAATGGGATTGTTTGCGGCTTTTGCCAAAGCGGGGGAAGGATTGTATGCCCGGACGGTTGTTATGCCGACTCATGTTCACCTAAGCCCGGCAGACAAGCAGACTCTTTTTGGGAGCGGGTCTATAGGCACACTGGATGTGTGCGGACCAAAAAACACACTAAAACAGGTTGTGACAGCTTCGGGTAAATACGAAAAAACACTGGTAAACATAAGTTTTACCGAAGCATTACAAATAGGAATAAAAGGTTTACGAGTTTTTAACGGGGATTTTGGCAAATGCGCAAAGTGCATATTACGCGGACCGCAAGGGGAAGTTGTTTTGGAACATGGTGCTGCTGCATCGGCGCGGAGTCTGTACATATCTCGTGAGTATGCGACTATATACCGTTTATCGGATGGACAAAAGCTTTGTGCCGCTGTGAACAGTGGTGAGCGGAAAATGATTTTTGAAGAGGTGCTTGTGCGCATAAGTGAGAAAGAGTGCGTGGAGCTACATCTCGACAGCGATGAAGCCACAGCAGCGGGGCTTACGGATGGGCAGAGCATAGAGATTTTAATGCCGGATTAGTTTGAAAGGAAAGTCTTTAAAATGACTGATGCAGAGATAAAACGTTTGGTTGAAGATACCGAGAGTAGGTTCGGCGTGAAAAATAGAGTTGCCGAAGCACCAAAAGCACTTGGTCAAGGTTGCTGCTCAGGCAAGGGCGATAAAGTGAAAATATCAGCCGACCTTTTTAAGCTTTTGAAGCAGTTGCTCAGAGAAATCGTAGAATCAGAGCTTAAAATATGCGATGGCTGCTGCAACACAAAGGGAAAACAAAACAGCAGTGAAGTGCGAAGCGAATTACTGCTTGAGGACGACATAATTTCTCTGCATAGGTCAGGGCAGACTGTACTGAATATCGGAAAAAACTGTATAATTACACCACTCGCAGCGGACAGAGCACGCGAGTTGGGAATGGAAATCATAAATGAGGAGAGCAGTGTATAATGGGAATGACTGACACCCAAATTAAAGAAATATTGCTTGAAATGGGAGTAAGCACTGACGGCATCAACGGTGCCAACGCGCCTGTGCCCGGAGCATTTTCTGCTCACACTGTCCGGGAGGATGGTGTCTACGAAACCATTAGTCAAGCAGTTTCAGCGGTTTCTGAGAGTCAAGCGCAGTTTAGTAGGTTACCTGTCAGAAAACGCGCAGAGGTCATTGAAGCCATGCGCCGTGCCGCTGTAGATAATGCAGAGCTTCTTGCGAAGCTGGCGCATGAGGAAACAGGCTATGGCGTTGTAGCACACAAAATTGCGAAAAATCGCGTTGCCGCAGAAAAAACCCCGGGTTTGGAAGACTTTATCCCGACAGCATATTCCGGTGACAATGGACTAACTTTGATTGAACATGCGCCGTATGGCGTAATCGGATCTATTACACCGTCTACAAACCCCACAGCCACAATTATCAATAACAGTTTGAGCATGATTGCAGGAGCAAACGGAGTGGTATTTAATCCGCATCCGGGTGCGAAAAATGCATCAAACGAAGCTGTAAAAATACTTAACAGAGCAATCAGAGAAACCTGCGGAGTATCAAGCCTTTTAGGCACTGTTGTGCAGCCCTCGGCAGCGACAGGCAAAGAACTGATGGAACACGCACAAATAAGAATGCTCGCGATAACAGGCGGAGAGGCTGTTGTAAACCTTGCGATGAGAAGCGGCAAAAAAGTCATAGCGGCAGGTCCCGGGAATCCTCCTGTTATAGTTGACGAAACTGCTGACATAGAAAAAGCCGCAAAAGACATCACCCGCGGGGCATCATTTGACAATAACGTAATGTGCATAGCTGAAAAAGAAGTCTTTGTTGTAAGCAGTGTTGAAAGTAGATTGGTTGAGAACATGGTTGCGGCAGGATGCTACTTAGCTGACGAAAGGGAAGTTGAGATTATTGCCCGTACCGTTATTGCCGAAACAAAACACGGACTGGCTGCAAATAAAAATTTCGTAGGGCGCAGCGCAACACATATCCTCAAAAGCTGCGGAATAAACTATAGTGGCGAGCCTGTTCTCATAATATGCAGATGCAAGGCGGAACATCCACTTGTCACAACAGAAATGCTTATGCCTGTGTTACCCATAGTATCGGTTGGAAGTTTTGAAGAAGCCGTGAAAAGGGCGGTAGCCGCAGAAAACGGATACCTCCACACAGCAATAATGCACTCAAAGAACATTGATAACCTCACGATTGCTGCAAGAGCACTCGATACAACGATTTTTGTGAAAAATGCACCATCGTTTGCGGGGCTGGGACTTGAAGGAGAAGGTCATACAAGTCTTACAATTGCAACACCTACAGGGGAAGGCGTTACCTCGGCAAAGAGCTTTGTGCGTGCCCGAAGATGCGCCCTGTCAGGTTCGTTCTACATTCTTTAACGCTAACATTGACCTTACAAAATACAGGAGATTAAGTTATTTATGGCTGCGACATCACACATTGAAAAAATACGTGCGGCAGGAATCGTCGGCGCAGGCGGCGCAGGCTTCCCGACCCATGTTAAACTTGGGGCGCAGGCGCAAGTGATTATAGCAAACGGCGCAGAGTGCGAGCCGCTTTTGCGGGTTGATCAGCAAATTATGGAACATTATGCGGCTCAAGTTGTAAAAGGCGTGGACATTGCGATGGAACTGGCAGGTGCGAAGCGCGGTGTCATCTGCTTGAAAGAAAAATACAAACAAGCCGTCAAGAGCCTGAAAAAAGTTATTTCTGACACAAAAAAGGACATTTCGCTACTTACCGTTAGCAACTATTACCCTGCCGGAGATGAACAGGCACTTGTATATGAAGTAACCGGAGAGGTAGTTCCTGTCGGCGGTATACCGATAGCCAAAGGCGCGGTGGTGCTAAATGTCAATACGCTCGTAAACGTTGCAGAGGCAATGGATGATAACCCTGTTACTCACAAGTATGTGACGATTACAGGAGAGGTAAGTAAACCGGTTACGGTTTTAGCACCAATCGGAACGTCTGTACGTAAGCTGGTTGAGTATGCCGACGGTCCGGCAAACGAAGAAGAGTATGCGCTACTGCTCGGTGGTCCTGCAATGGGAGCAGTCACATCAGATTGGGACACACCTGTAACCAAAACCCTGGGTGGCATCATAGTGCTGAAAAAGGATCACGGGCTAATAACCAAAAAGACCTCGCCACTGCAAAGCCAGATAAAGCTCAGCCGTGCGGCGTGTTGCGGATGTAACCAATGCACACTGATGTGTCCCCGAAACACCCTGGGACAGCAAACATCGCCGCACAAGGCGATGAGAGCGATAGCTTTCGGAAGCGGCGACGGCATGGTCCCCGAGCAAGTGATAAGTTGCTGCGAATGCGGGATATGTTCATACTTCGCTTGCACGATGGAACTATTACCGAGCAGAATTATGGGAATGCTAAAAAGCGAGCTTCTTAAGAAAAAAGTTCCGTTTGAGAATAAAGAGTCGATAGGAGTGTCAGCCGAGCGCACCGTCAAGAATCTGCCTGTAAGCCGACTCGTCAGCAGATTGGGAATTCGTGCTTACGATGTACCCGCACCTATGGAACGTGAGCCAATTAAGACAGAGCGTGTAAAAATCCCACTCAAACAACATATCGGAGCACCGTGCACCCCTTGTGTGAAAAAAGGGCAATCGGTTAAGCCGGGTGATATAATCGGAAACATACCCGAAGGTCAACTGGGAGCTAATGTCCACGCCAGTATCTCCGGTGTGGTGGCGGCAGTGGACAATGGATTTGTTGAAATACAAGCTGTAGGAGGAAACGCATAATGGATGCACTGGGACTGGTAGAACTCAATAGCATTGCAGCCGGAATAGAAGCCGGAGACAGTATGCTTAAAGTTGCGGCGACAACGCTTACTGCGGCAAATCCCGTATGTTCGGGTAAGTTTGTCGTTATGGTGCGCGGCAGTGTTGCCGCTGTCAAAAGTTCAGTGGAAGCCGGAGTTGCGACGGGTGCCGAGAATATTGTCGATAGTTTGCTGATTCCGAATGTACATAAACAAGTATTTCAGGCTATAAACGGCGCAGCGGAGATTCCGGAAACCGGAGCGATTGGTGTAATAGAGACATTTTCCCTTGCCTCATGTATTCATGCCTCAGATGCCGCAGTCAAAGCGGCGGACGTATTGCTGATAGAAATACGGCTGGGGCGCGGATTAGGCGGAAAATCATATGTTGTGCTAACCGGAGATGTTAGTGCGGTAAGCGAAGCTGTACGGGTCGGAAAATCTGTCCCGGAATGTGAAGGAATGATAGCGCGTACATCAGTTATTCCTGCTCCGCATGAATCTATCCGCGAAGCATTGATATAAAAGGAGGGCTTTTATGGCGGTGACTAAGAAAAGCGCGACTGCAACGAAAGCTGCAACCGCAACTGCAACTGCAACAAAAAGCGTAGCTGCACCCGAAAAGAAAAGCGCGGCTACAACCAAAACTTCGCCCGCAGTGGCAAGTGTAGCGGCAACGAAAACTGCACCCGCAGCGGCAACAAAAAATGCAACGACGGCAAAAGTAACAAAAAGCGAAGTTCCCGTAAAAACAGGAAAGGAGGGGAGAGCAATGAAACTGGAAGCACTGGGTATGGTAGAATCCCGCGGACTCGTAGGCGCAATTGAAGCTGCGGATACGATGGTAAAAGCTGCCGATGTTAGCCTTGTAGGCAAGCAGACGGTAGGCGGCGGTCTGGTCACTGTTATGGTGCGCGGCGACGTCGGCGCAGTCAAAGCGGCGGTCGAAGCAGGTGCACAGTCAGTCAAGCGCGTTGGGGAGCTTGTATCGGTACACGTAATACCGCGTCCCCATGAAGAAGTGGAAATCATTTTGCCTTCATAAATAAAAAATGAGGTCAAAGTTATTTTAGGAAAACATTCAAATTTAGAAAGGAAATTAATAGAATATGGAAAAGCAAGCATTAGGAATGGTAGAAACAAAAGGTCTCGTGGGAGCAGTTGAGGCAGCAGATGCAATGGTAAAAGCTGCAAATGTCACACTTCTGGGCAAAGAGCAAATCGGTAGCGGACTCGTCACAGTCATGGTACGCGGCGATGTTGGTGCAGTTAAAGCATCCACGGAAGCAGGAGCAGCAGCAGCAAAGCGTGTCGGCGAATTGGTATCTGTACATGTTATTCCGCGCCCGCATGAAGACGTGGAAAAAATTCTCCCCAAAGGCAAATAAGTCACGACACCGAGGATTCGGTAGTTGTTTGAGTAAAAATGCTATAAGAAGGGATGAAATACGATAGACATGGACATGGATTTATTAATTGAAAAAATAACTGAAGAGATATACCAAAAACTGCGCAACGAAAAATCTCTTAATACAGGGAGCAGTGGTGGAAGTTCTTCAAATTGCAAGAACAGCGGATTTTGCAACTTTATTGACCACACATTGCTCAAAGCAGAAGCAACAGAGAGTGATGTCAAAAAGCTGTGCAAAGAAGCGATGGAGCACCGATTTGTTTCGGTTTGCGTAAACCCTTGGTTTGTTCCGCTTAGTCGCGATTGCCTTAAAGGCAGCGATGTAAAAGTTTGCACCGTTATAGGCTTCCCACTCGGTGCGACAACCACAAAAACCAAGGTGTACGAAGCAAGAGAAGCAGTCGAAAACGGCGCAAAAGAAGTCGACATGGTAATAAACGTTGGTGCTGTCAAATCAGGCGACTGGGATTATGTCAAAAACGACATAGAGTCGATTTATATGGCGGTGTCAGGACGTGCTTTGCTCAAAGTAATTATCGAAACAAGTCTGCTGACCGATGAGGAAAAAGTGCGTGTATGCGCTATCTGTAAAATGGTCGGAGTAGACTTCGTTAAGACCTCTACAGGGTTTTCCACCGGTGGAGCAACTGTGGAAGATGTCAGCTTGATGCGCAAGGTTGTAGGCAGTGAAATCGGAGTTAAAGCTTCCGGTGGCATTAAAGAGGCTGCAACAGCAAAAGCAATGATAGATGCAGGTGCAAACCGCTTAGGAACAAGCTCCGGTGTTGTAATTGTCTGCGGAGCCTGTGGAAAATCGACCGGAAAACCTGCCGCTGCCGGCACGGCGTATTAGAAGGAGAGAAAGAGTATGGCTTCAAAAATGAGAGCACTGCGCCTTTTTGCTCCCGGTGATATACGTTGCGTTGAGGTAGATGTGCCTGTAATAGAGAAAGACTCACAGGTACTTGTAAAAGTTAAAAGCTGCGGGGTTTGCGGTTCTGACATAGCACGCGTTATGGTCAAAGGCACCTACAGTTTCCCGACAACAATCGGACATGAATTTGCAGGTGAGGTTCTTGAAATAGGTTCCGGTGTTAAAAACGTTGAAGTAGGCGACAGAGTGACTGCATTACCGATGATACCTTGCGGTGTTTGTGAGTATTGCAAATCGGCAAAATACCATATGTGCGATAATTACGACTATTATGGTTCACGCCGCGATGGCGCAATGGCGGAATACATAGTGATAGAATCTGCAAATTGCTTGAAGTTGCCTTCAAATGTTGACTATGAAATGGGTTGCATGGCTGACCCGATGTCCGTTGCACTGCACGCTGTTCGCCAGAGCGGAACAGTGGAAGCAGGAGGTTCTGCCGCAGTGTATGGTATGGGCGCGATTGGCTATATGACCGTTCAATGGTTTAGAGCACTCGGCTACACAACTGTTTATGCGGTTGATATTTCTGATGAAAAGCTTAGGCTTGCCGAACGCTTGGGCGCAACAAAAGGCATTAACGCAATGCAGGAGGACCCTGTCAAGGAGATTATTGCACTGACTTCGGGCGGAGTAGATACAGCAGTCGAACTGGCAGGCAACAAAATCACATATGTACAGTCTCTTCAATCAGCAAAGAAAAGCGGAACGGTCATCTATTGCGGTATAACATATGACGACGTAGTTTATCCCAACGATGCGATTGCCCACATATTACGCGGCGAAATAACCATACGCGGATCGTGGAATTCATTGCCAAACCCACTACCAATACATGAATGGGAGACAGCGCTTAGATTCATGCAGTCGGGCGCAATTAAAGTCAACCCGCTGATTACACACCGTTATCGTTTGGAAGATGGTCAAAAAGCGTTTGAAATGATGTTTAACCGAACGGAAGTATTTACAAAGGTTTTGTTCAAGCCGGAAGACTAGGTTGCATGAAGCATCCAAGTGAAAGGAATGGTCATTAGTATGCAAATTTGCAGGGTTGTTGGCACAGTAGTAAGCACAAACAAAACCGAAAAACTTTCGGGCATGAAGTTGCTTTTGGTCCGGGCGATTGACTTAGATTCGTTTAAGGAAACCGGACCATTGCTGGTGAGTGTTGACACAGTTGGTGCAGGTACCGGAGAAGTGGTAATGACTGTAAGTGGAAGTTCTTCACGTCAAACGAATGCTACCGACGGAAAACCGGTGGATAACTCGATTGTGGCGATAATTGACCATATCGATGTTAGCGGAGCGCGGATATTCGATAAGGCGCAGGTAGGCGGGAGCGAGTGATATGTACACTGGAGAAGTGAGCGGAACGGTCGTATCTTCTGTCAAGTCTGAGGGCTTGGAAGGTGTGCCTCTTCTGGTAGTAAGACTTATAGAAAATGGTAAAAAGACCAAGCTGATTGTGGCTGCCGATGCGACAAGGCAAGCCGGGAGTGGCGACTTTGTCTATCTGATAGGTTCAAAGGAAGCCTCTCGCGTGTTTAGGCAACCGTTGGTACCTGCCGATGCCGCAATAGTAGGTTTTATCGACAGCTACAACGAGGAACTGTAAAATATGCGAATTGCAAAAGTAGTAGGGAACGTAGTTTCAACAGTTAAAGATGAATCGTTTTCCGGGCACAAACTCATGATAGTTGAAAACGAGAGCGGTAGCCGTGAAATCGCATTTGATGTTGCAGATGCGGGCGTTGGCGACACTGTTCTCGTTGTTGCTGACGGTGGGGCAAGCAATATGGTGTTGGGAGATAGGGACATTGTGGCAGACATAACGATTTGCGGAGTTATTGACCACTATACAATTGATTATAAATAATGGATACCTAAAAACTTGGTGTCCAAATAATAAAATAAAGGAAGTGTATTATGGCAAGAAACGTAGTAGTGACCGGGGGTGCCAGCGGTATAGGAAAGGCTACAGCAAAGCAATTCCTTGAACTTGGCGACAAAGTTTTTCTCGCAGATTACAACGAAAAAACCCTGAAAGAAACGTATGACGAATTTGCTAAAACATTCGGAGACAAGGTGGCTATGAAAACACTGGATGTTTCCAAGCCTGCCGAAGTAGATGCACTGGCAGCGGACGTAAAGGCAAGCGGTGGATGCGATGTGCTTGTAAATAACGCCGCAGTATTCCGCGTAGGTCTGTTGCATGAAGCACCGATGGACGATTATGACTTCCAGTTTGACATAAACGTGAGAGGTGTTTTCAACACTTGTAAGGCTTTAGCACCGCAAATGTTAGCGAAGAAAAAAGGTGCAATAGTCAATGTATCGTCTGTATCCGGAATGGGCGGGGACTACAATATGTCGCTCTATTGCGCAACCAAGGGCGCGGTTCATGCGATGTCAAGAGCGATGGCGATGGACTACTCTGTACAAGGCGTAAGAGTCAATATAGTTTCTCCGAGTGCTGTCAAAACTCCTATGTTCCTCACAGGCGCATCCGAGGCAGTTTTAGAGAGTTTCAGAAAGAACATGCCCGACAAGAGGCTTTGCGAGCCTGAACACTGTGCAAACGCAATAGTATTTCTCGCATCAGATGCGGCAGACCATATGTGTGGTGTGAACTTGCCTGTTGACGGCGGTCTTTCAGCGTGGAACGGTCAACCTAATCAAGAGAAATAAAATAAGCGCCGCACATTCATTTTTTACACTATACTTGCCCTGCTCCTGCGGGGCAAGTAAGTGGATATTATTTTTACTCTTAGGAGGTATACTATTCCTTGGCGTTTTGCAAAACGATATGACAATGATAGGCATGAATACACATTGGCAAAATGGAGGAGATATAGTTTGAAAATTGGATTTGTTACACAAAACTATTCAGAAAAACCATTAGAAGAAGTTGCAAAAATGGTTTCTGAAAGAGGTTACGAGGCTCTTGAAATTGCAACATACGATGGTAACGGTCAATGTGACACGCAGGAATGGCTGAAAAATGGTAAAGCTGCGGCTATGCGTAAAATGATTGAGTCATATGGATTATCAATTTCTGCGTTAAGCAACCACGCAGATTCTCTGTTGATTATGGGACCTCATGGTGCAGATACCGATGGCATTTTCAAGGGAACAAAAGAGGAGAAAATTAAATTCGGAACTGAAAGCCTTATAGCATCTGCTCAACTTGCCAACGAGCTTGAAGTTGACGTTGTAATCGGTTTTACAGGGGTTGAAAACTTCGGAAGGTATTTCCCCTTCCCATATCCAAAAGGTTGGGAGTATGAGGAACAGTGTTTTGCAGAACATTTTGTTCCTATTTTTGATAAGTTTAAAGAATATGGCGTTAAGTTTGCCGTTGAACCTCACCCAAACAATTTTATTTATGATATTCATACCTCTCTGCGTGCGCTGGAACTTGCGGACAATCATCCATGCCTTGGTTTCAACTTAGACCCTGCAAATATAATCTACCTGGGACTTCATGTTGAATCATACATCAATGCGCTAAAAGACCGCATATTTACTGTTCATGCTAAAGATGGGGAAATAGTTGCCCACAACATTGGATATGGCGGAATCCTTATGCAAGGTTCTTGGCAACGTCTTGACCGCACCTATCGTTTCCGCATCCCCGGCTGGGGTAGCGTTGAGTGGAAAAAGGTTATAACCGAACTTGCAATGGTGGGCTATAACGGCGTACTTTCTTATGAACATGAAGATGTTACTATGAGTCGTGCTGATGGTATGGATAAGACAATTGAGTTTTTAAAACCACTGTTAATTCAAGCTCCATATGAAGGTAGGCACGATAAATTATTCACAAAATAAAAAGGCGGGCTGCAAAGTGAAAACGATGAAAGCACAAGTTGTTAAATCACCTAACAAAATGGTATATGAAGATATTCCCATTCCTCAAATCAATGATGATGAGGTATTAATAAAAGTCAAGTTATGTGGTATCTGCGGCTCTGACTGGAGTATTTTCACAGGTAAATATGCATCAGAAAAGTTACCTCTTATCACAGGCCATGAGTTTTGGGGCATTATTGATGAGGTTGGCAAAAACGCTCAAGGGTTAAAAGTCGGCGACAGGGTTGCGGCAGACCTTTGCATATCCTGCGGAACATGTTATTTCTGCCGCCGCGGCGATGAATTGTTGTGTGAAACATTTACGCAATTGGGTATCCATACACATGGTGGTTTTGCTGAGTATGTAAAAGTACCGTGGAAAAATTGTTTCTTGATACCGGACAGCCTTGATGATTATGAAGCTGCAATGGTAGAGCCTTTAACTACCGCCATACAGGCATCACAACGCATGGATTGTGAACTTGGTTCAAGCGTTGTGGTAATTGGTGCAGGTCTGGGCGTTTTACATGCTTCTATGGCGAAACTTCGTGGGGCGGCACCGGTTATTATTATTGATGGTAACGCTGACCGCTTAGAGGTTGCTCGCAAAATGGGGGCAGCAGATTATTTTATCAACATTAATCAAACTCCCGATTCAATAGCCGAAGTAATGAAACTTACCGGTGGCGTTGGGGCTGATTATGTCCTTGAAGCGGTTGGAACCAGCAAGACCTACGAGCAAGCCTTCGCAATGCTGCGTCGCGGTGGAAAACTTGTTGCTTTTGGTATCTGCGCTACCGATGATAGAGCCGGATTATCACCGTTCGAGTTTGTTGTAGGAGAGAAGAAGGTTACCGGCTCCTGTGCCGGTATCGGCAATGATTGGGCTGTTGCAATAAGTATTCTTAAATACAAACGGATTGACCCTTCACATATGTACTCGATGGTTGTTCCCCTCTCAGAGCTTGAAAGTGCATTAAAAGAAATACAAACTAACACAAAACTTATGAAAGTATTTATAAGCCCGGAAGCTACTGAAAGGACAATATTCTAATAGGCAATTGCGAAGCTGGCGGTTTTGAGCGTCGCAATCGGCTATGCAATTTTAAACAGGAGGATTTTCTACTATGTCAAACACATTACTTATGGCTGTTGACTTGGGAACCAGTTTCATCAAGGTTGGAGTTTACAACGAAGCAGGTGAGTTCATAACAGAGGCTATCGAAAGTGTCAAAGACTACCGACCTGGGCCGGGCATCTTTATCCAAAAGGGTGAGGAACTCTATGAGTCTGTTGTTGCCTGTATGAAAAAGACGGTACAAAAGCTGGGTGATAGATCCGGGGATGTTGCTGCCGTAGCGTTTACAGGGCAGATGGCGGGATTTATGGGTGTGGACAAGGATTGGAATGACATAACAACCTGGTCATGCTCACTGGATAGCCGCTATATGCCGTATGCCAACAGGCAGATGGAAACGCTGAAAGACCATTTCTTGCGCGTGGGAGGCACGAATTTCCCTCAGATGGCACCAAAATATGAGTGGTTCAAAACAGAATTTCCCGACGAGGCTAAAAAAATCTCCAAGTATCTTATGATTTCCGGCTATGTTATCGGGCGACTCGGTGAGCTGGACATCGAAGATGCCGTAATGGATCGTACCTATTCGGCATGGACGGGATTATGTGATGTTAATGCCGATGACTGGTCGGATAAAACCTGTGATGCAATCGGGCTTGATAAGAAGTTTTTGCCGCGTGTTGTCACTTCTAATACGGTTTGCGGCAAGCTCTCAGCATCAGCGGCAAAAATTACAGGATTAAAGCAGGGAATCGCACTAGTTTCAGGTGCGGGCGACAAAGCAGCGGGTTGTTTGGGCTCTGCGGCGGTCGAACCGGGAGACGGTGTGTTTGAAGCATCGTCCTACGGGCAGATTTCATGTTGTGTGCCTGAATACCGTGCAGATTCCGAATACGGAAGATTTGATGCAATGGCGTCTCCTGTTCCGGGAGAGTTTTACACAGTGCATTTTGCGGCAGGGTCGGGCATTACAATTGACTGGTATGTAAACACGTTTGTGCGTAAAGAGGGCGAGGATCTGGGCGCAGTTTTCCGTGATTTGGACAGCAAGATTGCAGACCTCACACCCGGGTGCAACGGACTTATGTCAATAGGTCTCTTGAGCGGAAGCTCAATGCCTTCTGACGGCATTCTGCGCGGAATGTGGATGGGTTTTGATTGGAGTCACGGTACAGAGCATTTTTATCGTGCGTTACTGGAGTCGTTCACCTATGACCTAGCCCTTGCAATACAGAGCAAAGATAGGATATACCCCGAATATAAGGGTACACCTGTCCGTATAATAGGCGGCGGAGCAAAGAATCCGGTGTGGTCACAGATGAGTGCAGATGTTGCAGCGCGCCCGTATTTCACGATAAATCGTAGTGATTGTGCGATGTGGGGAGCCGCTGTGCTTGCAGGAAACGGTATAGGGCTGTTCGGAGACTTAAAGGAAACCGTGAAAAAACATATCACAAAGGAAAAAGAATACACACCAAACATGGAGATGCACGAAACATACAAAAAATATGTTAAGCTGTACTCAGATTACCTCGTTGAACTAAGGGATTTTTACGGAAGAATACAGGAACTTGCAAGTAAGGCTTAAGGCAGACATTATTTGCCGTAAGATTGCTGAAAGGAATGGTTTTTTAAATGAATAATAAGCTAAAGCAGGTAAAACTCATGACGCTGGCGATGCAAAGGTATCCTTGGGAGCATGGCGTTGTGGCTCAGGCGTTTTTAGAATGCGGAGACGAAGAGGAAACTATTTGCTTGGCACGAGAGGCCGTCCATCGTCAAATTGACGATGGGCGACCTGCTATGATTGGACATCATAACGCAGTGACAGACCCTGTAGCCGCCGGTGAGCCAATATTATTTGCATACGAAAAAACCGGCGACCCAATATTTAAAGATGCGCTGGAAAAGCTCGATAGATGGGTTTTGGAAACTGCGCCGAGAAGCGCAGATGGAATCTTGTATCACGTGATGGATAAGCCGGAGTTTTGGATAGATTCAGTATATATGCTCCCCCCTTACCTCGCTGCGGCAGGTAACTATAAAGAAGCCATAAAACAAATCGACGGCTATTGGGATACTTTATTTGTCCCCAAAAAAAACCTGCTGGGACATATGTATAACGAAAATGAAAAGAAATTCATACGCAGCGATGTCTGGGGCGTAGGAAATGGCTGGGCACTGGCGGGAATAATGAGAGTGCTTTCGGCTCTGCCCGAAAGCGCGGGAACAGAGAGAAAAAAACTCTTGGGTAAAATTACAACATTGCTTGATGGTGCACTTCCACATATGCGTGAAGATGGTCTTTTCCACGATGTTTTAGATAATCCCGAAACTTTCGTTGAGACAAACTTCCCGCAAATGATGGCATACACCATCTACAGGGGACTTGCCGAAGGATTACTGGATAAAGGATGCTATCTTGAAGCGGCAAACAAAATGAGCGCAGCGGTCAACACAAAAATTGACAGATACGGCTTAGTCACTGAAGTCTGCGGAGCTCCCCACTTTGACCACTCCGGTTATGCTTCAGAAGGACAGGCATTCTATATGTTGATGGAAACAGCAGCGAAAAAGTATAAAGGGAAAGTATAATGGATATTATTGCCGAAATGAAAAAAAGCGGTATTGTTCCGGTTGTGGTCATGGAAAAATCGGAAGATGCAATAAATACCGCAAAAGCCTTATTAGCGGGTGGAATCAATGTTATGGAGATTACACTCAGAACTGAAGCAGGATTGGACTCCATAAAACAAGTAGCAGAGGGCTGTACCGATATCTGTGTCGGTGCGGGAACTGTGATAACACTTGAGCAATGCAAAGCAGCGGTAGATGCAGGTGCAAAGTTCATAGTCTCACCGGGATTTGACTACGAGGTAGTAAAATGGTGTGTAGACAATAAAATAGTTGTTGTACCCGGATGTGTGACCCCTACCGAAATAATGGAAGCTCTGAAACTGGATTTAAACATAGTAAAGTTTTTTCCCGCAAACGTCTATGGAGGCCTTTCTGCAATGAAAGCATTGGCAGGTCCGTTTGGCGGAGTTAAGTTTATACCCACAGGAGGCGTATCGGCTAAAAATCTCAAGGAATATTTAAGTGCTCCATTCATCCATGCAGTAGGCGGCAGTTGGCTGTGCGAGAAAAAAGATATAAGTAGCGGCAACTTTGAAAGAATAACAGAACTCTCAAAGGTAGCGAGCGATATAGCCGCAAGCCAGTCCCTGTGAAAATGATTGCTTAACGGCATCCGCAAAAAGCGACTCATCGGCTCATTTCGGGTGCTCGCAAACTCGCTTCGCTCAGACAGTGCGAGCACTTTTCCGAAATTTCGCCGTGAGTCGCTAATTTGCTACGCCTAAGACACAATCATTTTCACAGGGACTGGCTTGCGGCTATATCACAGGACGATAAAAATGTACTTTCTTGTAATCTCTACAGGGTGATAGGAGTTTTTTGAAAAGCGTAGACCCAGGTCGCCCTCATCTTCCTCTCTGTTGATAAATAAAATACCGTCAGAAGCAAAATGCTTGGCAAACTCATTGTTAATAACTTGATATGCACCTCTGAAAAGTGTATCAGCTTTTTCGATATGTACAAAAAGCATATCACCGATAATATCTCCGGCAGAAAAAGCGACAACAGAGCCGCGAGTGCGCAAAAGCCCGCCGAGAGGGGCATAAGCCTCGTAGTTAGAAAGCACCTCAAGAGTCTTGTCGTGGTCTTCCGATGCAGTCTTGGAAGTAAAAACTAAATCGCGGCTAAGTTCATCGTAAAAATCTCTGACCTCAGCGAAATTAGCGGAAGTAATCTCCTCAAAAGAGTAATCAGGATTATCTTTTTTAAACTGGTTTATGTGGTTGCGCTTACCACTATACTTCCTGCCGGCAAGAGTGATAAGGTCGGAAGCATTGTAAACATAATCACCCCAGTCATCATCAGAAAAAAGCTCGTGGCTGCTATAAATTGACCGGAGAGGTTCGAGGTCGTTCTCGGTCAAAGCGTAATAGACGACAGGGATATTATGACCATGGCAGTACTCGTTGACCTTATCGGTTCCGGAAATGTAATCGCCGCCGAGCGGGATGGAAAACATAGTGTCAATATCATCGTGTCTAGCCTTCACTTTAAAGATGACACTATCTCCCCAAATGGCATACTCCGTGGAAAAATAATCTCTCCACATAAAAATGCTGCCGACAGTATTATTGCAAACTCTGGTATTGCCGCTACGTATAAATGGTCTTAACCTACCAATATCACTAATCTGTAATTTAGAAAACTCAAGCATACTAATCCTCTGATTTTAATTTAACGATTTTTTCGCCAGATTCAAGCGGGCGACGGCACGGGCCAGAGCAATTTGAGAAGATTTGTACTCACTCATACTCTGCTTCTGGCGTAGACGTTCAAGCTCAAGTCTGCGCGAAGCCTCAGCACGGCTCAGGTCTATCTCTTCCGGGTGCAAACAAGACTGAACAAAAATCAGCACACCGTCTAAGCGAACTTCCAAAAACCCCTCGGAATTGACAGACTCATTCCATTTGCCATCTTTTTTTATCTTAATATCCCCAACAACGACAGGCATGATAAAAGGTACGTGATCAGCTAAAATCGTAACATTCCCATCAGGAGCATCGGCTGAAACAGCCTCAACTTCTCCGTCAAAAAACACTCGCTCAGGAGTAAGAATTTTTAGGTTGAAAAGTTTCATAGAAGTACCTACCCCATTACAAAGATTTAGCCTTCTCATTCGCTTCGTCTATGTCGCCAACCATAAAAAACGCCGCTTCGGGAAGCGAGTCAACCTCTCCCCCAAGTATAGCACAAAAAGACCGAATTGTATCGGAAAGTTTTACAAAACGCCCCTCCATACCGGTAAAAGTTTCAGCAACAGAAAACGGCTGAGACAGAAATTGCTGAATCTTACGAGCGCGGTAAACAGTCAATCTATCTTCGGCACTAAGCTCGTCCATGCCCAAAATAGCGATGATATCCCGCAGCTCCTTATATCTGTTCAGACAAGAGATGACACCTTGAGCCGCATCATAGTGCTGCTTTCCGACGATAGAAGGCTCCAAGATACGAGAATAAGACTCAAGCGGCGATACGGCAGGGTAAACACCAATTTCAGCAACACTGCGAGAAAGAACGGTGGTAGCATCAAGATGAGAGAAAATCGTGGCAGGTGCAGGGTCAGTGAGATCGTCAGCCGGAACATAAATAGCCTGCACGGAAGTTACAGAACCATTTTTTGTGGAGACAATTCTTTCCTCAAGGGAACCAAGCTCTCCTGCAAGCGTAGGCTGATAGCCGACAGCAGAAGGCATCCTGCCGAGCAGAGCGGAAACCTCGTTACCTGCCTGAACATAACGATAGATGTTGTCGATGAAAAGCAGGACATCACGGTTCATCTCATCGCGGAAATATTCAGCCATGGTGAGTCCGGTAAGCCCCACTCTCATACGGGAACCCGGAGGTTCATTCATCTGACCGAAAACCAGAGCAGTCTTATCAATGGCACCGGAGACTTTCATATCGTGAATAAGCTCACTACCTTCGCGGCTGCGCTCGCCGACACCGGCAAAAACCGAGTAACCACCGTGAACAGTAGCGATATTGTAGATAAGCTCCATGATAAGCGTAGTTTTGCCGACCCCTGCGCCTCCGAAAAGACCAATCTTGCCGCCCTTGGAATAAGGGGTAAGCAAATCAATAACCTTTATACCCGTCTCAAAAAACTCGGCAACCGGAGTCAAATCAGTAAATTTAGGAGCACTGCGGTGAATATTCCAAAGCGGAGCATCCGTGATAGCCTCACCGCCATCTATCGGGCGCCCCAGGACATCCACAACACGGCCAATAACACCGGTGCCGACAGGAACCTTTATAGCGTGTCCCAAAGCTGTAACCACAGTGCCGCAACACAGACCGTCAGTGGCATCGAGAGCAATACAGCGAACAACGCCCGGAGCGATATTTGCAGCTACTTCCATATGTCTGCCATCGTCTGTTCTGAGCAAGTCGTGCAGTTTTGGCTCGTTAGCATCATGCTCGAAGCGGACATCCAAAACAGGGCCGCTGATTTTTATAATTACGCCGGTTTCTGACACAGGAGAACCGTCCCCTTGTGTTCCTTCGGTTAGTTCAAAATCCTGAGCCATATTCGTTAGCTCCTTTCAAAATTTCCGCTGCATCGGCAATTTCGGCAAGCTCGTTGGTTATAGCACTTTGCCGCACCAGATTATATTGCGTGCTGAGATTATCTATCATATCCTTTGCATTAGTGGTCGCAGAGCGCATAGCCGTCATGCGGGCAAAATGCTCACTTGCGTACGCCTGTACCATTATTCCAAACATTAAACCAACGACATACTGCGGAACCATTTGGTTAAATACAGTCTGAGCGGATGGATGATACATGATTTCGTCCATTTGCTCTGCATCTCTGACATCATCGTAATCGGGAAGCAAAAGAGGCAAAAGCCGTACCTCGGTGGGCTGCCTTTTAGTTTCGCCATAAAACGAAGTGTAAATAATGCGAATTTCGTCAGTAAGTTCACGAGTGTAGAGGCTTGTAAGCTCATCAGCTACCTCACGGGCTCTGTCAAGCGTTGGGTCTTGCACGATACCTCTCATACAAATGTCAGGCATCACACCATGAGCAGGGAAAAAACTTTCAGCGGTGTGTCCCAGTGTCACAAGACCACATTCTCGCGGATGCTCGCGAATACGGTCAAGGGCAAAATTTAGGACATTGTTATTATGGGCACCGCAAAAACCTTTGTCCGCCGAAAACACAACATAAGTACAGTGCCTACGCTCACGTTCATGAAGGAAAGGGTGTGAAATCTCCTGCGAAGAAGTCAAAATTTCTTTCATCGTGCGGCGAATATCTGTAAAATACCGACGGTTATGCTCAATATGCCCCATGACCTGCCTCATACGAGTTGAGGAAATGAGCTCCATCGCGCCCGTGATTTTCTTAGTTTGCTCAACGGCTAAAATATGCTCACGAATCTCATTAGGTTTTTGCACAGTGTCCCCCTGTCCGGTCTGCATATGATATTGTTCACTCGAAAACAGTACGCAAACAGCATATCATCTGCAAAATTAAATGCTTACTTTATGCTTGCTTTGGCAAGAATTTCTCAAAAACCTGCCGGAGTGCTGCTTTGTCACCATCAAGAAGCTCTGTTATGCTATCAATATTATCCAAAATAGCCCCTGCGTTCTCCTTAGTAAACTCAAGGAGAGCAGCGGCAGTTTCGGTCACTGCGGCAAGCTCAAATTTGTCAAACAAGCCATCTTCCGCCGCCAAAAGCAAAACAACCTGCTCAGACAGCTTGTATGTGCGCTCTCTGGGCTGAACCAGAAGCTTCACAAGACGCTCACCGCGCCGGAGCATTGAAGAAGTAGCAGAGTCGATATCAGCTCCAAACTGAGCAAAAACTGCCATATCTCTGTACTGTGCAATCTCAAGCCGCAAACTACCGGATACAGCACGCATAGCCTTTCTTTGCGCACTGCGGCCGACACGTGAAACAGAGAGCCCAACATTGACGGCAGGGCGCTGACCTGCGTTGAACATTGCAGTTTCAAGATAAATCTGCCCGTCAGTTATAGAGATGACATTTGTCGGGATATACGCTGAAATATCACCTGCCATCGTCTCGATAACAGGCAAAGCTGTCATAGAACCGCCTCCAAGCTCGGGAGAGAGCTTAGCTGCACGTTCCAGCAGACGGCTGTGCAGATAAAAAACATCGCCGGGATAAGCCTCACGCCCTGAAGGCCGGCGAAGCAGAAGCGACATGGTCCTGTAGGCGACAGCGTGTTTTGAAAGGTCGTCATAGACAATGAGCACATCTTTCCCGCTATACATAAACTCCTCTGCGACTGCGCAAGCGGCATAAGGAGCAATATATTGCATGGCAGCCGTATCGTGAGCCATAGCTGCGACAACTACAGTGTGCGCCATAGCTCCGGCGGTTTCAAGAGTGTGCACCAGACTTGAAACGGTAGAGGTCTTTTGTCCGATAGCGCAGTAGACACACAGAACCCCGGTATCTTTTTGGTTTAAAATCGCGGATAAAGCAATAGAAGTTTTGCCTGTTTGTCTGTCGCCGATAATAAGCTCTCTTTGACCACGCCCAATAGGAATCATACTGTCAATGGCCAAAATGCCTGTTTCCAGCGGGGTATTAACAGGCGAGCGATCCATGAGTGACGGTGCGTGAGACTCAATAGGGCGGAACTTATCGGCGTTTAGCTCTCTGCCATCAAGTGGTTGACCTAAGGGGTCAATGACACGACCCAAGGTCTTTTCACCAACGCAAATCTCAGCAATGCGCCCCGATTTTCTTACAAGGCTCGTGGTGGAAACGCTGCCGCCAAGAAGCGCAGCACCGACACCACCTAAAACGAGGTCAAGAGCAAGCCCGACAGCCCCGCCGTCAAAAGTCAAAAGCTCACCGTAGTGGCAACTTGCAAGTCCCTCAACATGAACAATATCATCACTATAGCTTTTGACAATACCGTATTCATAAACGATAGGGTCAGGCTCACGTGCCATAATACGTTCTTTTAAGATAGCACCAACAGAAGAGAAAGAAGATTCGGTGGCAGAAGTTTTCTCATCAGGGTGAATCATCCGGCGGGAAAGCTCGTGCAATCGCGAAGAAAAACTCGCATCATACACATTACCATCAATAACAGCAATAAAACCACCTGCTATCTTCCGGCTTTCCACAATCTCAAAATCGAGAGTTCTTTCAAACTTGTTCTCAAAACCTGTCTTTATGGACGAAATAAGATGCTCGTCATTTTTTGAAACCACAATCAAAATAGGTCTGGTGTCCATAATTCACCTCGATAGTTTATCATATTATCTGCGTGAGTTTGATTACTTAAAAAAGTCTTCTACTACATTTTCGTTGTCCGAAGCGGAAACTTCGCGGTGTAAAATGCGTGAAGCCATGTCCGCAGCCAGTCTTGTTACTTCTTCATGAGCTTCTTCCAGCGCTTGAGTTTTCTCCATAGCTATACGATTTTCAGCATCGCGAATCATAATAGCGGCATCATCATGCGCCTTTTCCAAAATCAACTCAGCCTCTTTTGATGCCCGCTCTTTACTCGCAAGCAGCATCTCACGGTCTCGCTCATCAAGGTTTCCGATTTTTTCATCATACTGCGACATAAGAGTCAAGGCTTGCTGCTCTTTGTCTTTCGCATCGTCAAACTGCTTTTTGATACGTGCTGACCTCTCAGAAAGATAGCGGATAACATGCTTCCAGAGAATCAGGCGCAGCAAAATGAAGAGCACGACAACATTTATGATGCTGATTATTACATCTTCAGGATGAATATCCAAAACTCATCAACCCTTTCAAGGTGCTTTGTTAGAGGCGGGCAGCGCTTACCGGGTGAAAATCAAGATAAGAGCGATTACAAACCCGTAGATTGCAGCGGACTCGGTTAGTGCGAGACCCAAAAGCAAAATGCTGTTAATCTTACCTGACGACTCAGGCTGGCGTGCAACCGCATCAAGAGCCTTCCCTGTGGCAAAACCCATTGCAATCGCAGCCGTAGCACAAGATAAAAGTGCTAGTGAAATTCCGATAGTATCCATAATAATGACCATGCCTTTCCTTAAAAATTCGAGTCAAAAAATAACCACAAAATCATTCAGTAGCCTCATTAATAAATGTTAAAGTCAAAGTGACGAAGATAAAAGCCTGTATAATCGGATGAAAAGCGTTAAAATAGAGACCGGCGACACTTGGAATACCGACAGCTCCCGTCCCCAAAGCTGTATAAAGTAAATCCATAACAATCAGACCACCAAGCATATTGCCAAACAAACGGCACGCCATGGAAACCGGAATTGCCATATCGGAGATAACCCTAAAGGGAAAAACAAGCGGAGTCGGGGAAGCAAGAGATTTTATCCTGCCAACAACGCCCTTTTTGCGAATGCCGTAAATATTTATCAAAATAAATGTAATGAGGGCAAGCGCAAAAGTCATTGTGATATCGGACATCGGCGGGCGAATCCTGAAAAGCTCAAGGAAAGCGCTGGTAATCATGAGTGATGCAATGGTGAGAATGTACGAGGCAAGCATCTCGCCGGCACCGTGTGTCTGAGCCTGAGTGTAATTTCCGACAGCCTCAACGATAAGCTCAACAGCATTTTGCACACCGCTCGGTTCATCCTTGGGGATTTTGAACACGGTAAATCGAAGTATCAGAGCCAAAATAATCAAAATCGCCATGGCAAGCCAAGTGTAAATCACAGTATAACTCAGACTGTAGCCAAAAACATCAATCCGCTCCTGCCAGAGCGAAAAACCGAGCTCCTCGCTCTCGCGGGGACCAAAAATTATCGAAAGCAGGCGTGTGACAAATATGTAACCGCCCAGAACAGCAACAGAAACAGAAATAAGCCGGAGCCGCTTTACAGGTGTTGGGACAGGCGTATCCGCATGGATAGTGGAGTCAATCTTTCGGCGCCACAGGACTCCACCTAAAATAAGGGGGATAGAGATGCAGAGAAATATTATGTTAAACACCCTACTTCACCACCTAGAGTAAAATCACTTTTTTGCGGATGGCCGAGATTTTACATTGCTTGTGCGAGAGGAAATCAAAAACTTTACAACTGCGGAAGTTATGAGAGCTGCACCCATGCCGATTCCCGCCCACATGAGACTGTCCTGAATGAAAAAAGCACAGATAACCAAGACAGCAAAAGGAAAAAGAAATTGTGTAAGTGCAAACAAAACAGTTTTGTTGCTGACTTTGCCTTGGGATATGGCGCCTGTGAATTTAGACAGCATAAAAAATTGGATAGTGCCCGAAATCATACCAATGATAAGACCTAATGCTATATGCATTAAAACCAACCTCATTTCTAAAGAATTACTCTACTCCAAAAAAAAGCAGAAGTCAACAAAAAAGTGTTACAAAATCGTGCACAAACTATAAACAAAGGAGCGTATCAACGCCCCTTTGTGTATTGATATATGCAATTTATCAGTCAGTGACCAGGGTGTTAATGTCAATGATAAGACTGATTGAACCATCTCCGAGAACTGCACAACCTCCGAGACCGTGCATTCCTGTGTTGTGTTTTTGAATGTATTCGGGAAGTGGTTTGATAACAGCTTGTTGCTCACCGATAAGTTCATCAACAAACAAGCAAAATGTGGTAGTATCGGTGGAAATCATAACGAGAATTCCATTATCAAGGGTCTCGTAGTCAGACTCAATACTGAAAATTTTGTACAGCCTGAGTACGGGATAACATTCGCCGCGAATCATAATCATCTCACTGCCATCAGGATCGAGGAAAACATCACCATCGTTGGGTTTAAATGACTCTTGAATGGAAAGCATCGGAACGATGAAGAGAAGTTTTCCGACACGCAGCTTCATGCCGTCGATGATAGCAAGTGTGAGCGGAATACGGATTTGAACGCTCATTCCTTCGCCCGGGGTGCTTTCGAGGGAGATAGTGCCGCCAACCTTGTCAATATTACGCTTGACAACATCCATACCGACACCGCGACCCGAGAACTCGGTAACTTCTTCGTTTGTCGAGAAACCGGGGTGGAAAATCAAGTGATGGACTTCGTTATCGGTATACTCAGCATCAGGCTTTGTGGTGATACCCTTTTCGTTTGCCTTACGCAAAATAGATTTGCGGTCAAGCCCTTTACCATCGTCTGAAATAAGGATAACAACATCGCCGCCGGTGCTTCTGGCTTCGAGAGTGAGCGTGCCTTGAGAAGGTTTACCTGCCTTCAAACGGGCATCGGGCTTCTCAATGCCGTGGTCAACAGCGTTGCGGATGAGGTGCATGAGTGGGTCTGAGAGATTATCAATGATGTTTTTATCAACCTCTGTTTCCTCACCGATGAGAACGAGCTCAACTTCCTTGCCGACAGCCTTACTGACATCACGTACAATACGGCGCATCTTCTGGAATGAGTTTGAAACAGGTAGCATACGTATGGACATAACAATTTCTTGGAGCTCGTTGATGAGTTTCCTGAGTTCTTGGCTGCTGCGCTCAAATGAATCAATGTGGAGACTGGCTACCTCAGGATTCTTTGTAACCATAGACTCGGTTGTGACAATCTCACCCATGAGATTCATGAGTTTGTCGAGTTTATTTACATTGACACTGATAAAGTTCTGTTTGACAGCAGTTTCAGTAAGAGATTGTTTGCTCTCCTCAACCACCTGCGATTTCTCATCGGCAGCAGGTTTAGCCCTCATTGATGGAGGAAGCTCGTCGCTGTCAGGAGGTAGGGAAATGACACTCGAATTTTCAACATACATAATAGATTCTACCAACTTCTTTAGAGAATCCGGATTCTCTCCGGTTTGAACAAATAGTGTAAATCCATTTTTAACGATTACTTCACTGGACTCTGAATCTTCCAGGTCCATAGGATAATGAATAAGTCTTTGGATATAGTCATTTAAAGCCGTGACGACACCAAAGGCACGCAGATTCTCCATTTGGCAACCTTGCTCAAAGGTTAACCTGACCTTGTAAAGCGGAGTACCATAATCTGTGTGGTCAGCATCGGCAGGTTCGCTCATATCATCGCCGGTGGGTATGTCGCTCGGGGGCGGCGGAGGCGGAGGCGGCGCCGCAGCAGCGGGTGGCGGTGCAGAGACTTCACTTTCCACAGGTGGAGGTGGTGCCTCGCTCGCTACAGGTGGAGGTGCAGGTGCAGCCGCAGCAGGTGCAGGACCCATAATTACATCTGTGTAACGATGTATCCTACCACTGAGCTCTGTAAAATCACCATCTGATTCAGCACCGGACAAAAGTTTGTCAACCTCAACTCTGAGTTTGTCTCCGGCTTCAAGAACAAGTTCTGTTACGCCCTCAATAGCTTCAACATCCTTGCGGGTCTTGCCCTCGCGGATTTTATCAAACATATCCTCAAGCGCATGAGCGAGCTTTGTCAGGTTGTCGAAGGACATCATCGCCGCAGAACCTTTAACAGTGTGCATAACCCGAAAAATTTCGTTGATGTGATCATCTGTTAAGTTCTTCTCTTTCTCACTTTTAAGAAGCGTTTCCTCAAGAGACTCGAGCAGTTGCTGAGTCTCAAAGATAAACACGTCCAACATGGGGTCTAGTTCACGCATCATAGTGTTACCTACCATTTCATAGTACTTAAAAATACAGTGGGCCATAATGGGTCATATACACAGCGAAAAACCGAAAGCCTCGGAATAATATAAAAATATACTAGGCGAGCTTTTTCAACGCTGCAATGATGCCATCCTCTTTAAACGGTTTTACAATAAAGCCTTTTGCACCGGAAACGATTGCATCGCGAACCATTGCTTCCTGCCCCATAGCAGAAACCATGACAACTTTTGATTGAGGGTCAATCTTTGTGATTTCCTTAAGAGCATCAAGACCGGTCATTTCCGGCATAGTGATGTCCATAGTGACGATGTCGGGCTGCAGCTCCTTGTACATATCGACGGCGATTAAACCATTCTCAGCCTCGCCAACGACGTCATAGCCGTTTTTTGTGAGCATGTTTTTAATCGATATCCGCATAAATGCTGCGTCGTCAACGATTAAGACTGTTGCCATTGTTCATCCTCCTAGTTAAACAATTTTTCTCTA